>JAJZUI010000227.1 GCA_021847175.1 Pseudomonadota bacterium
TTCGTGGGGGAAGCGGCCGTCGGTGTCGCGGGCGAGCCAGTAGGCGTCGTCGAAGCCGGCGGCGATGCGCGCGATGGCGTCCGCCACGGCGCGCTGGGTGTCGTTGAGGGAGAAGTCCATCGGGCGAGGGTAGCGCCGCGCGGCGTGGCGGCGCTACCGGGGCCGGTGGGGACTCAGGCGGTGAGCCAGCGGAGCGTGGGGTGTTCCCCGGTCATCCGCCATCTCGCGACCAGGCCGTCGAGCCCGTAGGCGTGGCCGGCGTGGCGGACCATGCAGAGGCCGAGCGCGAAGGCGTAGGTGATATGGAAGTCGATCAGCAGGTTGTTCGGGTCCCCGATGAAGGGGAAGCTCATGTGCGCGGTCCAGTAGAGGATCAGCAGCAGGATGCCGAAGGGAGCGGAGGCGCGCACGAACAGCCCGCTCACCAGCGACAGGCCGATCAGCAGGTGGCCGTATTCGACCATGAACGAAATGAACGGCAGCAGCGGCGAGGCCGCAAGCGGGCCGTAGACGGGGTGGAACGTCCTGGTGTGGGAGAGGAAGCCGCCGACATAGGCGCTGTTGCCGAAATGGTGGATCGCGGCCCAGAGGAAGACCCAGCCGACACAGACGCGGATGCCGGCGAGCATCACCTTTTCGATCGACTGGCCTTGCGGCGTGAGAGGGGGCAACACGGGTATTCTCCTTACGACTGCACGAATGCGTCGCTAGGCCGCCCGTGACCGGGTTTCATTGATTTATCGCAAGGATCTGGGCGATACGCGCGATGGCTTCCGCCACCGCGCGCCGGGTTTCGCCGAAAGAGAGAGGCGCCGGTCCGGGTAGCGCCGCGGCGCTACCCGGGGAGGCGATCAGACGCGCTTCACGTTCCAGAAGACCATCACGCCGCACTTCACGAAGCCCGTGAGGTTGCTGCGGTGGGCGGTGGGGGTGACCCACTGGCCGACGGGGATGAAGGGCACGTCGTGGAAGGCGCGGGCCTGGATCTGCTCGCAGATCTTCTGCTGGGCGGCCAGGTCAGGCGCGTCGAACCACTGGTTGCGCAGGGCCTCGATGTCCGGGTTGGTGGGCCAGCCGAACCAGCCGCCCTTGCCGTTGCCGCGCAGCGGGTAGGAGCCGCCGGGGTTGGCGACCTGCAGCCCGCCCCAGGTGGTGCAGAAGCTGTTCCAGCCACCCTGGCTGGCCGGCTTGTGCTCGGCGCGGCGGGCAACGAGCGTGCCCCAGTCCATGCTCTGGTACTGCACCTTCATCCCGACCTTCTGGTACAGGTCCTGGGTGACCTGGGCCATGATCTGAAGCTGCGGCTGGTCCGAGGGCGACATGAGCACGACGGGTTCGCCCTTGTAGCCGGCCTGCTCGATCAGCTTCTTGGCGAGATCAATGTTGCGCGGGCCGCTGAGCGCCTCGAGCCCCACGGTGTTGGCGTAGGGCGAGCCGATGGTGAAGTAGCCGGCCGGATATTTGCCGAACTTCCCCGCCTGGGCGCCGAGCACCGCCTGGACATATTCCTTCTGGTCCACCGCGTGCAGCAACGCGCGCAGGATCGCGTGGCTGTTGAACGGTGCCTGCTCGTGGTTGAAGGCGATGATGCCGAGGGCGCCGAGCGGATCGAGCGCCTCGACGGTGACATCCTTCGCCTTCTCCAGCGTCGGCAGCAGGTCGAAGATCGGGTTTTCCCACCAGTCGACCTCGCCGCGCTGCAGTGCCGCGGCGGAGGTGGCGGGATCGGTGATGATCTTCCACTCGACGCGGTCGAAATGCGCGACCTTGCCGCCGGCCCAGTAGCTCGCGGGACCGGAGCGGGGAACGTACTTGGTGTTCTTGGTGTAGATCACCTGCGAGCCGGAGACGAACTCCTTCGGCTGGAAGACGAATGGGCCGCTGCCGGTGGCATCCGTGATCTGCTTGAAGGCGTCGGTCTTGGCGACGCGCTCGGGCATGATGAAGCAGCCCTCGGCGCCGAGCGAATAGGGCAGAAGGGCGAAGGGCTTCTTGAGGCGGATGGTGAAGGTCTTGTCGTTCACCGCCTTCATTTCGTTGGTGATGGCCATCATGTACTGGCCGAAGCCGTCGCGCTTGCCCCAGCGCTCGATCGAGGCGATGCAGTCCGCGGAGCGCACGGGCGCGCCGTCGTGGAAGGCGAGGCCGTCGCGCAGCGTGAGCGTCCAGGTGAGCTTGTCGGACGAGATGGTGTGGCCGGCGACCATCTGCGGGTGCGGCAGCAGCTTGTCGTCGATGCCGTACAGCGTGTCGTAGACCATGTAGCCGTGCAGGGTCGCGACGGTGGCGGTGGTCCAGATCGGGTCGATCGAGGACAGGTTCGCCTGCGGTACGTATTTCAGCACCTGCGGCTGGGCCGCGATCGCGGGGCTCGCGAGCCCGGAAGCGGCGACAGCGGCGGCGCTGCCCTGCAAGAAGTTGCGTCGTTTCACGTGAAACACCTCCATGTTGTGGCGCTAGGCGCCAGTCCCCCAAAGTATAGTCGGCAGAACGCGCGTCCGTTTGGCTCCCGCCTCATTCTGGCGGGCGCGATCGGGCGTCGGCGCGGGTAGCATGACGCGCCCTCCGTCCGCGCGCTAGCCCGTCCGGCATGCGCTTTTGTTGTCCCGCGCGCGGTGGTCCTGCCGTGGCGGGTCTTGCACTTGCCGTGCCGCGAGCGTTCCGGGGCCATGCCCGGGTCCGCAATGGGGGGTGGCTTGTGCCGCGGGGCGGGACCATGCTCGGGCGGGCGAGGAGATGTTGGCATGGTCAATGCGTTTCCCCTGATCGAGTTGTCCGGCGGGCCGGAGCAGCGCGGCGTTGCCTATGGCAGGGCAGCGAAGGCGCGCATCGATGCCGGGATCGCGCATTATGGGGCGCAGTTGCGCGCGGCGGGGCTGGAAGGCGGGCGGCTTGCCGACCTGGTGCGCGGCTTCCTGCCCACGATCAAGGCATTCGACGAGGCGATGATCCCGGAAATGCGCGGAATCGCGCGCGGGGCGGACGTGGCGTTCGAGGACATCGTGCTGCTCAACGCGCGCACCGAGATCCTGCAGCTTGCGAAGCGGCGCGCGCTGGCGGCGCGCGCGGATGCCGAGGAGGGCTGCACCGCGGTGCTGGCGATGCCGGAGGTCACCACCGAGGGGCTGCTGCACGCGCAGAACTGGGACTGGAAGGCGGCGTGCGCGGAGACCGCGGTGGTGCTGCTGATACGCCGCGACGACGGGCCGGACATCCTGACGTTCACCGAGGCGGGGGGGCTGGCGCGGTCCGGGCTCAATGCCGCCGGGATCGGGCTTACGGCGAATTATTTGCAGTGCGACAGGGATTATCGGGAATTGGGGGTGCCACTGGCGCTGATACGGCGGAAGATCCTGGCGCAGCAGCACCTCGCCCTGGCATGGCGGGTGGCGCAGGCGACGCGGAAGTCGGCGGCCAACAACATGTGCGTGAGCCATGCGAGGGGGCTCGCGATCAATTTCGAGTGCGCGCCGGACGAGACCTTCATGCTGGAGGCGGATGCGGGGCTGCTGGTGCACTCCAACCATTTCCTCTCGCCCGTCGCGCTGTCGAAGCTGAAGGATACGGGGATCGAGAGCACGCCGTGCACGCTTTACCGGCACACGCGGGTGCGCGAGGCGCTGGCACCGCTCAGGGGCAAGATCGACCGCACCGCGATCAAGAACGCGCTGTTCGACGATTTCGGCTCGCCGTGGTCCGTGTGCCGGCCGCCTCGTCCGGGCCTGGACGGCGTGGAGACGGCGACGGTGGCAATGATCGTGATGCGGCCCGGCGAGGGGGCGATGGACATCGCGGCGCTGCCGGCGCTGAGCCGGCGCTTCACCACCTACCGGCTGACGCCGGACCGCTCGGCGAGCCGGTCGGCGGCGTGAGCCAGTCCGCGCGCTTGTGAAACGGGTGTGCCGACGCCAGATTGAGGAGGCGGAAGGTGTTCCGCTCGGGAGTATAAGCCTTGGAAAACCGTCAGCGCATCCTGGTCCTGACCGGTGCCTCGCGTGGCATCGGGCATGCGACGGCGCGGATTTTTGCGGATGATGGCTGGCGGGTGCTCACCGTGTCGCGCCAGGGGTTCTCGCCGCGCTGCCCGTGGATCGCGGGGCCGCAGGACCATCTGCAGCTCGACCTCGGCGACCTCGAGAACCTGGAACGGGGGCTGGAGGAGATGCGCGCCCGGCTGCCGGACGGGAAGCTCGACGCGCTGATCAACAACGCGGCGATCTCGCCGAAGGGGCCGGAGGGGTCGCGGATGGGCGTGATGGCGACGCCGGCGGCGCTGTGGGAACAGGTGTTCCGCGTGAACCTGCTGTCGGTGGCGCTGCTGGCGAAGGGGCTGGCCGCGGAGCTTTCGGCGGCGGGCGGGAGCATCGTCAACGTGACTTCCATCGCGGGTTCGCGGGTGCATCCGTTCGCGGGCGTGGCTTACGCGACCTGCAAGGCGGGGCTGGCGACGCTGACGCGCGAGATGGCGGCGGAGTTCGCGCCGATGGGGATACGGGTGAACGCGATCAGCCCCGGGGAGATCGACACCGCGATCCTCTCGCCGGGGACACGGGCCTATGTGGAGAAGCAGGTGCCGATGCGCAGGCTCGGAAGGCCGGAGGAGGTGGCGAACACGATCCATTTCCTGTGTTCGCCGGCGGCGTCGTATATCAATGGTGCCGAACTGCACATCAATGGCGGGCAGCACGTCTGACGCGCGTGGCCGGTTGACCGGGACGCGGTGAGCGAGGGGCTGCCGAAGGAGACGGGGCGGGCCGATGACCGTGACGATCGTCGGGCACCCGCTGGTGGCCCATAAGCTGACGCTGCTGCGCGACCGGGAGACCTCGACCGCGGGATTCCGGCGCATCGTGCGGGAGATCGCGCTGCTCATGGGATACGAGGTGACGCGCGACCTCGAGGTTGAGCAGGTGCCGATCTCGACCCCGCTGGAGCCGATGATGGCGCCGCTGCTGGCGGGGAAGAAGCTGTGCTTCGTCTCCATCCTGCGGGCGGGGAACGGGCTCCTGGACGGGATGCTCGACCTGGTGCCGGCGGCACGCGTCGGGCACATCGGGCTTTATCGCGATCCCGCGACGCTGGAGCCGGTGGAGTATTACGCGAAGCTGCCGGACGGGATCGCGGAACGGCAGGTGATCGTGCTCGACCCGATGCTGGCGACGGGACACTCCGCGGCGGCGGCGGTGGCGCGGATCAAGCGGGCGGGCGGGAGACGCATACGCATGGTTTGCCTGGTCGCGGCGCCCGAGGGGATCGCGGCGTTCGAGGCGGCGCATCCGGATGTCGAGGTTTTCACGGCGGCAGTGGACCGGGGGCTGGACGAGCACGGGTATATTCGCCCGGGTCTGGGAGACGCGGGGGACCGGCTGTTCGGGACGAAGTAGGGGCGGCCCGATCGAGGCTGCGCGTGGGCCCCGATCCCTCACCCGGCTTAGCGCGATGCGATCCGGCGTGCCTCGGTGAGCGGCTATACCGGGGTTCGGTCCCAAGCTTCAATGACCGCCATCGATACCGCCGCAACCGTTCTCAAGCGGCCTCTCAGCAACAGTCTCATCAGAGGGGGAATATTCCCTCCGCCGTTTAATTTTGTCCCCTTATTTTTGGGCGCGTGATCAAGAAACGCCGCGAGAAAGATTGCGCAGTGGCGTAATCCTGTGATCAACTGCAATATACATATCCGTCAGAGCGGAACAGTGGTGATGGTGCGTCTCGGCCAAAGCGGCTCACGCAAGTCGTTTCCGTTGCGTCCAAGCCGCTCCGCGGTTTCCGTCGCCCTCGTGCTCCTGATGTGCATTGCCGAGGCGTGCACGCAGCGGGTCGCCGCGCAAACCCTTCGGGGTGGCGTCTCGACAAACGAATACGCGCCGTCGCCGGCGCCCTCCGGGCCGCCCGATGTGCCGGTCGGGCCGACGGGTCCCGGGATTGGTGCCGGCTTGGGAGGAGCAATCGGTGGCATTGTCGGCGGCGTCTTGGGCGGCCTGCTCTCCCACGGGGGAAGGGCGCCAACTGAGCGTTACAATAAAACCTATGGCGAAATCTACCAGGATGCCGCACAGGCCGATGCGGCGATAAATCACGCCGCCGCGACCCGCCGGGCCCTGATTTGTTACCTCGATGCGGCGGCTCCGCCGTTCCTAAGGGGCGGGATCCAACAACCCGGAACGGCGCAAGCCGAAGAGTACCCCACTGCGATTTGCGCTCGCGCACTGCAATCCGCACG
>JAJZUI010000010.1 GCA_021847175.1 Pseudomonadota bacterium
GTGCGCATCCAGCCATTGCGCGAACCCGCCATGGCTCGCGCGCATGGTCCGGATCCGCCGCGCGTTCTCGAGGATCGCCGCTACCTTCAGCCGGTTGCGGATGATCCGCGCATCTCCCAGCAGCCGCGCCGCATCCTCGTCGGCCCAGGCCGCGACGGTATCGATGTCATAGCCCGCGAACGCCTCGCGCATCCCGGCGCGCCGCTTGAGGACGGTCTCCCAGGACAGCCCCGCCTGCATGATCTCGAGCACCAGCCGCTCGAACAGCACAGGCTCGTCGCGCGCCGGAAACCCGTATTCCGTCGCATGGTAGGCATGATGCACGGGATGGCCCGGCGCGATCGTGCAATAGGTGCTCATGCGCCGACTCGTGCCACGTCCGCCGGATTGGTGCGAGTGGGGGGCTTCTGTTGCCCGGTGCCCCCCGGACCGCGCTTACCTAGTGATTAGGCAGCGAGCGCCATTGCGTTGTTGTCGTTGGCACTTGTAAATCGGCCCGATAACGGCGGAACCATGCCGGGCAAAAGACGAGTCTTTACCACGCGTGTCGAGCCTATTTCGCCCCCCTATCCACCGGAAGTGGTGGTGGAGGCGCCGGGTACCGCCCCCGGGTCCACAACGCTTATTCCACACGCCGTTTATCGCCATAGCCGGCAAGCCGGCAGACGGAATATAGGCATCCGGCAGGCGTTACGGAAGGGTGGGCAGATGCCGACAGGGAAGGAAAATGCGGGGCTGACCTTGGCGCAGCTTGCCGAGATCGAGGAACTGCGCGCCGCGCGCCATCCCACCAGCCGCGCCACCGTGGACGCGCTGGAGGCATTGCTCCACACCCCCATCCCGGTGCTGGACCACGGCTTCCTGCGCGTCGTCGACTACATGGGCGACGACGACGCCGTGGTCCAGGCCGCCCGGGTCTCCTACGGCCGCGGCACCCGCCGCGTCTCCGAGGACGCCGGTCTCATCCGCTACCTCATGCGCCACCGCCATTCGACCCCGTTCGAGATGTGCGAGATCAAGTTCCACGTGAAACTTCCCATCTTCGTGGCCCGGCAGTGGATCCGCCACCGCACTGCCAACGTGAACGAGTATTCGGCCCGCTACTCCATCCTCGACCGGGAGTTCTACATCCCCGCGCCGGAGCATCTCGCCGCCCAGTCCCAGGCGAACCGCCAGGGCCGCGGCGCACTGCTCGAGGGCGCGGAGGCGGAGGAGGTGCTGCGCGTCCTGCGCGAGGACGCCACGCGCAACTACGACCATTACGCCCGGATGCTGAACGAGGACGAGCAGGGCGCCCCGGTCGATCCCGCCCGCGCGGGCCTCGCGCGTGAACTCGCGCGCATGAACCTCACGCTCAATACGTACACGCAATGGTACTGGAAGACGGATCTGCACAATCTCATGCATTTCCTCTCGCTCCGCGCCGACGCGCATGCCCAGTACGAGATCCGCGCCTATGCCGAGGCGATGGTGACCTGCCTCGACGCCTGGGTGCCACTGACCGCCGCGGCCTTCCGCGACTATCGGCTCGGCGCCTTCACTTTCTCCGGCCCGATGCTCACGGCCCTGCGCCGCATGCTTGCCGGCGAGCAGGTGACGCAGAAGGGCTCCGGTCTCTCCCGCCGCGAATGGGAGGAGATGATGACGGTGCTGGAACGCCCGCTTTAGGGCCCGCACGATGATCGTCGTCCTGGGATCGATCAATCTCGACCTGGTTCTGCCCGTCCCCGCGCTCCCCGCGCCCGGCGAAACGGTGCTCGGCCCCGGCTTCACCGCCCAGCCCGGCGGCAAGGGAGCCAACCAGGCCCTCGCCGCCGCGCGGGACGGCGCCAGCGTGGTGCTCGCGGGCTCTGTCGGCCGCGACGCCTTCGCCCCCCAGGCGCTCGCCCTCCTGCGCGAGGCCCGCGTCGATCTGTCGCGCGTCGCCGAGACGGGATCGCCGACCGGCATCGCCGTCATTGCCGTCGACCCGGACGGGCGCAACCTCATCCTCGTCGCGAGCGGTGCCAACAGGCAAACGACTGCCGCCCAGGTGGAGGATGCGCTGCTCACGCCGCAAACCACGCTGCTCCTGCAGCGCGAGGTCGCCCCGGTCGAATCCGCGCTCCTCGCCCTGCGCGCGAAACGGCGCGGCTGCCGCGTCGTGCTCAACACCGCTCCCGCCGGCCCATTCCCCGAGGAAGCCCTCGCCGCGCTCGATGTGCTGGTCGCCAACGAGGTCGAGGCCGCGGAACTCGGCGCCGCCTCCGCCGCCGAACTCGCCGCCCGCCACGGCTTTGCCGCCGTCATCACCCGAGGCGAGGCGGGGGTGGAAATCGCTGCCGCCGGCGAGACGTTCACGCTCCCGGCGCACCGGGTCACGGTGCGCGACACCACGGGGGCCGGCGACACCTTCACTGGCGTGCTCGCCGCCGCGCTGGACCGGGGGCTTACCCTGCGTGACGCCGCCACGCGCGCCAACGCCGCCGCGGCGCTCTGCTGCACGCATGAGGGCTCGCAGCAGAGTATCCCGAGCGCGCCCGAGACCGACGCGCTGCTCGCCGGCTGGCCGGCAAAGCCTATTCGATAACGATCCTCGGCCCCGCCGGTGCGCCGCCGAGATGCTGCAACAGCTTCTCGGCGATCGCTGCATAGGCGTGCGCAGCCTCGCTCTCCGGCGCGTGGGCGGCTACCGGCGTCCCTGCATCGGACAGCGTGCGCACCTCGGCCAGCAGCGGCACCTCGCCCAGGAACTCCACGCCGAGCCGCGCCGCCTCCGCCTTCGCCCCGCCATGGCCGAAGATTTCGGTGCGGTGGCCGCAATTCGGGCAGCAGAAATAGCTCATGTTCTCGATGATCCCGAGCACCGGCACCTTGGTGCGCTCGAACATCCGCACCCCGCGCCGCGCGTCGAGCAGTGCGACGTCCTGCGGCGTCGAGACGATCACCGCGCCTGCGAGCTTCACCCGCTGCGCCATAGTCAGTTGCGCGTCGCCCGTGCCCGGCGGCATGTCCACGATCATCACGTCGAGCGGCCCCCACGCCACCTGGCCCATCAGCTGCTCCAGTGCCCCCATCACCATCGGGCCGCGCCAGATCATCGGCGTCTCCTCGTCGACCAGCAGCCCGATCGACATCGCCTTGAGCCCCCACACCTCGATCGGCAGCAGCTTGTCGCCCACCATCTCAGGCTTGCCGGTGATGCCCAGCATGCGCGGCAGGCTCGGCCCGTAGATGTCGGCGTCGAGCAGCCCCACTTCGAGGCCCCGCCGCGCCAGCGACACCGCGAGGTTCACCGCCACGGTGGACTTGCCGACGCCGCCCTTGCCGGACGCAACCGCTACGATGGCGCGCGTCTCGCCCAGCAGCGTCGCGCGCTGCGCGCCGTGACCCCCGGCCTGCCCACCATGCCCGCCGTGCGCTCCATGCGCCGGCGCCTGATGCGCAGCCTGCGCGGAATGCGCCGTCAGCACCACGGTCGCGTTGGTGACCCCCGGCTCGCGCGCCAGCACCGCCTGCGCCTCGTGCCGCAGCGCCTCCATCCGGGGCGCTTCCTCGCGCGTCGTGCGCAGCGCCGCCTGCACCAGGCCGCCGCGGATATCGAGCGAGTCGAGCCGTCCGGCGCTGATGAGGTCCTGGCCGGTGACGGGATCCTTGAGGCGCGCCAGCGCGGCACGCAAAGCCTGTTCGGTGGGATGAGCCATGCTTGGAACCCCCGTGCTTGCAAAGGTGTTGGGTGGCGACCATACCGCCGCGCAGGTGCGGCGGTGGATGGCGTCTCGCGAGGGCGCGCGTTATGGCTCACCGCTCTGCCCCTGCCAATGGGCCCCGGGCTGGTGGGGGGAGATGAGTATGGGGCGAACAGCCTGAGGGGGCGCAAGCCGACATGGCGTTGGACGAATCAAGCGGCGGACCGCAGTCCCGACCGGAGCCGCTGGGCTCCGGCTCTCCGAACGGCAATCCCTGGGGACCCCGGCCCGGAGGTGGTTCGGGCGGTGGTCCCGGCGGCGGTCCGCAGCGTCCCGGCGGTCCCGGCGGACCCAACGGCCCATGGGGCCAGGGCCCTGGCCCTGGTGCGGATCTCGACGCGCTGATCGCCTCGATCCGGCGCTTCTTCGGCAACAACCGTCCGCCCCGTGGCGGCGGAGGCGGCGGTGGTGACGGCGGTGGGCGAGGCGGCGGCATCGGCCGCTGGATCGGGCGTGGGCGCGGGTTCCGCGGCGCGCGCGGCGCCGCGCTGCTTGCCCTCATCGTCGTGGGCATCTGGCTCGCCAGCGGCTTCTATGTCGTGCAGCCGGACGAGCAGGGCGTGGTGCTGCGCTTCGGCGCCTTCGTCCGAACCGCGCCGCCTGGCCTCAATTACCATCTGCCCTGGCCGATCGAATCGGTGCTGCTGCCCCGCGTCACCCGCGTCGAGAGCGTCGAGATCGGCTACCGCTCGCCCTCGCCCGGCTCCGGCAGCACCGCCCCGGTCGACGTGCCGGCCGAGAGCCTCATGCTCACCGGCGACGAGAACATCATCGACCTGCACTTCACCGTCTTCTGGCGTATCCGGGACGCCAAGGCCTTCCTGTTCAACACCCGCGATCCGGCGCAGACGGTCAAGGCGGTGGCGGAAAGCGTCATGCGCGAGGTGATCGGCAGCACGCCGATCGAGCCGGCGCTGACCAACGCCCGCGCCCGCATCCAGATCGAGGTGCAGAAGGGCGTACAGGCGATCCTCGACCGCTACGGCACCGGCGTCCAGATCACCCAGGTCACACTGCAAAAGAGCGACCCGCCCGCGCAAGTGATCGCAAGCTTCCGCGACGTGCAGCGCGCCGCGGCGGACGCACAGACCGTGGTCAACAACGCCGAGGGCTACCGCAACAACATCGTCCCGGTCGCCCGCGGCACCGCCGCCCAGATCGTCGCCGCCGCCGAGGCCCAGAAGTCCGCGACCGAGGCGCGGGCGCAGGGCGAGGCGAAGCGCTTCCTCTCCGTGCTCGCCGCCTACGACGCGGCCAAGAAAATCACCATGCGCCGCCTCTACATCGAGACCATGCAATCGATCCTGAGCACGACGCCGACCACGGTGATCGACGGCGCGGTGCACGGCGTGCTGCCGATGCTGCCGTTGGGCGGCCCGCCGCCGACAGCACCGGCGGCGCCAACGCCAGCGACCACGAATGGAGGCAAGCCATGAACGCCCGCATCGTGGCGATGATCGGCGTCCTGTTCGTGGCGATCCTCGTCGTTCTGAACACGTTCTTCACCGTGAACCAGACGCAGCAGGTGCTGCTCACGCAGTTCGGCCAGCCGGTGCGCGTGATCGAGAAACCGGGCCTGCACGTGAAGCTTCCCTTCGTGCAGACCGCGATCCCCTTCGACCGCCGGCTGCTCGGCTACGACACGCCGCCCGAGGAAGTGCTGCTCGGTGACCAGCGCCGCCTGGTCGTCGATGCCTTCGCCCGCTTCCGCATCACCAATCCGCTCCAGTACTATCAGACCGTGGGCCCGACCGAGCGCGGCATCGTGGTGCGTCTGGACAGTATCCTCTCCTCTTCGTTGCGCAGCGTGCTGGGCAAGGAGAAGCTGCTCGACGTGCTCTCCGCGCAGCGCACCCGCATCATGGGCGAGATCCAGCAGCAGGTGAATCAGGAGATGGCGTCCTTCGGCGTCACCGTGATCGACGTCCGCATCCGCCGCGCCGACCTGCCGCTTCAGAACACCGAGGCGGTGTTGAAGCGTATGCAGTCCGAGCGCGAGCGCGTTGCTGCCCTGGTGCGCGCCAGGGGCGCGGAGCAGGCGGCGAAGATCCGCGCCAACGCCGACCGCGAGCGCACCGTGCTGCTCGCCGACGCCAGGGCGCAGGCCGAGGCCCTGAAGGGCGAGGGTGAGGCGGTGGCGACGCGCACCTACGCGGCTGCCTTCTCCCGCGATCCGCACTTCTTCCAGGTCTGGCGCACGCTCGAGGCCTACCGGCAGGGCTTCGCCGCCGGTAAGTCGCGGCTGGTGCTGAACCCGGACTCCGGGTTCCTGTCGATGCTGAAGACGCCGCCCGTCCCAAGCTCTGCGTCGGGAACGAAATAGCGGCGCGGGAAGCAAAATCGCGTTAGGATACGTCAAGGATCGCGGCCAGCGTCGCCGCGAGGAGGAGAACTATGCTCAGGATGTTGCGTTTCGTCGCGGTGCTGCTGCTGTTGCCGTCGGTCGCCCTCGCGAGCCCCGCGCCTGCGAGCTTCGCCGATCTCGCGGCCCGGCTGCTTCCCTCGGTGGTGACGGTCTCCTCCTCGGAGACCATCAAGATGAACAACAACCTCCCGCCGCTGCCGGGCTTCCCCCCCGGCTCGCCGTTCGAGAAGTTCTTCCGCGACTTCATGAACCACCAGCGCCAGGGCCAGGGCAACGGTGGGCAGGGCGGCAACCTGCCGCCGATCGAGCGGCGCCAGGCGCTGGGTTCCGGCTTCATCATCGACGCCTCCGGCGTCATCGTCACCAACAACCACGTCATCAAGGGCGCGGACAAGATCACGGTGACGCTGCACGACGGCACGACGTTCAAGGCCAAGCTGCTCGGCGCCGACACGCGCATGGACCTCGCCGTGCTCAAGATCGACGTCCACCACCCGCTGCCCACGGTCGCGTGGGGCAATTCGGACCATGCCCGCATCGGCGACTGGGTGATGGCCATCGGCAACCCGTTCGGCCTCGGCGGCACCGTCACCGCCGGCATCATCTCGGCACGCGGCCGTAACATCCACGAGGGACCGTACGACAACTTCATCCAGACCGACGCGCCCATCAACATGGGCAACTCGGGCGGGCCGCTGTTCGACATGAACGGCAACGTGATCGGCATCAACACGGCGATCTACTCGCCCTCCGGCGGCTCGATCGGCATCGGCTTCGCCATCCCCTCCAACGCCGCGCGCGTGGTGGTCGACCAGCTCTGGAAATACGGCCACGCCAAGCGCGGCTATCTCGGCATCACCATCCAGGACGTCTCCAAGGACATCGCCGAGAGCCTCGGGCTCAAGCAGGCGGGCGGTGCGATGGTCGCGGGCGTCGTCAAGGGCGCGCCTGGCGACAAGGCGGGGCTGCGCACGGGCGACGTCATCCTCACCTTCGACGGCAAGGTGGTGAAGGACAGCCACTCCCTGCCGCGCATGGTCGCCGCCACACAGATCGGCAAGACCGTGCCGATCGGGATCTGGCGCGACAACGCCAAGCACACGCTGGAGGCGGTGGTTGGCGAGATGCCGACCCAGCCGAAGCCGGTCGCCCTCGCCGAGAAGCCGCAGCCGCGCGAGCCCGCGCCCGTCGCACTTCCGGGCATGGGCATGTCGGTCGCCGCCATCGACGCGGCGACGACCGGCAAGTTCCACCTGACGCCCGGCCAGAGGGGCGTCGTGGTCACCGATGTCGGCCAGAACTCCCCGGCGGCGGGCCGCGGCGTGCGCCCCGGCGACGTCATCCTCGAGGTGCAGCAGCACGAGGTGCACAAGCCGCAGGACGTGCTCGACCAGATCGCCTCGGTGCGCCGCGAGAAGCGCCAGAACGTACTGATCCTGCTCCTCGGCGAGGGCGGCACGCGATGGGTTCCGCTGCCTCTCGACGCCGCGCCGGCGACGCAGAAGGGTTAGGCCGAAATCTCCTCGGCCCGGTAACCCTGCGCGAACAGCACGCCCCGCAGCCCCGCGTGGCGCAGCTCGGCGCGCGCCTCGGCGGCGACCACCGGCTTGGCGCGGAACGCGACCCCGAGCCCCGCGGCGCGCAGCATCGCGAGGTCGTTCGCGCCGTCGCCGACGGCCGCGGTGGCCGCGAGCCCGATGCCCAGCCCGGCCGCGAGTTCGCGCAATGACGAAAGCTTCGCATCGCGATCGAGGATCGGCTCCGCCACCTCGCCCGTCAGGCGCTCGCCGTCGTGCAGCAGCACGTTGGAGCGGTGATGATGAAACCCCAGTTCCGCGGCCACCCGCCCGGTGAAGAACGTGAACCCGCCCGAGACCAGCGCCGTTGTTGCCCCATGCGCGCGCATGGTCGCGATCAGTTCCCGCGCCCCCTGCATGTATTCCGTCCGCTCCCACGTGGCCTCGAGGGCCGAAAGTGCGAGCCCCTTCAGCATCGCGACGCGCTCGCGCAGGGCCTCGCGGAAGTCGATCTCCCCGTTCATGCTGCGGCGCGTGATGGCGGCGATTTCCTCCTTGAGCCCGGCATACGCCGCAAGCTCGTCCAGCGTCTCGGTGGTGACGATGGTGCTGTCCATATCCGCAAGCAGCAGCTGCTTGCGCCGCCCCGCCGTCGGCTGCGCGATCGCATCGACCGCCGTACCTCCTAGCGCCGCCGCCACCGCCTCGCGCGACGGCATCGCGACGAGCGGCAGATCCACCGCCTCGCCCGCCGACAGCACGCGGGGCTCGCCTCCTCCCAGCGCCTCGCGCACGCGCCCGACCAGCGCCGGGTCCAGCGAGGTTGCCTCACGCTCGACAATCAACGTCAGCACATACATGGACGGGCCTGTCATGAGGGGCCCTATGCGGTGCCGGCGATGACACAGCAAGCCCTGCGGCCGCACCCGGAGGCACTGATCGTCGCCGGCCCCACCGCCAGCGGCAAATCCTCCCTCGCCCTCGCGCTGGCCGAGCGCCTCGGCGGCACCGTCATTAACGCCGACGCGATGCAGACCTATCGCGAACTGCGCGTCATCACCGCCCGCCCGACGCCGGAGGACGAAGCCCGTGCCCCGCACACGCTGTACGGCGTTCGCGCCATCACCGAGCCCACCGACGCCGCCTGGTGGCGCGAGGCCGCGCTGGCCGCGATGGAAGCGGCGCGCGAGGCCGGAAGCCTGCCCATCCTCTGTGGCGGCACCGGCCTCTACCTCGCCTCGCTCGTCCGCGGCATCGTTGACATCCCCGCGCCGGGCGAGGCGGCGCGCGCGGAGGCCCGCCGCCTGCTCGCGGAACTCGGCCCAGCCGCACTCCACGAAGCGCTTGCCAGGGTCGATCCCGCCACCGCCGCCCGCCTCCGCCCCACGGACAGCCAGCGCCTCGCCCGCGCCTGGGAGGTCTGGCGCGGCACCGGGCGCGGCCTGGCCGCGTGGCAGACGCAGTCCGCGACACCTGCGCCCTGGTCCTTCCGCCTGATCCTGCTCGACCCGCCCCGCGCCGAACTGCGCGCTGCCATCGTCGCCCGCTTCGGCGCCATGCTCGCGCAAGGCGCGCTCGACGAGGTTCGTCCGTTGGCCGGCCTCGACCCCGCGCTTCCTGCTCTGCGCGCCCACGGCGTGCCGGAACTCCTCGCCCATCTCGCCGGCCGCATGACGCTCGCCGAGGCGCGCGCCCAGGCCGAGGCCAACACCGCCCGCTACACCAAGCGCCAGGCCACCTGGTTCCGCCACCAGCGCCTCGTGGACGACGCGCGGATGCATACGATCCATGCGCGCATCGCATCGCTAGCGCAATTTTCATCCGAAGAATCGGAGAGAATCTTCGCGTTTATTCACGCCCCGGGTTGACGCGCTGCAACAACGCGGACTAAGGCTCGAGCATGTCCGCAACCGCCCCCACGCCCAACCCCTCGGCAACCGAAGCGCCCCAGCCGGGCGCGGAGGTCCTCCTGCGCGCGCTGAAGGACCAGGGCGTTGAGGTCATCTTCGGCTATCCCGGCGGTGCGGTCCTTCCGATCTACGACGCGATCTTCAAGCAGAACGCGATCCGCCACATCCTCGTCCGCCACGAACAGGCGGCGGTGCACGCCGCGGAGGGTTATGCCCGCTCCACCGGCCGCGTCGGCGTGGTGCTCGTCACCAGCGGCCCCGGCGCCACCAACGCGGTGACCGGCCTGGTCGACGCGCTGATGGACAGCATTCCGGTCGTCTGCCTCACCGGTCAGGTTCCCACGCACCTCATCGGCAACGACGCCTTCCAGGAGGCGGACACGACGGGCATTACCCGCCCCGCCACCAAGCACAACTACCTCGTCAAGCGCCCGCAGGATCTTGCCCGCACCGTCCACGAGGCGTTCTACGTCGCCAAGAGCGGCCGGCCCGGCCCGGTCCTGATCGACCTGCCGAAGGACATCCTGATCGGCCCCGCCCCCTACGCGCCGCCGCCCGAGGCGCCGCACCGCTCTTATCGCCCGCGCCGCGAGCCGGACCCGGCGTCCATCGCCCGCGCCGTCACCATGCTGAAGGCAGCGAAACGCCCCGTCGTCTACGCCGGCGGCGGCGTCATCAACGCCGGCCCGGAGGCCGCGGCCGCGCTCACCGATTTCGTCCGCCGCGCCGGCATCCCCATCACCAACACGCTCATGGGCCTCGGCTCCTTTCCCGCCTCCGACCCGCTCTTCCTCGGCATGCTCGGCATGCACGGAACGGTCGAGGCCAACCTCGCGATGCACGGCTGCGACGTCATGCTCGCCGTCGGCGCCCGCTTCGACGACCGCGTCACCGGCCGCCTCGACGCCTTCAGCCCCGGCTCGCGCAAGATTCATATCGACATCGATCCATCGAGCATCAACAAGAACGTCCCTGTCGATCTCGCCATCGTCGCCGACGCCGGCCAGGCGCTCGCGGCGCTGAACGCCGCCTGGCTGGCCGACGAGGCCAGGCAGGACCGCGCGGCGCTGGGCGCCTGGTGGCAGAAGATCGAGGCCTGGCGCGCGACGAAGTGCCTCGCCTACGGCCAGGCCCGCGGCGAGGGCGCGCTCATCAAACCGCAATACGCGATCGAGCGCCTGCGCGACCTCGCCGCCGCATCCGGGCGCGAGTGCTTCTTCACCACCGAGGTCGGCCAGCACCAGATGTGGGCGGCGCAGTTCCTGCGCTTCGACCGCCCAAACCATTGGATGACCTCGGGCGGCCTCGGCACCATGGGCTACGGCCTGCCCGCCGCCATGGGCGTGCAGATCGCCCACCCGGACGCGCTCGTCGTTGACGTCGCCGGCGAAGCCTCGATCCTGATGAACATCCAGGAGCTCGGCACGCTCGCCCAGTACCGCCTGCCGGTGAAGGTTTTCATCCTCAACAACGAGTATATGGGCATGGTCCGCCAGTGGCAGGAGCTGCTGCACGGCGGCCGCTACGCCGAAAGCTACTCCGCGGCGCTGCCGGATTTCGTGCGCCTCGCCGAGAGCTTCCACGGCGCCGGCATGCGCGTGACCGAGGTGGACCGGCTCGACGACGCGATCCGCGCCATGATCGCGAGCGACAAGGCCTTCATCCTCGACGTCGCCGTCGATCCCGCGGAGAACTGCTTCCCGATGATCCCCTCGGGCGCCGCGCACGACCAGATGATCCTCGGCCCCGGCAAGCAGGAGGCCGCCCCCGGCGTCTCCGACGAAGGCCTGGCCCTGGTCTGACGCACGAACCATGCCCGCCAATTCGGACAACACCATGCGCAGTGCGACCATCTCCGTGCTCGTCGAGAACGAGGCCGGGGTGCTCGCGCGCGTCGTCGGCCTCTTCTCCGGCCGCGGCTACAACATCGAGAGCCTCACCGTTGCCCCCGTTGAGGACGGGCGCAACCGTAGCCGCATCAACATCGTCACCTCGGGCACCGCCATGGTGATCGAGCAGATCAAGGCGCAGCTCGACCGCCTCGTCCCCGTGCACCGTGTCGCGGACCTCACCCAGCAGGGGCCGCACCTCGCGCGCGAGATGGCTCTGATCAAGGTGGTGGGCCGCGGCAACGACCGCGCCGAGGCGCTGCGGCTGGCCGATGCCTTCCGTGCGCGCGTCGTTGACGCCACCGTCGAGAGTTTCGTTTTCGAAATGACGGGCAGCTCCGACAAGCTCGACGCCTTCGTCGAGCTGATGCGCCCGCTGGGCCTCGCAGAGGTCTCCCGCACCGGTGTCGCGGCGCTCGCCCGCGGCACCCGCACGATCTGAAAGCACTTCCCCAGAACACCAAGGTTTCCCGAGGAGAGAAACGATGCGCGTCTATTACGATCGCGATGCCGATGTGAACCTGATCAAGGCGAAGAAGGTCGCCGTGATCGGCTACGGCAGCCAGGGCCACGCCCACGCGAACAACCTCAAGGATTCCGGCGCCGCCAGCGTCGTTGTCGGCCTGCGCCCCGGTTCCGCCGGCGTGGCAAAGGCCGAGGCCGCCGGCCTCAAGGTCATGGACCCCGCCGAGGCCGCCAAATGGGCCGATGTCGTGATGGTCCTCACGCCGGACGAAGGGCAGGGGGACCTCTACCGCGAGAAGCTCGGCCCCAACATGCGCCCCGGCAGCGCGCTCGCCTTCGCCCACGGACTCAACGTCCACTTCAACCTGCTCGACCCGCGCCCGGACATCGACGTGTTCATGATCGCGCCGAAGGGCCCTGGCCACACCGTGCGCAGCGAGTACCAGCGTGGCGGCGGCGTCCCCTGCCTGGTCGCGGTCGCCCAGAACCCGTCCGGCAACGCGCTCGAAATAGCGCTCTCCTATGCTTCCGCCATCGGCGGCGGCCGCGCCGGCATCATCGAGACCACCTTCAAGGAGGAATGCGAGACCGACCTGTTCGGCGAGCAGGTGGTGCTCTGCGGCGGCCTCGTGGAACTGATCAAGGGCGGCTTTGAGACCCTGGTCGAGGCCGGCTACGCCCCCGAAATGGCTTATTTCGAGTGCCTGCACGAGGTGAAGCTGATCGTCGACCTCATCTACGAGGGCGGGATCGCCAACATGAACTACTCGATCAGCAACACCGCCGAGTACGGCGAGTACATCTCCGGCCCCCGCATCATCAACGGCGCCACCAAGGCGGAGATGAAGCGCGTATTGGCGGACATCCAGTCCGGCCGTTTCGCCCGCGACTGGATGCTGGAGAACAGGGTCAACCAGGCCAGCTTCAAGTCCATGCGCCGAGCTTCCGCCACCCATCCGATCGAGCAGGTGGGCGAGAAGCTGCGCGCGATGATGCCGTGGATCGCCAAGAACAAGCTGGTGGACAAGGCGCGGAACTGACCTCATGTTCCCCGGCGCGGCTTGATCTCGGTCAAGGCGCCGGGGGGCCCGCCCGCCCCATCTTGTATCCGGAACGGGGCGTGAGCCTGATGGAGGGCATGATGAAGGTACGCGATGTGATGACCGCACCGGTCGTGACGGTGGGTCCGGAGACGGATCTCGCGGCCGCCACGAGCGTGATGGCGGAGCGGCGCATCAGCGGCCTGCCGGTCGTGGACCGCGGCGGTCGGCTCGTCGGCATGTTGACCGAGGGCGACCTGCTGCGTCGGGTCGAAACCGGTACGCAGGGCGAAACGCCCGGCTTCCTGAAGACCCTGTTCCTCGCCGGCTCCGTCGCCTCCGACTACGTGCGCACCCACGCGCGCAAGGTCGAGGAGATCATGACGCCGGACGTCGTGACGGTGGGGCCGGACGAGGATCTCGGCGAAGTTGTTGCCCTGATGCGCCGCCGCCGCATCCGCCGCGTGCCGGTGGTTGCGGACGGGCACCTCGTCGGCATCGTCAGCCGCGCCGACCTCATCAGGGCACTCGGCGAGGTGCTGAAGACCCCGCCGCAGAAGCCGGAGGGCGACGCCGCGATCCGGACCGCCATCCTCGCGGAGCTTGGCAAGCAGGCCTGGGCGCCGCGTGGCGGCATCCGCGTCGAGGTCAAGGACGGGACCGCGACCATCGACGGCGTGGTGTTCAGCGACGAGGAGCGCCGCGCCCTCATCGTCGCGGTGGAGAATGTTCCGGGTGTGAACAAGGTCAACGACCAGCTCGTCTGGGTCGATCCTTCCTCCGGCATGAGCGTCGGCGCGGACGGCCGCGTCCTGCCCTAAGTGCCGCCGCCGCCCGATTCGTTGCTCGGCGGCCCGATTCGTTGCTCGGCGGATAGCGGCCCGGATAGCGCTGCCGGGCCTGGAGTGCGCTCGACCTAGAGTGCGCTGGCCTGGGCGATGCGGGTGAGGCCGTTGCGGTCCAGCAGCAGCAGCTGGTTCGGCACCTTCATCTCGATGCGCTTCTCGCGCCGGAAGGTGGAGAGCGTTCGGCTCACCGTCTCGATGGTGAGCCCAAGATAGTCGGCGATGTCCGTGCGCGTCATCGGCAGCTGGATCAGCCCGGTCTCGCCGCACGGCGGCGCCAGGTCGAGCAGGAAGCTCGCCACCCGCTCGCGCGCCGTCTTGCGGCCGAGCAGCAGCATGCGCTCCTGCGCGATCACCAGCTCGTGGCTCGCCACGCCGAGCAGTCGGTCCTCCAGCGTCGGCAGCGCGTGCATCAGCTTGCGGAAGCGGTCGCGCGGGAACCGGCACAGTGTCACCGGCCCGATCGCCGTCGCGGTCACGCCGTAATTGTCCTCCGAGGCCAGCCCGAGAAAGTCGCCGGGCCGGGCGAACCCTGTCACCTGCTCGCGTCCGTCGGGCAGCGATTTGTGCAGCCGCACGAAGCCCATTGTGATGTTGTGGTAGGAGGCCGCCGGCTCGCCTTCCATCATGATGACCTCACCCGGGCCGCATTGCCGGACGACGGAGATGGAGGCCAGGCGCTCAAGATCGCTTGCCGGAAGGCTGGCACAGACGCTGCGGGCGCGCACGCCACAGCGCTCACAATGAGCAATCCTTCCGGCAATGATGCGCGGAATGACCGGAGTCACCACTGACATGAAGAAGTGTTTAGCACGCGCCGGTTGAATCCGCCTAGCGGGTTGATCCGGATCAAGGCATGCGCGCCACGCTTGGGCGAAGAAAACGTGTCCAACTGGGGAGTACGGTCATGGCAACCATGCCATCGTTTTCGGGCGCCGGAACCGACGCGATCGAGGCGGCCCAGCGCGGTTTCGCGGCCCTCGGGGCTGCGCAGGAGCTGACGCTGAAGGCGTGGATGCGGGCGGCGACGCGCCAGGCGGAGCTAACCCGCGAGACCCTGGCGGATTGCGCGACGGCGGCGGCTGGTATGCACCTGCCGACGGGCGCCGAGGACGGGCAGGAGCAGGCGCGCCGCGCCAGCCTCGCGGCGGAGACCTGGTTCCGGACCTGGCGCTCCATCGCCGAGGATCTGCGCCAGGACCTGTTCGAGGCGGCGGAAATGATGATGTCGAGCGTCGCGCTGCCGCCGCTGGCCCCACCGGCCGCGCGCCCCGCGCACAAGCCGAAATCCACCCATTGAGGCCGCCGCGGCCAGGCCAGCGCCACGGGAGAGGGGAAAGCCTCCGATGATCGGCCGCCGCGACGCCACCCCTCGCCTCGCCATCGCCGCAAAACCGTTTCTGGCGCAGCCGGGGCACGACGGCACGAGCCGGGACCTGCTTACCACCGCTGAGCGCCAGCGGCTGGCGCCCATCGCCTCTCTGGTGCGCGTCGAGCGCGGCGCCACGCTGTTCCGCCAGGGCGCGGAGGCCGCCGCGATCTACGACATCGCCGACGGCGTACTGAAAAGCGTGGTGCTGCGCCCGGACGGCACGCGCGCCATTCTCGGTTTCTTCTTTCCGCAGGACATCGTTGGCCTGGCCGAGAACGGCCTCTACGTCACCACCGTGCAGGCGGTGACCGCCTGCGTGCTGTACCGCATGCCGCTGGCGGCGCTGGAGCGGCTGCTCAAGCGCGACAGCGAGCTCGACCACCAGTTCCTCATCAAGGCCTGCCACGAGCTACGCCGCGCCCAGCTCCACGAACTCACCCTCGGCATCGCGCACGCCGACATCCGCGTCGCCCGTTTCCTCGATCTGTTGCGCCAGATGCAGCCCAACCCCGCGGCCTCCTCGCTCATCGACCTGCCGATGTCGCGTGCCGACATCGCCGAATATCTCGGCCTCACGCCGGAGACAGTGAGCCGCGCCTTCGCGCGGCTGCGCCGGACGCTGGCGATCGCCTGCCCCAACCCGCATCTGGTGTGCGTGCTCGACGAGGAACGCTTCCGGGCCATGGCCGAGTCGGGCGCCGCTCCGCCGCCGGCGCGTCAGGCGAGCGTCGCGGAACGGGCGCAGCCGCGTCCGCCGCGCCGCGCCGGCCGCCTATCGGTCCCGCCGCGCGGCGCTTTCGTGCCAGCGGTGCAGCGCCAGCCAGGAGACCAGGCTGAGCAGCGCGAAGATCGCCACGCCGGTGACGGAGAGTAGGAACAGCGCCGCGTACATGCGCGGTATGTCGAGCCGGTAGCTGCTCTCCAGGATGCGGTAGGCGAGCCCGGACCCGCCCGCGGCGGTGCCGGCCGCGAACTCCGCCACCACCGCGCCGATCAGCGCGAGCCCGCCCGCGATACGCACGCCGGCGAGGAAGTACGGCATCGCCGCCGGCAGGCGCAGATACCACAGCACCTGCCCGGGCCGCGCCCGGTACAACGCCATAAGGTCCAGCATCGCGGGGTCGACGGAGCGCAGGCCGAGCGCGGTGTTGGACAGCACCGGGAAGAAGGCAACGATCCAGGCGCAGATCAGTAGCGCGGCGCGCGTGCTGCCGACATAGATCAGGATCAGCGGCGCGATCGCGATGACCGGCGTCACCTGCAGGATCACCGCATAGGGAAACAGCCCGCGCTCGATCCACCGCGACTGCGCGAACAGAATGGCAAGTCCCGCCCCGCCGACAACGGCCACCGCCAGCGCCTCCAGCGCGACGCCGAGCGTCACCATCAGGGAAGCGAACAGCATCCCGGCGTCGCGATACAGCGTCACCGCGATCGCGACCGGCCCCGGCAGGATATAGGGCGGCACGTGGAACAGCCCGACCAGCGCCTGCCACAGCACGAGCCCCGCGACGCCGAGGATCGCGGCCGGTCCCGCCTCGCGCAGCACCGCCCTCATCGCTCCTCCTCCATGGCCCGACGCAACGCCGCGGAGACCTGCCGGCACGCCTCGGCATAAACGCTGCTGGTACGGAACGATTCGTCGCGCGGATACGGCGCCTCAACCTTCACCTCCTCGACGATCCGCCCGGGATGGCGCGCCATCACCAGCACCCGCATGGAAAGGAAAACGCTCTCGTAGACGGAATGCGTGACGAACCCCACGGTCAGTTCTCGTTCCCGCCACAGCCGCAGCAGGTCGGCGTTCAGCCGCTCGCGGGTGATCTCGTCCAGCGCCGCGAACGGCTCGTCCATCAGCAGCAGGGAGGGGCGCGTCACCAGCGCGCGCGCGATGGAGACGCGCATTCGCATGCCCCCCGAAAGCTGGCGTGGATAAAGCCCGCCCGCACCCGCGAGCCCGACGGCGGCGAGCGCCGCCGCCGCCTGCGCCCGCGCCTCGGGCCGCGCCATGCCCGCGAGGACCAGCGGCAGCGCCGCGTTGCCCAGCGCCGTGCGCCACGGCAGCAGCGTCGGTTCCTGGAACACGAAGCCGAGCGGCACTGCGGGGGCGCCGTCGCGCCCCGTCTCTCCCGCACCCGCCTCTCCCTCCCACACGACGCGCCCCAGCGTGGGCTCGGCCAAGCCCGCGATCAGCCGCAGCGCCGTTGTCTTGCCACAGCCCGAGGGACCGAGGATGGAAACGAACTCGCCCCGCCGCAGCAAGAGTTCGAGCCCCGCGAGCGCCACGGTTCCGTTATCGAAACGCTTCCCAACGCTCTCGAGCCGCACCAGCGGCGCACCCGCCGCCTCGCTCATCCCGGCCGCATTGTCAGCCCGTAGCCGCGGTCGACGAACGCAAGCGTGTAGGCCCGCCGGTAGTCGAGCGTCTTGGGATAGACCCCCGCCTCGACATTGATGCGGAAGAAATCCCGCCAGCGCGCATCGGTCATCGCCCCGATGCCGAGCTTGAGGCTGTCGCCGGAATCCACCAGCCCGTAATGCTTCATGAGCCGGATCGCGGCCGCCATCGCATCCGCCTTCATGTCCGGGTTGGCCTTGTGGATCAGCCGGTTTCCAGGCCCGGGATCGCCGTAGAGATAATCGTACCAGCCCTCCGTGCTTGCCTCGACGAAGGCGCGCACCACCTCCGGCCGGTTGTCGATCGTCGCCTGCTTCGCGAGCACCAGGTTGCCATAGGAGGCATAGCCGAGATCGGCGAGCAGGATCACCACCGGCTTCCGGTGCGTGATGCGCTCGACCTCATAGGCCTCGGAGGTGACGAAGCCCTGCACCACCGCCTTGGGGTCGGCGAGGAACGGCGCAAGCGAGAAATTGTACGGCCGGATCTGCGTGTCGCTGAACCCGTATTTGGCTTTGAGGAACTGCCAGAACCCGGCGCGCCCGGCGACCGAGACCATGATCGGCTTGCCCTTCATCTCGGCGAGCGTGTCCCGACCCTCCCCGGGATGGGCTATCAGGCATTCCGGGTCCTTCTGAAAATAGGCGCCGACCGCGGCGACCGGGATGTCGCGCCGGCACAGATCGAGCGGCCCGAAGCTGCTCGCGAAAAGCTGGAAGTCGACCAGCCCCACGGCAATGTTCTGCAGCGCGTTGATCGATGGCCCGCCCATCCGGATCGCGACATCGAGTCCGTGCCTGCGATAGAAGCCGCGCGCCAGCGCCTGGTAGAAACCGCCCTGCTCGGCCTCGGCCAGCCAGTCGGTGCCGAAAACGACGCGCGGCAGCGCCGCGCGCGCGACGGCGGGGGCCGCGAGGGTGGCGAGGCCCGAACCGGCAAGTTGCAAGGCGTCGCGGCGGCGCATCCTTCTCTCCGCGGGGCGTGGTGCGAACGCGCGCAACCTATCGCGGCCTCCGGGCGAGGCAACCGGCTTATGCGTCCGGCTCCGGCCACCGCCTTGCGGCGGTCGATGGTAACGCTACACTTGGCGGCAGCGGCGAACCTGCGTTAGGGATTCGCCCAACAGGGAGGAACCAGGACATGACGGAATCCGACTCCAAGGGTGCGGACGCTCGGACGATCGAGGCGGTCGCCGCGCGCCTGCCGCGCCGCGCGATGATGCATGGCATCTCGGTCGCCAGCGCCGCGGGCTTGCTCGCGAGCATGGCCGGGACGGCAAGGGCCGCCGACGCCGGACCCTTCCCGGCCCACCCCAAGTGGCGCTTCGTCTTCGTCAACCACGTGACCACCAACCCGTTCTTCGTGCCGACCCAGTATGGCATCCATGATGCCTGCGCGCTGCTCGGCTGCGACTACCAGTGGACCGGCTCGGAGACCTCCGATGTCGGCCAGATGGTCAACTCGATGAACGCCGCCATCGCCGCCAAGGCCGACGCGATCGCGGTCGCCATCGTCGATCCGAAGGGCTTTGACAAGCCCACTGCCCGCGCGCTCGAGGCCGGCATTCCGGTGTGGAGCTACAATGCCGACGCCCCTCCCGGCAGCCCGAACAAGCGCCTCGCCTATGTCGGCCAGGACCTGTTCCTCTCCGGCGAGATGATGGGCCAGAAGATCGTGGAGCTGGTGGGCGAGGGCAAGGTTGCGCTGTTCATCGCCACCCCCGGCCAGCTCAACCTGCAGCCGCGCGTTGACGGCGCGATGGCCGCGATCAAGAAGTCCGGCGCGAAGATCGAGGCCAAGATGATCGCGACCGACCCCACGGTGAACGTGGCGCTGTCCAAAATCCGCGCCTACTACCTGGGCAACCAGGACGTGAAGGGAATGTTCGGCACCGGCGGCGGCGACACGATGAACGTCGGCCTCATCATGCGCCAGTACGACCTGCCCAAGAAGGGGATTCATGGCGGCGGCTTCGACCTGCAGCCGCGCACGCTGCAGGCGATCCACGACGGCTTCCTCGACTTCGCCATCGACCAGCAGCCCTACCTTCAGGGTTTCTACACGGTGATGGAGATGTTCGCCTACAAGGTCTCGGGCGGCCTCGTTGGCGCCGCGGACATCAACACCGGCCTCAAGTTCGTCACCAAGGGCACGGTGGATCCGTACCTCAGCGTCAAGACCCGCTACGAGGGCAGCTCCGCCACCCCGATGATCGTGCCGCGCAGCGGCCCGATCAGCGGCTGACCCCCGAAGGCGGCCGAAACCGGTGCAGCAACGCAACGATCCGGCGCGGGCGGGACGGCTCCCCCCGCGCCGGAGCCTGGCCTCGCGCCTGATGGACCTGGCCCTGCGGCCGGAGGCGAGCGTGGTGGTCGTCGCCATCGTGCTCGTCGTCTATTTCGAGGCGACGGCCAACAACTTCCTCACCGATGCCAACCTGCAGACGCTCTCGCAGTTCGTCGCCGCCCCGGTGATCCTGGCCTGCGGCGAGATCATGCTGCTGATCTGCCGCGAGATCGACCTTTCGGTGGGCCAGGTCTTCGCGCTCGCCCCCTTCATCATGGAAAAGGCCTACAACGTCGGCATCCCCGTGCCCGGCGCGATCGTGGCGGCGCTCTTCGTCTGCGCCCTCGTGGGGCTGGTCATCGGCCTCATCACCGTCCACCTCAACGTGCCGAGTTTCATCACCACGCTCGGCATGTTCTTCCTCATCACCGGTATCACGCTCACCATCTCGCGCGGCTTCCCCGCCGATACCCCGAACGCGGGCGTGCTCAACAACATCCTCGGCGGCTGGGGCTATGCGGAATTCCTCTGGGCGCTGGGGCTCGTCGCGCTGATGCACATCGTGCTCAGGCACACGCGCTGGGGCCTGCACACCATCGCGACCGGCGGCAACGCCATTGCCGCGGCGGAGGCCGGCATCAACATCGACCGCATCAAGATCGGCAACTTCATCATCACCAGCACGCTCGGCGGCTTCTGCGGCATCTTGGAGGCCTTCCGCATCGGCTCGACGGACCCGCTCGCCGGCGGCAGCAACATCATGTTCCTGGGCGTCGCCTCCGGCGTCATCGGCGGCACCGCGATCGCGGGCGGCGCGGGCACCATCATCGGCGGCCTGGTCGGCGGCATCGTGCTCGGCATCCTGCAGGACGGGTTCACGCTGCAGGGCATCAACGCGTTCATGTTCGACATCATTATCGGCGCCGCGATCCTGCTGGCGATGATCGCCAACATCCAGATGGCACGCTGGCGCGGGATGCGCCCGCAATGACCGACGCCAGGACGCACGCGCACCAGATGCACGGAAAGGAGGCGCTGCGCGCCGAGGGCATCGTCAAGCGCTTCGGTTCGGTTGAGGCGCTGTCCGGGGTGGGGATGCATGTCGCCGCGGGCGAGATGCTGGGCATCTTGGGCGACAACGGCGCGGGCAAGTCCACACTGCTCAAGATCCTGACCGGCTATCATCAGCCCGATGCCGGAACGATCCACGTGAACGGCGCGCAGCAGGTCCTGGGCTCGGTCGATCAGGCGCGCTCGCGGGGCATCGAGTGCGTCTACCAGGATCTGGCGCTGGTCAACGGCCTGTCCATCTATCACAACATGTTCCTCAACCGGGAACTGTTGCGGCCGGGACCGTTCCGCCTGCTCAACCACAGGGCGATGCGAGAGCGGGCGATGGAGGCGCTGGCCGACATCGGCGTCAACATCCCGAACGTCAATCTCGAGGTCGGCCGCCTCTCGGGCGGTCAGCGCCAGGCCATCGCGGTCGCCCGTGCCGTTCACTCGGACGCCAGGATCCTGCTGCTCGACGAACCGCTCGCCGCGATGGGCGCGCGCGAGGCGGGGCAGATCATCGCCCTCATCGAGCGCCTCAAGGCGCGCGGCGACATCGCCATCGTCATGATCGCGCACAACTACGCGCAGACGCTGGAAGTCTGCGACCGCGTGATGCTGATGCAGCACGGCACCGTGACCTACGAGAGCCGCGCCGCGGAAACCTCGCCCGCGGAGCTGCTCGAAATCGTCCGCCGCGAATACCGCGAGATGCGCGGCGGCTGACCCCAGCCGCCCGGCTCAGCTGCCTCAGCCGCCCTCGCGCAGCTTGAACCGCTGCAGCTTGCCCGTCGGTGTCTTCGGCAGCGAGTCCCGGAACTCGATCGCGCGCGGATATTTATAGGGCGCGATCGTGGCCTTCACGTGTTCCTGCAGCGCGCCCACCATCGCCGCATCGCCGGCATGGCCCGGTCGCAGCACCACGAATGCCTTGACGATCATGCCGCGGTCCGCATCCGGCCAGCCGATCACGGCACACTCCGCAACGGCCTCGTGCAGCAGCAGCGCCGCCTCCACCTCGGGCCCGCCGATATTGTACCCGGCCGAAACGATCATGTCGTCGGATCGTGCCTGATAGTGGAAGTACCCCTCCGTGTCACGGATATAGGTGTCGCCGGTAATGTTCCAGCCGCGCTGTACATACACACTCTGCCTTGGGTCGGCGAGATACTTGCACCCCGTTGGCCCCCGCACCGCGAGCCGCCCCGGCATGCCATCCGGCACTCCCTCGCCATCCGCGTCCACGATCTTCGCCTCGTAGCCAGGCACCACGCGCCCGGTGGCGCCGGCGCGCATCTCCTCCTCCGGGCTGCCCACGAAAATGTGGAACATCTCAGTCGAGCCCAGCCCATCGAGGATGCTGATCCCCGTCGCCTTCTTCCACGCCTCGAACGTCGCCGCCGGCAGCGTTTCCCCCGCGGAGACGCAGACGCGAAGCCCCGGCAGCCCGCCCGGAGGCAGCTTCGCCAGCATCGCGCGATAGGCGGTCGGCGCCGTGAACAGCGCCGTCGCCCCGAATTTCGGGATCGCCTGCAGCAGGTCGTCCGGCCCCGCGCGCTCGATCATCACCGTGGACGCCCCGGCCCACAGCGGAAACAGGATGTGCCCGCCGAACCCGAACGTGAACGCGAGCGGCGCCGAGCCAATGAACCGGTCGGATGCGCGCGGCCGCAGCACGTGCCGCGCATAGCTCTCGCAACTCGCGATCAGGTCGCGGTGCAGATGCATCGCCCCCTTCGGCACGCCCGTGGTGCCGGAGGTGAAGCCGATGTAGCAGACCTCGTCGGCGGCGGTGTCGGCTGCGGGATAGCTCGCCGGGGCCGCCGCCATCATCGCCTCCAGCCCGTCGGGCGCGCCATCACCCCACGTCACGATGCGCGCCAGCACCGGCGACATCGCCTGCGCCCCGCGCAACTCCTCCGCCAACGCGGCATCGCACAAGGCGAGCGGAATCTCCGCCTTGGCGACCGGGTAGGCGAGCTCGCGCGCGCGCAGCATCGCCATGGTCGGAACCGCGATCCCGCCCGCTTTCATCACCGCGAGACTGGCCGCCAGCGTCGTCGGTGAGTTGAAGCCACGGATCAGCACCCGCCCGCCGCGCGCCATCCCCAGCCGCTCCACCAGCACGCACGCAATGCGGTCCACGCGCTCCAGGAATTCCCGGTAGGTGTAGCTCTCGCGCGCGCCGATCACGCAGGGCGCGTCGCCCCGCCCGGCGGCGATCTGCGCGTCGAACAGCCGCCCCACCCAGTTGATGCGCGACGGCAAGGCAAGCTCCGGCAGCGTGAAGATCAGGTCCGGCCATTGCTCGCGCGGCGGCAGGTTCCGCGCGGCGAAGTCGTCGAAGGTCCGGTCCATGCGTTCCCTCCCCGGCCGGCTGAAGCCGATATTTGAACCCTAAAATAATACGCGGCCGCGCGCGCGACGGCAAACCGACGCGGTCACGCACGTCATGATATCGTCACGCCCGCGTCGCGTCTGCTGTCGTAAACGCCCCTCGCTACCCGTCAGAGCACACGACCCTCGAGGAGAATCCCGCATGACACCCCGCCAGGTCCTGTTGGCGACCGCCCCCACCTGCCTTGCCGCCTGCCTGCTCGCCGCGCCGGCGCGTGCCGCGCATCCGGCGGGCGCCGCCGCCCCCGCGGCACCCGCGACCGCGAGCGCCCCGACCGCGACGCCGATCGAGCATCTGGTCGTGATCTACAACGAAAATGTTTCGTTCGATCACTATTTTGCCACCTACCCCAAGGCCGCCAACCCGAAGGGCGAGCCCGCCTTCGCCGCATTGCCCGGCACGCCCGCGGTGAACGGCCTCATGCAGGACAAGCTGCTGACCCAGAACCCCAATTTCCTCAACAAGGCGAACGGGAAGGGCGCCGTGAATCCGTTCCGCCTGGATCGCTCGCAGGCCGCGACCGCGGACCAGGACCATGCCTACACGCCCGAGCAATTCGCCTATGACCACGGCCGGATGGACCTGTTCCCCAAATACACAGGCAACACCCGTGGCGGCGCGCCCGGCGCCTTTTCCACCAAGGGTCAGGTGATGGGCTACTACGACGGCAATACCGTCACTGCGATGTGGAACTACGCCCAGCATTTCGCGATGAGCGACAATGCCTGGACCGATACCTACGGCCCCTCGACTCCCGGCGCGCTCGAGGTCGTCTCCGGCCAGACCGATGGCGTGACCCTCGTCCACACGACCAAGAAGCCCTACACGCTGAAGCACCCGTCCTATTACATCAAGGACGGCGCCGGCGACCTCGCGCTCATCAGCGACGTGGATCCCGCCTACGATGTCTGCTCCTCGCCCAGCAACCAGGTGATGATGCAGGGGCGTAACATCGGCGACCTCCTGAACGCCGCGGGTGTCACCTGGGGCGGCTTCATGGGCGGCTTCGACCTTGGCACGAAGAACCCCAACGGCACCACCGGCTGCCGGCGCAGCACCTATTCCTCCGTGATCCACGCCAAGATGACGGACTACATTCCGCACCACAACTGGTTCCAGTACTACGCCTCGACCGCGAACCCGACGCATGCGCGCCCGGCCTCCATCGCCGCGATCGGCTACACCTTCGACCACAACGGCAAGCCGGACCCCGCGAACCACCAGTACGGCCTCAAGGATTTCTATGCCGCGGTAAAGGCCGACAACTTCCCTGCCGTCTCCTACATCAAGATGCCCGCCTACCAGGACGGCCACGCCGGCTATTCCGATCCGCTCGACGAGCAGCGCGGCACGGTGGCGCTGATCGACTTCCTGGAAAAGCAGCCGGCGTGGAAGAACACCGCCGTCATCATCACCTGGGACGATTCGGACGGCTGGTACGACCACGCCTTCACCAGCCCCACCAATGCGTCCTTCAACGCGCAGGCGGATCAACTCGACGGCCCCGGCAAGTGCGGCACCGGCACGCCGATGGACGGTCTCCACGGCAAGCCGGTCAACGGCCGCTGCGGCCCCGGCACGCGGATCCCGTTCCTCGTGATCTCGCCCTGGGCGAAGCCAAACTACGTCTCCCACACCCCGATCACCCAGGCCTCGGTGGTGCGCTTCATCGAGGACAACTGGCTGCGCGGAAAGCGCCTCGGCGGCGGCTCCTTCGACGCCACCACGGGCTCGATCATGGGCATGTTCGACTTCAAGCATGGCGGCCACGTCCCCGCGCTGATGCTCAGCCCGACCACCGGCACGGTGTTTGCCGCGAAGTGACGCACGCGGAGGGACGCGACCTGGTCGCGTCCCTCCGCGCGCTCAGCGACGCAGGCGTAACGTTACGGAAAGACTACTTCTTCCACCAGCCGCGCTTTCGCACCCCGGGCGCCACCGGCACCGTGTCGACATCGACCGGCGGTGGCACCGGCGAGGGCGCGAGGGCCTCGGAGACCTCCGCCGCCGGCGCGGCAGCTTGCGGTGGGGCGGCTTCCGGCGTTGAAGGGGCCTCCGGCGCCGGCACCTCGATGCCCGAGGGTTCCACCGGCGCTCCGGCCTCCACCTCACCCTGCATTGCCGTCGCCGGTCGCGCCGCCGGCTCCTGGGCGGCCGGTTCCACCACCACCACTTCGCCGGCGCGCGGCCGGGCAGGCGGGGGAGGGGGGGCCGCCAGCTGCGCTTCCTCGGCGCGCTCCATCAGGTCGAAAATATCGAGCCCCTGGCCTGCGAACGGATCTGCGGGCGTCGGCCCGACATAGGCCGGCGCGACATAGGCGGGTGCCGCCTGCGCCTCCTCCTCCGCCTCCGTTGTCTCGCCGACCTCGGCTTCCCCGGTCGTGGGCGCGAGCGGCTGCCCGTCGCGCCGCCGCCGCCTGCCGCCGCGCCGCCCGCGCCGGCGCGCCCGCGGCGCCGCCTCCTCGGACCTCGCCATTATTTCCGGCTGCTCGGCCCGCGCCAAGTCGACCATCGTCTCGTCGGCCGCCTCGCCTTCCGCGGCGTCACCAGGCGCCGCTTCGGCCGAAGTCTCGGCCACGCCCTCCGCCGCGGCCTCGCCCTCCTCGCGCCGTCCGCCATGCCGGCGCCGGCGGCGTCGGCGACGCCGATCGCCCTCGGAACCTTCGCCCGCCGCAACGGCCTCGGCGCTCTCCCCCGCTTCCGCCCCTTCGACCGCCTCGATCTCCTCAGCGATCGCCGCGGCAACGGCTGCCGCGGCATGGGGCGCCTCGGCCGGCACTTCCCTCGGCTGCGGCGCCACCGGCGCGTGCGCACCCTCGGCTCGCGCCCGCACCCGCTCGATCCGCACCGCAGGCGGAATGAGTGCCGGGTCCGCGGCGAAGCCCACGGAAAGCCCGCTGCGCTGCTCGATCTCGGCGATGCGGGCGCGCTTGTGGTTGAACAGGTAGAGCGCGATGTCCGGCGCCACATAAACGGTGATGGCGCTCGCGCGCCCCTTCGCCGCCTCTTCCTCGATCGCCCGCAGCACATGGATCGCACTGCTCTCGGTGCCGCGCACATGCCCGGTGCCGCCGCAATGCGGGCAGGCCACGAAGCTGCTCTCCGCGAGCGACGGGCGCAGCCGCTGCCGGCTCATCTCCAGGAGCCCGAAATGGCTGATCGAGCCCAACTGGATGCGCGCCCGGTCGTTCTTCAGCGCCTCTTTCAGCCGGCGCTCAACGGCGTGGTTGTTGCGCCGGTTCTCCATGTCGATGAAGTCGATGACGATCAGCCCCGCGAGATCGCGCAGCCGCAGCTGCCGCGCCACCTCGTCCGCGGCCTCGAGATTCGTCTTGAGCGCCGTCTCCTCGATGCCGCGCTCGCGTGTCGCCCGCCCGGAGTTCACGTCGATCGCCACCAGCGCCTCGGCCTGGTTGATCACCAGCGAGCCGCCGGAACGCAGCGGCACGCTCGGCAGCAGCATCGCGTCGAGCTGCGCCTCGACATGGTGGTGCGCGAACAGGGGCGTCGCGCCTTGCCACAGCACCACCTTCTTCGCGTGCGTGGGCATCAACATGCGCATGAACTCATGCGCCGCCTTCCAGCCCGTCTCGCCGTCCACCACCACGTCCTCGATGTCGCGCGTGTAGAGGTCGCGGATGGTGCGCTTGATGAGGTTGGCTTCCTCATAAATCAGCGCCGGAGCCACGGAACGCAGCGTCAGCTCGCGAATATCGTCCCACAGTCGCATCAGATACTCGCAGTCGCGTACGATCTCGGGCTTCGGCCGGTTGGCGCCCGCGGTGCGGACAATCAGCCCCATCCCGTCCGGGATCTGCAGCTCCGCGGTGATCTCCTTGAGCCGCCGCCTATCGGCCGCGGAAGTGATCTTGCGCGAGATGCCGCCGCCGCGCGGCGAGTTCGGCATCAGCACGCAGAACCGTCCCGCAAGCGAAATATACGTGGTCAGCGCCGCGCCCTTGTTGCCGCGCTCCTCCTTGACCACCTGCACCAGCAGGATCTGCCGGCGCTTGATCACTTCCTGGATGCGGTAGTTGCGCAGGAAGGTCGCCGCGCGCCGCGCCCGCACGCGCGCCTCGTCGGCACCGTTGCCCTCGAACGTGTCGCCGGCACCGCCGAGTGTCTCGGGCGGTGCCGTCTCGATCTCGCCTTCCTCCGCCCCGTTCTCGTCGGAGGCATCTTCCGGTGTCTCGCCAGAGGTCTCGTCCTCGTCCTCGGCGCCGTGCTCCTCGCCCGCCGCAACCGACGCATGGGCGTCCGCCTCGCCGCTCCCCAGCTCGGCGACCGCTGCCTCGTGCGCCGTGCCCGGCCTGGGCGCCGTTTGCAGTTCGCCAGCCGCCGCGGCTTCGCCCCCTTCGGCCCTGACCGCGCTCCCGGGTTCGGCCTCGACGACACCAATCTCCTCCGCCCGCTCCTCGGCGTCGTCGACCGGCCCTTCGTCGGACGCGACCCGCTCCGGCCGCGCCATCGCCAGCGGTTCCGCTTCCTCCTCCTCCTCGCGCGCAGCCTCGGCCTGCAGCGCGAGCAGCTTCTCGCGGTCGGAGATGGGGATCTGGTAGTAGTCGGGGTGGATTTCGCCGAACGCGAGGAACCCGTGCCGCCCGCCGCCATACTCGACGAAGGCGGCCTGCAGGCTCGGCTCTACGCGGACGACCTTGGCGAGATAGATATTGCCCTTGAGCTGCCGCTTGCTCGCGGTCTCGACGTCGTAATCCTCAACCTTGTGGCCGTCGAGAAGCACCACCCGCGTCTCTTCCGCGTGGGTGGAGTCGATCAGGATACGTTTGGTCATTCGAAGCGAATCTCCGGTGGGCCGGCCAGGCCGCGCGATCAGCGCGCCGCCGGCGGTGGAATTGGCCCAGCGCCGCGAGGGCGGGGCTATCGCCCGCCGCCTGGCCACTGGATACGGGTTGGAACACGGGCATGGACCCCATACTCTCGTCCGGTTGCGAGCGCGGCTCCGTGGCGGATGGCCAGGAACCGTGCTCCGTCTCGTTCGGGTCCCCGGCCGTCTGGTCCGGCGCCTCTGGGGCTGCCCGGGACCGCGAACCGGCCGCATCGCCTGCCGAGCGCCGCAGCCGACAGGGGAGTGCCCACAAGCAGGGCCGCATTCCCGGGACGGCGTCGCACGACGGGGAAGACCATGACGGAAACCGGCCCCCCCCGCAAGCGTCTCTTCGCTAGTGCCGCATCGCCGGCGTCCGGAAACACCCCGGGATCACCGCTTTGGATTGGACCCGGAAGGGATGACGACTCGTTCACCAACGTTCAACGTGCAATTTCCGATTCTCTGTGGTAGAAAAGCATCGTATGTTTATGACAGGAACGGCATCATGCTGACCCGCCGCAACCTGGGGCGTGCCCTGGCCGGGCTGCCGGCCCTTGCCGCGATCGCCTTTAACGAGGCGGCCACCGCCGCCCCTGTCCGTTCCAAGCTACCGCTGGTGATGCTCGACCCCGGGCACGGCGGCATGGACCCCGGCGCCATCGGCGTCTCCGGAACTTACGAAAAGTACATCGCCATCAACACGGCGCTGGAACTGCGGCGTCAGCTCGAGGCCACCGGCCGCTACCGCGTCGGCTTGACCCGCTCGAGTGACGTCTTCATCCCGCTGCAGGAGCGGGTCGCCATCGCCCAGCACAACGGCGCCTCGCTGTTCGTCTCCATGCACGCCGACGCGATCTCGGATCCTTCGGTGCGCGGCGCCAGCGTCTACACCCTCGCCACCCATCCCTCCGACGCCCAGTCCGCCATGCTCGCACAGAGCGAGAATGCCGCGGACCGCTTCGCCAGCGGCCACTACAAAGCCCCCACGCAGGATGTCGCCAACATCCTGGCGAGCCTGGTGCGGCGGGAGACGCGCACGGAGTCGGCGGTGATGCAGCATGCCGTGGTGCAGAACCTGGCCCAGAAGGTGCCACTGCTGGTCAACCCCGCCCGCCATGCCGGCTTCATCGTGCTGGAATCGGCCGTCATCCCCAGCGTGCTGGTGGAGATGGGCTTCATGTCCAACCGCCTCGACGAGGCGGCGCTGCGCCAGCCAGCCCACCGCGCCATCGTCGCCGCGGCGCTCAGGGGCGCGGTCGACAAGTATTTCGCCTCGGTCGACAACGGCACGCCGGTCGCCGGCTAGACACCGCCCGCCTCAGGCCAGGGGACCTTAAGGTTCCCGCCATGGATTCGCCCTGCCTTCCGGTGTAACTGCCCGCCATGGCTCCCCCCCTTCACGCCGGCCCGCGTCTGGTCCCGCCCAACGGGCGCAATCCCGGCGAACCCCCCTCCGGCAAGCCTGGTCCCGGCAAACCCGGCCCCGGCCAGAAGCCGCGCCGCAGGCGCCGCTTCTCCCTGTTCTCCGGCCTGTTCTGGCCGCTGCGCCTGCTCGCCACCGTGGTCACCATCGCCATGATCGGCGGGCTCGTGGTGGGCGTCTACCTGATCGAGCGCGACACCGCGAACCTGCCGAGCCTGGAAACGCTGCGCCACTACCAGCCCAAGCTGATGACCCGGCTCTACGCCAGCAACGACCAGCTCGAGGCCCAGCTTGCCGTCCACCGGCGCATCTACGTGCCCATCAACGACATCCCGCTGGTTGTGCAGCAGGCCTTCATCGCGGTCGAGGACCACACCTTCTACCAGAACCCCGGGATCGACCCGGCCGCGATCCTGCGCGCCGCGTTTACCGACCTGATGCATATCGGCACCAACCGCCGCCCGATCGGCGCCTCCACCATCACGCAGCAGGTCGCCAAGAACATGCTGCTGACCGACAAGGTGACGATCCGGCGCAAGATCCGCGAGGCGATCCTGGCACTGCGCATGCAGCGCGTGCTGACCAAGGACCAGATCCTCCAACTCTATCTGAACCAGATCTACCTCGGCGACGGCGCCTATGGCGTCGCCGCGGCCGCACTCGCCTATTTCGACAAGCCGATCGAGCAGATCACCCTGCCCGAGGCGGCGATGCTCGCCTCGCTGCCCAAGGCGCCGAGCTATTACGACCCGTTCCTGCATCCCAAGGCGGCGCTGGTCCGCCGCAACTACGTGCTGGACCGCATGGTCGCCAACCATGCCATCACCGCCGCCCAGGCCGCGGCCGCGAAGGCGAGCCCGATCGCGCCGGTGCCCTACACCCAGCCGCGCACGATCGACGGCGCCGACTACTTCACCGACGAGGTGCGCAACCGCCTCGTCGCCCGCTTCGGCCTCACGCGCACCGAGACCGGCGGCCTCACCGTCCACACCACGCTCGACCCGCGGCTGCAGGTGCTCGCCGACAGGGCGCTGCACGATGGGCTGCTGGCCTACGACCGCCGCCATCCCGCCTGGCGCGGCCCCGCGGGCCACGTCACCGCCCCCGCCGGCACCTGGCCCACCGCCGCCTGGGCGAAGACGCTGGCGCATCAGCCGGCGCCGCCCGGCATGCTGCACCGCTGGCAGCTCGGCCTCGTCGTCGCCGAGACGCCGGCCGCCGCCACGATCGGCCTCCTGCAGGGTGGCAAGCCGGTGACGGCGCAACTGCCGTTCTCCTCGCTCGGCTGGGCGCGGCACGAGGACGCCGCCGGCAACCTTGGCCCGCCGCCGGCCAAGCTCGCCGACGTCGTCGTCCCCGGCGACCTCGTCATGCTCAAGGTCACGCCCGCCGCGCACGGCAAGCCGCTCAGCGTGGCGCTACGCCAGATCCCGAGCGTCTCCGGCGCCATCCTGGCGCTGGACCCCGCGACGGGGCGCGTACTTGCCATGTCCGGCGGCTGGAGCTTCGCCGTCAGCCAATACGACCGCGCCACCCAGGCGCAGCGCCAGCCGGGCTCCAGCTTCAAGCCGATGGTCTACCTCACGGCGATGGAGCGCGACATTTCGCCCTCGCAGCGTTTTCTCGACGCGCCCTTCGTCCTCAACCTCGGCGCCGCCGGCAAGTGGCGTCCGGGCAATTACGAGCGCCACTTCAACGGCCCGACTTCGCTGCACACCGCGATCGGCCAGTCGCTCAACCTCGTCACCGTCCGCCTCGCCGACCATCTCGGCATGCAGAGCGTGGCGAAGGTCGCGGAGGCGTTCGGCATGGCGAAGAAGCTGCCGCTCCTGCTGCCCGCCGCCCTCGGTGCCATCGACACCACGGTGCTGCGCGAGGCCGGCGCCTACGCCTCGCTCGACACGCTCGGCATCAAGGTGACGCCGCACTTCATCGACAGCGTGCGCAACCGCAACGGCAAGGTGATCTACCGCGCCCCCGGCCTTTCGTGCCAGGGCTGCACCGACCCCACGCAACCACCCACCATCGTCGACCACCGCCCGCGCATCGCCGACGCTCAGAGCACCTTCCAGGTGGTGATGATGATGCACGGCGTCGTCATCAACGGC
>JAJZUI010000228.1 GCA_021847175.1 Pseudomonadota bacterium
TTTGAGCCAAGCCGAGTTTGCCACCCTGCTCCGCCGCGCGGGGCTCGATTTACCCGAGGCCGAAGTAAGCGACCTCTACAACAGCGGTTTCCACTCCTTCGCGGCGATGATGGAGAACGTCCGCGCCGGCGGCTCGCGCCCGCGCGAGGCGGAACCGGCACACATCTTCAGCGTGGATGACAAGGCATGACGCCCACCATAGCGGAAGCCGCGCGGGCGATCGCGGCACGCACGCTCTCGCCGGTCGAGCTCACCCAGGCCAGCCTCGCGCGGATCGAGGCGCGCGATCCGGCGCTGCACGCCTTCATCCTGCGCACGCCGGAACGGGCGATGGCCGACGCGCGCGCGGCGGAGGGGCGGCAGATGCGCCGCACCCTGCGCGGGCCGCTCGACGGCATCCCGATCGGGCACAAGGACATCTACGAGACCGCGGGGCTGCCGACCACGGCGCACTCGCGGCTGCTCGCGAACCATGTGTCCGCGGCGGACGCGCAGACCGTTTCGATGCTCGCGGGTGCGGGCGTGGTGCTGATGGGCAAGCTCGCGACGCACGAATTCGCGATCGGCGGACCAAGCTTCGACCTGCCCTGGCCGCCGGTGCGCAACCCATGGGACACGACGCGCTTCACCTCCGGCTCCTCCTCCGGCACCGGGGCGGCGGTCGCGGACGGGATGATCCTGGGCGGCACGGGTTCGGATACCGGCGGCTCGATCCGCGGGCCCGCGGCGCTGTGCGGCGTCGCGGGGATCAAGCCGACCTATGGGCGCTGCTCGCGCCGGGGGATCATCCCCCTCTCCTTTTCGCTCGATCACGCCGGGCCGCTGGCTTGGACCGCGGAGGATTGCGCGCTGCTGCTGCAGGCGATGGCGGGCTACGATCCGCTGGACCCGGCCAGCGCCGATGTTCCAGTCCCGGATTTTTCCGCCGGCATCGGCGGTTCCGTGCAGGGCCTGCGCGTCGGCGTGGCACGGCATTTCCACGAGCGCGACAACCCAGTGACGCCCGCCTGCGCGCGCGCGGTGGAGGACGCGGCGCGGGCGTTGGCGGCCGGCGGGGCGGCGGTGCGCGACGTGACGCTGCCGCCGCTGATCGATTACCAGTCGGCAAACAGCCTGATCCTGCACGCCGAGGCCTGGGCGCTGCACGAACCGTGGATCACCAAGCGTTTCCATGAATACGGCGACGTCATGCGCTCGCGCCTGGCCATGGGCGCGGTGATGAGCGCGACCGACTACATCCAGGCGCTGCGGCGGCGGCGCGAGCTGGTGGCGGCGACGCGCGCGGCGATGGCCGATCTGGATCTGCTGCTGGTGGCAGGCGCGCAGTCCGAGGCGCCGCTGATCGAGTCCGTATCGAAATGGACGGCGGTGGCAAAGCCGGGTTTCATGGCGCCGTTCAACCTCACGGGGTTGCCGTCGCTCAGCGTCTGCGCCGGGTTCGGCGAGGGCGCACTGCCGGTTGCCGTGCAGGTGGTGGGGCATCCGTGGCAGGAACCTACGGTGTTTCGCGCGGGGCATGCGATTGAGCGGGAGCTGGGCGAGCGAGGGCGGCGGCCGGCGGGCTGACATGCGCGAGCTGGGCGAGGCGATCCGCGGCGAGTTCCTGATCGATCCCGGCGCCTGCACCGTCAACCACGGTTCCTATGGCGCGACGCCGCGCGCGGTGCTGGCCGAGCAGGACCGCTGGCGCACGATCATGGAGGCGCAGACCTCGCGCTTCTTCGCCCGCGTGCTGCCGGGAGCGTTGCGCGAGGCGGCGGGACGGCTCGCGGCATATGTCGGTGCCGCGGGGGAGGATCTTGTCTTCGTGCCGAACGCGACCACTGGGGTCAACGCGGTGCTGCGCTCGCTCGACCTCGCGCCGGGCGACGAGATCCTGATGCTGAGCCATGTCTATGGCGCGGTACGCAACACGGCGCACTACGTCGCGGAGCGGACCGGCGCTCGTCTGTTGGAGGCCGCCCTGCCATGGCCCCGGCCGGACAAGGCGGGGATAGCGGCTAGCGTGGCCGCGACGATCACGCCGCGGACGCGGATCGCGGTGCTCGACCACATCACCTCGCCGAGCGCCGTGGCGGTGCCGATCGCGGAGATGGTGGCGCTGTGCCATGCCCGTGGTGTGCGCGTGCTGGTGGACGGGGCGCACGCGCCGGGCCACGTGGCGCTCGATGTCGCGGCAATCGGAGCGGACTGGTACACCGGCAACGCACATAAATGGCTGTTTGCGCCCAAGGGTTGCGCCTTTCTGCACGCGCGGCGCGAGGCGCAGGCGAGGCTCCATCCGACGGTGATCAGCCACGGGCTCGGCCGCGGCTTCGTTGCGGAATTCGATTGGACCGGAACGATCGACCCGACCGCTTACCTCGCGATCGGGGCGGCGCTGGATTTCCATGCCTCGCTCGGCGGCGCGGCGCTCATGGCACGCAACGCGGCGCTGGCGGCGGCGACCTCGGCGCGGCTCGCGGCGCGGCTGGGTACCGAGACCGGGCATGGCAACGGCGTCTGCGGCGCGATGGCGACGGTGCGCGTGCCGGGTTCGGGCACCGCGGAGGCGGCGCTGGCGCTGCGCGGGCGGCTGATGGATGCGGGTTGCGACGCGCCGGTGCATGCGCTGGGCGGGGCGTTGTGGCTGCGGCTTTCCGCACAGGCCTACAACGAGGCAGCAGATTACGACCGGTTGGGGAATATTCTGCAATCCGTTCTATAGGCTTTCACCAGAGGAGGAAACGCATGCTCGCCATTCGTCCCTCGAGCCCGCTGGAGCGCCCCGACTTCTTCGGCGTGGCCACCGGCATCGACCTGCGCCAGCCGCTCGATGCCGCGAGCCTGGCGGCGATCGAGGCGGGAATGGATCGTTACGCGGTGCTGCATTTCCCGGAGCAGGACATCAGCGATGGGCAGCAGCTCGCCTTCGGGCGTTGCTTCGGCGAACTGGAGCTGGCGACCGGGGACATCGCGCAGGGCGCGGAACGCCGGCTTGCGGAACCGCACCTCAACGACATCTCCAACCTCGGCAAGCATGGCGAGGTGCTGGCGCGCGACGACCGGCGGCGGCTGTTCGGGCTCGGCAACATGCTCTGGCACAGCGACAGCAGCTTCAAGGCGACGCCGGCGAAATATTCCATCCTGTCAGCGCGGGTGCTGACGAGCCGTGGTGGCAACACGGAATTCGCGGACATGCGCGCCGCATGGGACACGCTCGACGCCGCGACACAGACGGAGATCCGCGATCTCGTCGCCGAGCACAGCCAGCTCTATTCGCGCGGCTCGCTCGGATTCGACGACTGGACGGAGGCGGAGCGCGAGCGCTGGCGGCCGGTGCCGCAGCGCCTGGTGCGGCGCCATCCCGTCACCGGACGGCTTTCGCTCTACCTCGCCAGCCATGCCGGGGCGATCCGCGGCATGCCGGTGCCGGAGGCGCGGATGTTGTTGCGCGATCTTACCGAACACGCGACACAGCGCGAGCGCGTGCACGTACATCGCGGGTCGCGGCACGACCTGGTGATGTGGGACAACCGTGTGACCATGCACCGCGCCCGCGCCTACCCCGCGAGCGAGGTGCGCGAGTTGCGGCGGACGACGGTCGCCGACGTGGCGCCGACGCTGGCGCAGGCCGCGTGATGGACACCGCACCGCGCTGGACGCGCCGCCCCCCGCGTTCGACCTGGGGCGACTGGGGACCGGACGACCAGCTGGGCCGGCTCAACCTGCTGACGCGCGAGAAGATCTTGCAGGGGATCGCCGAGGTGCGCGAGGGGCGGACCTTCTGCCTCTCGCTGCCGCTGGACTACCCGGGCGGCAACGTGCTGAACCCGCGGCGCAACCCGCCGGTGCTGGAGCCGACGCGGCGCGAACACGGCGCGCCCAACATGACCTATCCGCTGCGCTGCGACGACCCGACGGCGACCGACGTGATCTGCGACGACCGGGTGCTGCTCACGCTGCAATACTCGACGCAATGGGACAGCCTCGCGCATGTCGGCCAGATGTTCGATGCGGACGGCGACGGCGTGCCGGAGGACCGGTTCTACAACGGCTACCGCGCCGGCGAGGATATCGTGGGACCGCTTGCCTGGAAGGGCACCGAGGCGCGCGAGACCGGACGCTCGCCGGGGGCGTACCGGCTCGGGGTGGAGAACATGGCCGCCGCCTGCATGCAGGGGCGCGGCGTGCTGGTCGACCTGCTGGCGCATACCGGTCCGCGCGCCGAGATCGTGGGTTACGAGCGGCTGATGCGGATCATGGAGGCGGATCGCGTGGTGGTGGAGCCAGGCGATTTCCTGCTGCTGCGCACCGGCTTCGCGGAGATGGTGCTGGGCATGGGCAGGCAGCCGGACCGGGAGAAGCTGTTTGCCTCCGCGCCGACGCTCGACGGGCGCGACGACAGGCTGCTCGACTGGATCGGTGAGAGCGGCGTCGTGGCCGTGATCGCGGATAACTACGCGGTCGAGGCGCATCCGGCGCGGCCTTGCACGGAGGATGTCTGCGCCACCCTGCCGCTGCACGCGCATTGCCTGTTCCGGCTCGGCGTCTATCTCGGCGAGTTGTGGCACCTCACGGCGCTGGCGGACTGGCTGCGCGAGGCGGGGCGCAACCGGTTCCTGCTCACGGCGCCGCCGCTGCGCCTGCCCGGCGCGGTGGGTTCGCCGGTGACGCCGGTGGCGACGGTCTAGGCGCGCGACGGCACGTGACATGGGCGCCGGCACGGGCTAGGCGGGCCCATGCCCTGGCTGCGGATCAACGAACTTCGCCTGCCCCTCGACCACGCGCCGGACGCGCTGCACGAGGCGGCGCTGGCGCGTCTCGGCGTCGCGGCCGACGAGTTGCTCGCACTCAGCGTCTTCCGCCGTGGATGGGACGCGCGCGGGCGCGGGCGGGTGCGGTTGGTCTACACCGTGGACGTGGAGCTTGCGTCCGCATCCGCCGGACGCGTTCTGGCGGCGCATGAAGGCGACCAGGGCATCGTCCGCCGGCCGGACATGCGCTACCCCGGCGCGGGCCGCGCCCCGTCGGGCGCGCCGCGGCCGGTGGTCGTGGGTGCCGGGCCCTGCGGGCTGTTCGCGGCGCTGATCCTCGCGCAGGCGGGGTTCCGGCCGATCGTCCTCGAGCGCGGGCGAATGGTGCGCCAGCGCACGAAGGACACGTGGGCACTGTGGCGCCGCGGCGTGCTGACGCCGGAGAGCAACGTGCAGTTCGGCGAGGGCGGCGCCGGCACCTTCTCCGACGGCAAGCTGCATTCCGGCGTGAGCGACCCGCGCCACCTGGGGCGCAAGGTGCTGGAGGAGTTCGTGCGCGCCGGCGCGCCGGAAGAGATCCTGGTCAGCGCGAGGCCGCACATCGGGACGTTCCGCCTGGTTTCCATGGTCGAGCACATCCGCGCGACGATCGAGGGGCTGGGCGGCGAGTACCGGTTCGAGGCCCGCGTCGATGATCTCGTCATCGAAACGACAGGCGGGGCGCGGCGGCTGAGCGGCCTGGTGCTCGCGGGCGGCGAGACGCTGCGCGCCGACCATGTGGTGCTCGCCCCCGGCCACAGCGCGCGCGACCTGTTCGCGCGGCTTTATGAGCGCGGCGTTGCCATGGAGGCGAAGCCGCTTTCGATCGGCGTGCGAATCGAGCACCCGCAGGGGATGATCGACCGCGCCCGCTTCGGCGCCGATGCCGGCAACCCGATCCTGGGTGCCGCGGACTACAAGCTCGTGCATCACGCGAGCAACGGGCGCGGCGTTTATTCCTTCTGCATGTGCCCTGGCGGCACGGTGGTCGCCGCGACGTCCGAGCCCGGGCGCGTGGTGACCAACGGGATGAGCCAGTATTCGCGCAACGAGCGCAACGCGAATGCCGGGATCGTGGTCGGCATCTCGCCCGCGGACTTTCCCGGCGGGCCGCTCGCGGGCATCGCGTTCCAGCGGCACTGGGAAAGCCTGGCCTTCGCCGCGGGTGGCGGGGGCTATCGTGCGCCGGTGCAGCTTGTGGGCGATTTCCTGGCTGGACGCGCCTCGACCGCGCTCGGAGATGTTTCTCCTTCGTATCGTCCAGGGGTGACGCCGACGGACATCGCCGCCTGCCTGCCGGATTTCGCGGTCGCCGCGATCCGCGAGGCACTGCCGGCTTTCGCGCGG
>JAJZUI010000229.1 GCA_021847175.1 Pseudomonadota bacterium
TAGGAAATCCCATTAACTTCGGAAATACCTATTGACGACGACATAGGAACAACCTAACTACGCCTCCACCGCAAGGAGGCCCCAAATGCCCAACCCGGCAGCGCCAAACCCCGCTGAACCTCCCGAGCCCGCCGCCATCGCCTCCACCGTCATCGCCCCCACCACCATCGCGGAAGACCTCGCCCGCCTCGTCCGCCTCGGCCGCGCCATGCGGGCCGAAACCCGGCGCATCGAGGCCGAGCACGCAGCCTTCTGGCGCGCCTGCCGTGCCCGCGCCCGCGCCGACCGTGCCGCCGCGCCATGACCGAACCCAACCCCTACGCCCCCTACGAGATCGGCGCGGCACCCCTGGAACTCGCGGAGGCCCTCGCCGCCGCCTGGCACCTCCATGCCCGCCTGCTCGCCATTGCCCGCGCGCCGGACCCCGGCCCCGCGCGCGCCGCCGGCGAGATCGAGGCCGAGACCTACCGCCTCGCCCTGCTGCCGCTCGACGCGCTGCTCGCCCCGCATCGCCCGCCGCCAGACCCCGCCGCCGCCGCCCGCGCGCGCGACCGCCTCGCCGGCCTCGTCGCGCAGGGCAGGGGCCTCGAACAGCGCCTGCGCCAGCGCCGCCGTGCCGGCTTCACCGTTTTTGACACACCCGAACTCGCGCCCAGGACCCCACATGCGTAACGTTCCGCCACAGGCAAGCGGCGCGTCCGCCGCCCGGCCCGGAGACCCATGATGCCAGGTGCCACGCGCGTCCTGGTGGCCGACGCCAAGGAGGGGCGCCGCGCCACCCTCGCTTCCGCCATCCTCGACGAGGGGGTCGAGGCCGTGCTCGCCGCCACCGCCGCGGAGGCCGAGTTCCACCTCGCGCCGCCAAACCCGTTCGCCGCCGCCATCGTCGCCCTCGACCTGCCGGGCGGCGACGGCATCGCGCTCATCGCCCGCCTGGGCGCCTCGGGCCTGCGCATTCCGCTGCTGCTCACGGCAAACCAGCCCGAGGACCACATCGTCGTGCGCGCGCTGGACGCGGGCGCCAGCGACGTCCTCGCCGCGCCGTTCCGTCCGGCCCTGCTGCGCGGGCGCCTGCGCGCGGCGCTGCGCGGCCCCGCCGCGGCCGAGGAGACGGAACTCGCCATCGGCCCCTATCGTTTCGATACCGAATCGCGCATGCTGCACGACCCGTACCGCAACCTCCAGACGAGGCTCACGGAAAAGGAGGCGGCACTGCTTCGCTACCTGCACCGCGCCGGCAACCGCCCGGTCGCGCGGGAGGAACTGCTGCGCGAGGTCTGGGGCTATTCCCCGCTCGCCACCACCCACACGGTGGCCACCCACATCCACCGCCTGCGCCGCAAGCTGGAAGCCGCCGGCCCGGCCCTCTTCGCCACCGAGGAACGCGGCTACCGGCTGGCGCCCACCCCGCTTCCCCCCGCGCCGACGCCATCAGCCCCGCCCGCGGCCGAATAGCCCGCCAGCAACCCCCGCACGGCGCCGAGGTCCGCGAGCACGAAGCGGCACAGCGCGCGTACCTCCTCGCTCGGTGCCACCAGGTCCGGCACCATCGCCACATGCATCCCCGCCGCGTGCGCCGCCCGCACGCCGGCGTGCGAATCCTCGACCGCCAGGCAGCGCGCCGGCGCCACGCCCAGCCGTTCCGCCGCCAGCAGGAAAACGTCCGGGTGCGGCTTGGCCCGCGCCACCTCGTCCGCCCCCGCCACCGCCGAGAGCCGCCCGCGCAGCCCCGCCCGCGCGAGGTTGGTCTCCGCCGTCACCCGCCGCGCGGAGGTCGCGACCGCGCACGCGAGCCCCACCGCCGCGCAATGCGCCAGAACCTCCGCCGCGCCGGGCTTGGCAGGAATCCCCGCCGCGAGGTCGCGCTCGTAGTGCACCGCCCGCCGCCGGTCGAACTCCGCGAGCGGGAAATCCGCGCCGAAATGGCGCAGGATATTCGCCGCCGTGTCCGCCGCCGGCAGCCCGAGCTGGGCGTGGAAGAACGCCTCGCAACCGGAATAGCCAAGCTCCGCCGCCGCCGCCACGCGCGCGCCGACATAGACGCGCTCGGTATCGAGCAGCGTCCCGTCCATGTCGAACACCACCGCCCCGAAGCCCACCGCCCCGAAGCCCGGTGCCGAAAACAGGCCTTCCGTCAGCTCCAAACCATCGTCCCCCTGGGCCTGTCGCCCAGCATCGCCGCCACCGCCGGCTCGATCATCGCCGCCATGCGCGCCTGCGCCTGCGCCGTCGGGTGCAGCGGCGGCTGCGGCGGGTCGAGATGCGGGTCGAGATACAGGCTCGCATCCACCACCCCGCCGTGCTCGAAAATCGAGGTCACGTCCACATAGGTCACGCCGGGGATTTTTCCACCGCCATAGCGCGCCGCCAGCCCCGCGTTGATCCGCGCCGTCGTCGACGTGATCCACGCGGAGCGGATGGAGGGCAGCACGCTCAGCAGCACCATCTTCATCTGCGGCTGGCGCTGCTTGCAGAGCTGGATGATCGCCTCGATGCCCAGAATCGTGTCGCGCGCCCCCCAGTGCGGCGCGCCCATGTTGTTCGCCCCGATCAGCAGCACCGCGCCCGCCGGGCGCATGTGCTCCAGCTCCCCGTGCATCAGCCGCCAGATCAGGTGGCTCGTCGCGTCGCCGATGAAGCCGAGGTTGATCGCCTTCCGCCCGCCGTAGAAATGGTCCCACACCGGAACGAAGTCCCGCCACGCCGGCGGCCCCTTCTTCTCGTAGTCCTGGGTGATGCTGTCGCCCAGCATCAGCAGGTTCGGCGGCCGGCGCAGAATCTCCGCCTGCTTCTCCGCGAACCGCTTCCTCCACCACGGCGTATAGAGCCGGTCGATCGGGTCCACCGCGAGCGGCGGCGGCACATAGGCAAGGGCCGGCCGGGCGAGGCCACCCGCGGCGAGGGGGACGGCAAGCGGTGCGGCGAGGGTCGCGGCAAGCATCTGGCGTCGGCGCATCGGTGTTCTCTCAGTTCTCACGCGGCAAGCTCCCAAGCACCTCCTCCGTATGCTCGCCAAGCCTCGGCGGCGGCCGCGTAACGGCAAGCGGCGTCGCGGAAAACGCAACGGCCGGCGCGAGCCCCTGCAGCGTCCCCTCGCTCGGGTGCTGCATCGTCATGAACACCCCGCTCTCCCGGCACGCCGCATCCCCCGGCAACTCCCGCAACGCCGGCGCGCGCCCGTGCGGCACGTCGCATTCCGCCAGCACGAGCAGCCACTCCTCGGTGCTCCTCTTCGCGAACTCGCGGGCCAGCAGCGCGCTCAGCGCCTCGGTGTTGTCCCACCGCGCGCGGATGGTGGAAAAGCGCGGGTCGGCCAGCGTCTCGGGAATGCCCATCGCCGCGAGCATCCGCCCCCATTGCGCATCCGAAACAAGTGCCACGCACACGTGCCCGTCGCGCGTGGCATAGGGCCGCCGCCCCGGGTCCAGCACGCGCGGATAGCCCATCCGCCCCGCATCCCCATCGAGCGTGAACCCCCAGAGATGCTCGGGCAGCAGGAAGGCGGCGAAGGTCTCGAACATCGGCACGTGCACCGCCTGGCCCCGCCCGCTCCGCTCGCGCGCATACAGCGCCATCGAAATCGCCTGCGCCAGCACATGCCCCGAGATCTTGTCCGCGATCAGCGCCGGCGCGTAGCGCGGCCCCTTCTCGTCGGCATTGAGCGCCGCGAACCCCGCCTCGCCCTGGATGATGTCGTCATAGACCGGCGCGTCCTCGCGCGACGTCCCGGCCCGGTACCCGGTCGCCGCGGCGTGGATCAGCCGCGGATAGCGCGCGCACAACGTTTCGGCATCGATCCCGAGCCGCCGCGCCGCGCCCAGGCGCATGTTGTGCACCAGCACGTCCGCGCCGGCGATCAGCCGCTCCAGCGCCGCCCGCCCTTCGCCGGACTTCAAATCCAGCACCACGCTGCGCTTGTTGCGGTTGAAGTTGAGGAAATGCGCGCCCATCCCCGCGGACCGAAGCGGCCCCACGGCGCGCGTCGGGTCGCCCGCTGGCGTCTCCACCTTGATCACGTCCGCCCCGGCATCGCCCAGGATCTGTGTCGCCAGCGGCCCCAGCACGATGGTCGAGAGGTCCACCACCCGCACCCCGGCCAGCGGCCCGCCGCTCATCCCCTCCGCGTCCATGCGCATCCTCCCGCCGGAATGGTCGCGGCCGGGCGGCGCACCCGTCAAGCGAACGCGATCAGGCGAACAGGAACCACACCGTCATCAGCGCGCCGGCCCCGAGCGAATACCACCCGAACGGGTCGAGCGCCGGGCTGTTCATCGCCCGGTGGAAATACCGCATCAGGAACCAGGTGCTCGCCCACGCCACCACGCCCGCCACCACGGCCCCCATCGCCGCGATCGCGAACGCCTGGTGCGGCACCCCCGCGCGCAGCAGCTTCGGCACCTCCAGCACCGTGGCACCCAGGATGATCGGCGTCGCGATCAAAAAGGAGAAATGCGCCGCGTCCTCGTGGTCGATCCCGCGCGTCAACCCGCCCACCATCGTCGCCCCGGAGCGCGACATGCCGGGGATGAACGCCAGGCACTGCCAAAGCCCGATCACCACCGCGTCGGCGGTCGAAAGCTCGGAGAGCGGCCGCGTCGCCCGCGCGCGGGAGCGTTCGCCCACCATCAGCATCAGCCCGTTGGCGATGAGGAAGATCGAGGCAACGAGCGGCGTGCCGAACAGGTTGCGGACGAACTTCTCCAGCACGAAGCCGATCATCACCGCGGGGATGGTCGCGATCACGATCAGCATGAACACGCGCCGGCTTTCGCGGTTGTGGTGGTCGGTCCCGAGCCCCACCAGCCCGCCGGCGATCGCCACCCAGTCGCGCCAGAAATACCCGAGCAGCGCGGACGCAGTGCCCACGTGCAGCATCACGAGGAACGGCAGGAAGGTCGGCGCGTGCTCGTTGAGGTGCCAGGAAAGCAGCGCCGGCAGCGTCACCGCGTGCCCGAGCGAACTCACGGGAAAAAGCTCCGTCGCCCCCTGGACGAAGGCGATGATGAAGGCCTGGATCGAACTCATGAAACCTCAAGGGTTGGCCGCCGAGACCTGCCCGGATTCCCCGGGCGACGCAACCGTCCGGAAAGCGGGGCGGGGCAGGGCGGGTAACACGAGGCCGCGCCCCGCGGCCCGCTACGCCACCCCAGGGCCGCCCAAAGGCGATTCGGACGCGGCGCGTCATCAGGTGAATGCCTGCCCGCGCTGCCGTCCCGTCCGACGAAGGGAGGTGATCGGTTGGGGCCCGCCCCAGCAGGCCGCGGCTACTTCTGCGCGGCCAGTACCCGCGCCAGCGCCGCCGCCGTGGCGTTCAGGTTCTGCTGCTGCTGTTGCTGCTGCTGCTCTTGCTGCAACTGCAGTTCCTGTTGCTGGGTCGTGACAAGCTGCCTTTGATTCTGCAAGGACTGCAACTGGAGTGCGTATTTGGCATCGAGATAGGCATTCGGTGCCGTAGGGTCTCTATAGATCGTCTGAACCCAGGATGTTCCCTGATCGGGATTTATCGAGTTATTATTGAGCACCGTTTTGGCGCCGCTAACCCAAATCGCCGTCAGGCCGTCAAACTTAGCATAGCCACGCGCATCCTCCGCTGGCGAAACCGGGTACGAAAGCGAGGCTGGGCAATCAAAAACCTTCCCCGTGTGATGCTCGATTAGTTTGGCTCCGATCGGATCGCATTTAAATGTGATGGTGACCTCGCTGGGCGGCGTCGCACAGCCGCTCAGAACGATGGCACCCAAAACAAGGAAGATTTTTTTCATGCTATGTCCCTGGACCGTTTGATCTGTACAAGATCTAAATGAAACGATAGGCCCAAACGGTCGAGCTGGGCAACGATATAATCGTAAGCGTTGTGACATCGCCATTCGTGCCTGCAAGCGGGCCTCCGCCCGGATCCGGTTATGCAGCCTTGCCGCGCCAGAATCCTGGCCGATGCCGCTCGTCCTACCGCACCCTTGACGCGCCCACGCGCGCCCCGCCCCATGCGCCCGCATGCCGCGAACGTCCGCCGCCGATCCCAGCCAGCCGCCCGCGCCCACGCCGCTCCTCGCGGCGTCCTGGCTTCACGTCGCCGCCATCGCCCTGCTCCTCTGCACGCCGCTGCTGCTCG
>JAJZUI010000011.1 GCA_021847175.1 Pseudomonadota bacterium
CGCACATCCACCCCACGCAGGACGAGTTCATCTACATCCTGCGCGGCGAGATGGAACTCACGCTCGCCGGCAGCATCCACCGCACGGGCGTCGGCTCGCTGGTGCGCATGCCGCGCGGCATCCCGCATGGCTACAAGAACATCGGCTCGCAGACGGTGCGCGCGCTGTTCTGGGTCTCGCCCGCGCGCAAGCTGCACGAGCTGTTCACCCGCATCCACAACCTCACGGACCCCGCCGAGGTCGTGCGCATCTCAGCCACCTGCGAGGTGGAGTTCCTTCCCCCTCCGGGCTGAGGGCGCGAGCCAGGCGTTTGCAAGCGCGGTCGCGTCCTCCGAGGCGAGACTGTTCGCCGGCACCAGCGCCTGGCGGCGGATCGCGGCCGGCACCGCGGGGTCGCGGCGGACGATGCCGGCAAGCGGCGGCCGGCGGGCGAGGAACTGTGCCGCGGCACGCGCAAGGGTGGCGTGCGTCGCGCGCCCCGCGGCGAGGCTGCCGGCCATGTTCACCACCACCGCCGGCTCAAGCGCCGGGCACTCGCGCGCGAGGCGCTTCAGCACCGCATACGCATCCGTGAGGCTGGTCGGCTCCCCGGTCGCCACCAGCAGCATCGCCCCGGCGGCGCTGGCGAGCCGGCGCATCGTCGCGTCCATCCCGGCGGCGAGGTCGAGCAGCACAGTATCGTAACGATCCGCGAGCAGGGCGGGGATGGAGGCGAGTGCCGAAAGCATCGTCTCCGGCAGGGAAGCCAGCGCCGCGTTGCCGGAGCGCCCGGCGAGGATGTCAAACCCCTGCGCATGGCACGCCACCGCGTCCTGCGCCGCCACGCGCCCGGCCAGGATGTCCGCGATGTCGTGGCGCGGCGAGAGGCCCAGCTGAACATCGATGTTGGCGAGCCCGAGGTCGCCGTCGAACAGCAGCACCCTCTGCCCGCTCGCCGCCAGCGCGCGGGCCAGCGCGATCGCGAGCCAGGTCTTGCCCACACCGCCCTTGCCGGACGCGATGGCGACGATGTTGTTCTGGCTACGCATCGAGATGCCTCCTTGTGGGTGCGCTTGCCAGCCTGCGGGCGAGGAACGCGGGGGTGAGCGGCACCATCGCCGCCCCGGTCGCGGGCGAGAGGCTGGCGAGCGCGAGGACCAGCCCCGCATCCGCCGCCGCCAGCAGCGAACCCAGCCGTGGCGAGAGATCCAGCCGCGTCGCGACGAGGTGCGTGCAGCCCCAGCCGCGCCAGGCGCGCGCGGTCTCTGCGGCAGAGGCGGCGTCGAGGTCCGCCGGCAGCACCAGCACGCGCGCCCCGTCCGTCTTCGGCAACTCGGCACGGGAGGCGGCGTCGAAGACGTCGATGCCGGCCGTGTCCACGATATCCGCACTCGCCGCCTCCGCGTGCGGCGCGAGGCCGAGCACCGCCAGCAGTGACAGAAGCTCCCCTCCCGCGCGGCGCGCATCCGCACTCGTGACGCGGGGCGAACGACCGGCGAGCAGCGCCGCGGTCGCAAGCCGTATGGCGGCCAGCGTCTTGCCCGCGCCCGGCGGCCCCACCAGCATCACCGGTCCTTCCGGAACCGCACCGAAGCGCAGCCGCGCGGGAAGTGCCAGCGGCGAGGCGGCGAGCGCGCGGGCCAGCGGTTCCGCCACCCCATGCCGCGCCAGCAGGTCCGGCACCGGCGGCGCCTCCTCCTCCGCGCGCTCCACCGCCGCCGCGATCTCCACGCCGCCCTTCACGCGCCGCTGCTCCAGCACCAGCGCCTCCGGGCCCAGGGCCGCGCGGGCGGCGGCGATGGCGGCGGCGGTGTCCTTGCCGGTGAACAGGCGCAGTTTCATGCGCTACAGCGTCGCGATGGTGCGGATGCGCGCGCGCGGGCTGATCTCCGCCTGCGCCAGCACCGCTGTCGCCGGCCGCACCCGCTCCACGATCGCGCGCAGATGGAAACGAATTCCCCCGCTCGCCACCAGCACCGGATGCTCGCCCGCCTCCGCCGCCGCGTCCAGCACCGTGCGCAGGCGCTGCATGAAGGCGGTGAGGCGGGAAGGGGCCATCGCGAGTTGCCGCTCCTCCGCCGGGCCCACCAGCGCGTCGGCAAAATCCGCTTCCCACTCCGCGCCCAGCGTGACGATGGGGATGTAGCCGGCGGGGCCGGTGTTCGCCTCCGAGATCTGCCGCGCCAGGCGTGCGCGCACGGTCGCCGTGATCGCCGCGATGCCGCGCGCGCCGCCGGCCAGCGCCTCGCCGATGCCCTCCAGGATGGTCGGCAGGTCGCGGATGGAGACGCGTTCGGCCAGCAGCGCCTGCAGCACGCGCTGCACCGCCCCGGTGGTGATCTGCGAGGGGATGAGGTCCGCGACGAGCTTCTGGTGCTCGCGCGGCAGCTCGTCGAGCAGCTTCTGCGTCTCGGCGAACGAGAGCAGTTCGGCCATGTTCTGCTTCACGATCTCGGTGAGGTGGGTGGCCAGCACGCTCACCGGGTCCACCACCGTGCAGCCGCGCAGCATCGCGATTTCGCGCGTCGCGGGCTGGATCCAGGCGGCGGCGAGGCCGAAGGCGGGCTCCGTCGTTGCCTCGCCCGGCAGGTCCACGTTTCCGCCCCGCGGGTGCATGGCGAGGAGTTGTGTCGGCCGCAGAACGGAACGCGCCGCCTCGATCTCCTTGATGCGCACAACATAGGTGTCCGCCGGCAGCTCCATGTTGTCCTGGATGCGCACCGGCGGCAGCACGTAGCCGAGTTCCTGCGCGATGGAGCGGCGCAATCCCTTGATCTGCTCCGTGAGTCGCGGGGACTCCCCGCCCGCCAGTGCCAGCAGCCCGTAGCCGAGTTCCAGGCGGATGGTGTCCATCCGCAACGTTTCGCTGATCGGCGGCTCCGTGGGCGCCGTGGGCGTGGGTGCCGCCGGCGCGGCATCGGCCGGGTGCTGGTGGCGGTACCAGGCGGCCGCACCGGCCAGCCCCGCGAGCGTCAGGAATGGAAACGCCGGCAGCCCCGGCAGGGCGGCGAGCACGCCCGCCGCACTCGCGGCCATGGCGAGCGGGCGCGTGCTGCCGCCGAGCTGTTCGGCGAGCGCCTTGTCCGCGGTGCCCTCGGTCGTGCCCTTGGTGACGACGATGCCGGCGGCGGTGGAGACGAGCAGTGCCGGGATCTGGCTCACCAGCCCGTCGCCCACGGTGAGCGTGGTGTAGGTGCGCGCGGCATCGGTGAAGGACATGCCGTGCTGCAGCAGCCCGATGGCCAGCCCGCCGAAGATGTTGATGGAGGTGATGACGAGGGCCGCGATGGCATCGCCGCGCACGAACTTCGCGGCACCGTCCATCGCGCCATAGAACCCGCTCTCCGCCTCCAGCTCGCGGCGGCGGCGGCGTGCGGTCTTTTCGTCGATGGTGCCGGCGGAGAGGTCGGCGTCGATCGCCATCTGCTTGCCCGGCATCGCATCGAGGCTGAACCGCGCCGCCACCTCCGCGATGCGCCCGGAGCCCTTGGTGATGACGATGAAGTTCACGACGAGCAGGATCGCGAAGATGATGACGCCGATGATGACGTCCCCGCCCATCAGGAAGCCGCCGAAGGCGGCCACGACATAGCCCGCCGCGTCCGCCCCCTGGTTGCCGTGCGAGAGGATGAGGCGCGTGGTCGCGACGTCGAGCGAGAGGCGCATCAGCGTGGTCAGCAGCAGCAACGTCGGGAAAGCCGAGAAATCCAGCGGCCGGACGAGAAACACCGCGACCATCAGAACCAGGATCGCGCTGGTGATGGAGAGCGACAGGCCGAGGTCCAGCACGAAGGGCGGCAGCGGCAGCACCAGAACGCTGAGCAGTCCCACGATGCCGACCGCGAGCCACACGTCCTGCCCCGCGCGCAGCCCCGCGAGGCGCGGCCTGAGAAATTCCGAAAACGGAACGGAAAGCGCGGCCGGCACCGGTCAGGCGACCCCGCTCGCCGGCGGCGGCACCGCGAGGCCCTGGCGCGTGTAATCGCGCAGCTTGTTGCGCAGCGCGCGGATGGAGATGCCGAGCATGGAGGCGGCGTGCGTGCGGTTGCCCTCGGTGCGGTGCAGGGTCTCCAGGATGAGGTCGCGCTCCACGTCGTCCATCCGCCGCCCGACAAGCCCCGCGAGCCCGGATGGTTGCGCCCCGGAAACGGGAGCGGCGCCGCGTTCCGCCGGGCGCGGCGGGCCGAGCTCGATATCCTCCGCCTCGATCGTGCCGCCGGCGGCAAGCAGCACCGCGCGGTGGAGCGTGTTCTCCAGCTCCCGCACGTTGCCGCGCCAGGCGTGGCGGGCGAGGCGCTCCACCGCGGCTGGCGCCAGCGCGCGCTCCGGCATGCCGTTCAGCGCGGCGTAGCGGCGGGCGAAGTGGGCCGCGAGCGGCGGAATGTCGGCCGGGCGTTCGCGCAGTGGCGGAATCCGCAACGAAATCACGTCGAGGCGGAACAGCAGGTCCTCGCGGAACCGGCCGGCCGCCGCCTCCGCGCGCAGATCCCGGTTGGTCGCGGCGAGCACGCGCACATCGACGCGCACGGGCGCCTCGCCGCCGACGCGGTCGATCTCGCGCTGCTGCAACGCGCGCAGCAGCTTCGCCTGCAGGCGGATGTCCAGTTCCGCGATCTCGTCGAGCAGCAGCGTGCCGCCGTCCGCCGCCTCGAACTTGCCGATGCGCCGCGCCAGCGCGCCGGAGAACGCGCCCTTCTCGTGGCCGAACAGCTCGCTCTCCAGCAGCGCCTCGGGGATCGCCGCGCAGTTGAGTGCCACCAGCCGCGCCGCCGCGCGGCGGGAGTGGCGGTGGATGTGGTGCGCCAGGATCTCCTTGCCGGTGCCGGATTCGCCGGTGATCAGCACCGTCGCGTCGCTCGCCGCCACCTGCTCGGCGCGCGCGAGGCAGGCGAGCATCGCGGGGTCGCGCGCGATGGGTGCCGTGGCATCGCCGCTCGCCTGCGCCAGCAGCGCGGCGATGAGGTCGGGGTCCGGCGGCAGCGGCAGGAACTCGCGCGCCCCGGCCCGCACCGCCGCCACCGCCTCGTCCGCACGCGCGGCGACGGCGCAGGCCACGACGGGCACGCCGATGCGCTCCGCCCGCAGCGCCGCGATCAGCCCCGCCACGTCGCGCGCGAGGTCCGCGAACACCAGGCCGAAGGTGGCGTCGCGGCGCAACGCGGCCACCGCCGCCTCCTCCGTGTCCGCCTGCACCACGGCGCCGCCGCGCGCGCGCACCATGCGCGCCGCGGCACCCAGTTCCGTCGCCAGCGAGCCGAGGACGAGGACGCGCATGCTCAGCCGCTCTTCTCGGTCTTGATGATCTCGGTCATGGTCACGCCGAGGCGGGTGTCGTCCACCATCACCACCTCGCCGCGCGCGACCAGGCGGTTGTTGACGAAGATGTCGATGGCCTCGCCCAGTTTCCGGTCCAGCTCCACCACGGCGCCGCGGCCGAGCTTGAGCAGCTGGTTCACCGGCATCGTCGCGCGGCCGAGCACGGCGCTGACGGTCACGGGAATGTCGTAGACGGCCTCGAGGTCGCGCGCGGCGCGCGGCTGCGCGGTCGCGATGTCGGTGCCGGGCTCGGCGAGGTCGGCGAGGGGAAGGTCCTGGGTCATCGCGTCACTCCGTGGTGGCGGCTTCGTTGCGGGTTGCGACCGGGGCGAGCGCGCGCTCGAGGATGGCGTGGATGTCGTTCCAGATCGCCCGCGGGTCGCGCACGGCGCGGCCGTTGCGCCAGGCGAGCCGCAGCGCGCCCGGCGCCATCGCGGCATCCGCCTCAAGCGCGATCTCCGCCGGCAGCAGCGCGCGAAGTTCGGCAACGTCGCCGGGCGAGGCGGCGAGGCGGGGACGCGCATTCTCGCCCAGCGCCGCGAGCAGCGTGGTCGCGATCTCCGCTACCGGCGCCGGGCCGAGCCGCGCCTGCCAGCCGGGGAGCGCCGCACCGAACGCCGCGATTATCGTTGCGCAAAGCATACGAGCGGTTTCTTCCAGCACCGCGTCCATTGACACAAGCGCCTCGCCGAGCCCCGAGGCGAGCGCGGCGCAGGACACCGCGAGCGCATGGCGGGATTCGGCGGCGCCCGCCGCGCAGCCGGCGCAGCGCGCGGCCCGTGCCTCCTCCCGCGCCGCCGCGAGCAGCGCCCCGATATCCGGCGGCGGGGCGGGTCGCGCGTCGAACTCCTCGTCCAGCAGGAGCGGGAAGGCGGCATGCGCGCTCATTCGATCATCGCCTCCTCCGCCGCCTCGCCGATCTCGATCTGGCCGGCCGCGGCCATCTCCTTGGCCAGCGCCACGATGGCGGCCTGCGCGTCGTCCACGTCCTTGATCTTGACCGGGCCGAGGGAAGCGATGTCGTCGCGCAGCATCTTGCCGGCGCGCTCGGAGAGGTTGGCGAAGAACAGGTCGCGGATGCGCTCGGACGCGCCCTTGAGCGCCAGCGGCAGCTTGTCGCGCTCCGCCGCGCGCAGCACGGCCTGGATCGCGGTGGGCGAGAGGCGGGCGAGATCCTCGAAGGTGAACATCAGCGCCTTGATCCGCTCGGCGGCCTCGCGGTTGCGCTCGTCCAGCGCCGCGAGGAAGCGCGCTTCCGTTGCGCGGTCGAGGTTGTTCAGGATCTCCGCCATCATCTCATGCGGCTCGCGCCGGGCGCTGCGGGCGAGGTTGGACATGAACTCGGCGCGCAGCGTGCGCTCCAGCCCGTCGAGCACGTCCTTCTGCACGCTCTCCATGCGCAGCATCCGCATTATCACTTCCATGGCGAAGGGTTCCGGCAGGGCGGCGAGTACGCGGGCCGCCTGCTCGGCGCGGATGCGCGAGAGCACGACGGCCACGGTCTGCGGATATTCGTTACGCAGGTAGTTCGCCAGAACCGCCTCGCTGACGTTGCCGAGCTTGTCCCACATCGTGCGCCCCGCGGGGCCGCGGATCTCCTCCATGATGTGCCCCACGCGCTCGCGCGGAAGCGTGCGCAGCAGCAGCCGCTCGGTGCCCTCCAGGCTGCCGACCAGGCTGCCCGCGGAGCCGATCTGGCGCAGGAAGTCGCCGGCCAGCCGCTCCACCTGCTCGGCGCCAACGGGCCCCAGTTGCGCCATCGCGACCGAAATCTCGCGCAGCTCGTCCTCGTGCAGGAGCGCGAGGATGCGGGCACTCGCCTCCTCGCCCATCGCGAGCAGCAGGGTCGCGGCACGTCGTGGGCCACTGAGGCGGCTTTCCGCCTGCGCCGCCATCAGCCGGCACTCTCCGCGAGCCAGGCGCGGATGATCGACAGCGTCTCGTCCGGGTGGTGCTCGACGAGTTCCGCGAGGCTTTTCAGCGAGGCGGCATGCATCACACCGTCGAGACGCGGCAGCGCCGTCGCGTGCGCGCCCGGCTCGGTCGGCGGCGCCAGTTCCCCCAGCGCCGGTTCCCCCAGCGCCGGGGCGGGTAGTGGCGCGGGCGGTTGCGGCGATGCCACGGGCGCGGCGGCGAGGCGCAGCATCACCGGGCGGAACACCAGCAGCACCGCGAGGATGGCGACGAGTGCCAGCACCAGCGTCTGCGCCAGGCCCGTGAGCGTTTCCGGCGAAAGCAGCGAGCGCAGCAGGGAACGGGCGGCGGAGGCAGGCACGGCGGCGGGTTCCGCGAGCCTCGGCATGCGCATGGAGACGATGGTCACGCTGTCGCCGCGCTTCGCGTCGTAGCCGATCGCACTCTTCACCAGCGCCGCGATCTGCCTGAGCTCGGCCGGCGGGCGCGGCTGGTAGACGACGCTGCCGTTCTTCCCCTTCGTCGCAACGTCCGCGACCATCACGGCGAGGCTGATGCGTGCGATGCTCGGTGTCGCGTGCACGATCGTGCGCACGTCGTGGCCGATCTCGTAGTTCGTCGTGTCCTGCTGGCGTTTCTCCCGCGAGCCGGCGCCCGCGCTCGCAGGTTGTGCGCCGGGCAGGTTGTTGGCGACGGAGACGGTGGGCACCGCGCGCGTGCTGCTGCGCGTGTCGGTGACCGTCTGCTCGCTGCGCGTCACCTGCTGGTTCGGGTTGTAGCTGGAGAGCGTCTCGCGCGTGGTGTCGAAGTTCATCACCACGCTCGCCTGCGCGTGCACGTTGCCGGCGCCGAGGCTGGGCACCAGGATCGCCTCCGCCTCGCGCGCGATGCGCCGCTCCATCGCGATGCGCAGCGCCTCGGGCCCGGATGTCGCGGGGCCGCCGGTCTCGCCGTGGTGCGCGAGCAGCCGCCCCTCGGTGTCCGCGATCGCCACGTCCTGCGGCCTGAGCCCGGGCACGGCGGCGACGACGAGGTTGAGGATCGTGTCCACGGAGGCGGGGTCGAGCCGTGCCGCACCCCGCATCGCGATCAGGATCGCGGCGCGCGCCGGCGGCGGGTGCGTTACGAAGGCGGACCGGTTGGGCAGCACCAGGTGCACCCGTGCGCCCGCGATGCCGTGGATGGCGCCGATGGTGCGCGCGAGCTCCCCCTCCAGCGCCCGTGTCTCGTCGATGCGGTCGCGGAAGCGGCTGGTGAAGAAGCCCTGCCGGTGGTTGAAGATCTCGTAGCCGACGGAACCGCCGGAGGGCAGGCCCTGGCGCGCCAGCAGCACCCGCGCGGCATCGACGCGCCCCGCCGGCACCATGATGCTGCGCCCGCCGGCGGTGAGCGTGTAGGGGATGTGGGCGCCCTGCAGCAGCCGCGCCATGCGCCCGGAATCCGCGAGGCCGAGGTTGCCGTAGAGCAGGCCCATCGGCGGCGTGCCCGCGCGCAGCACCAGCATCAGCAGCAGCCCGGCCGTGGCGGCCGCGGCGAGGCCGAGGGCGACCATGCGCGCGGGCCCGAGGCCGCGCAGGTTTTCCAGCAGGTTCGTCACGCCGCCAGCATGGCGACGCCCGCTTGCGAAGCGGTTAATCGCCCGGCGGGTTTTGCCGGGCGGCCAGCCGGGCTAGGGTCCGCCCGCAACACGGATCCCCGGGAGGACCCCGATGAGCGGCGAACGCCTCGAACACGACAGCCTCGGCGAGCGGCGCGTGCCGCGCGACGCGCTCTACGGCGTGCAGACGGTGCGCGCGCAGGAGAATTTTCATCTCTCCGGCGTCACCATCGGCGCCTTCCCGACGCTGCTCGCCGCACTCGCGATGGTGAAGAAGGCGGCGGCGATCGCCAACCACGCGCAGGGCAAGCTCGCGGAGTGGAAGCTGCGGGCGATCGCGGCGGCGGCCGACGACGTGATCGCGGGGCGCATCCGGCCCGAGGCGTTCCCGGTGGACGTTCTGCAGGGTGGCGCCGGTACGTCGACCAACATGAACATGAACGAGGTGCTGGCTAACCTCGCGCTGCAGCATCTCGGGCGCGAGCCGGGGGACTACGCCACCATCCACCCCAACGACGACGTCAACCTCTCGCAGTCCACCAACGACGTCTATCCGACCGCCGTGCGCCTGGCCCTCGTGCTCAAGACGCGCGAGACCAGCGAGGCGGTGGAGCAACTCGCCGCCGCGTTCGAGGCCAAGTCCGCCGAGTTCGACGACGTGGTCAAGCTCGGCCGCACCCAGCTGCAGGACGCGGTGCCGATCACCCTCGGGCGCGAGCTTGGCGCCTATGCCGTGACGCTGCGCGAGGACCGCGGCCGGCTGGAGGAGGCGACGCGGCTGCTGCGCGAGGTCAATCTCGGCGGCACCGCGGTGGGCACCATGCTGAACGCCGACCCCGCCTACGCGAAGCGGGCGCTGGCGGAGCTCTCGGCGCTCGCCGGGGTCGAGATGCTGGCGGCGGAGAACCTGATGGAGGCGAGTTGGGATTCCGGCGCCTTCGTCATGTTCTCCGGCGTGCTGAAGCGGCTGGCGACCAAGATGTCCAAGATCGCGAACGATCTGCGCCTGCTGTCCTCGGGCCCGCGCGGCGGGCTCGCGGAGATCAGGCTGCCGGCGCGCCAGCCGGGCAGTTCCATCATGCCGGGCAAGGTCAACCCGGTGATCCCGGAGGCGGTGAACCAGGTCTGCTTCCAGGTAATCGGCAACGACCTGGTCGTAACCATGGCCGCCGAGGCCGGGCAGCTGCAGCTCAACGCGTTCGAGCCGGTGATCGGCTACAACCTGCTCACCTCCCTCACGCTGCTGCAGCGCGCCGCAGTGATGCTGGCGGAGAAATGCGTGGCTGGGATCGAGGCGGACCGCGCGCGCTGCCGCGCCGGGGCGGAGGCCTCGATCGCGCTGGCAACCGCGCTCAACCCGCTGCTCGGCTACGAGGCCTCGGCGAAGATCGCGAAGGCGGCGCTGGCCAGCGGGCGCAGCGTGCGCGACGTGGCGATCGAGCATGGCGTGGCGCCGGACGTCGCGGAGCGGGTGCTGGACCCGCTGGCGATGGCGCGGAGCTGAACCCGCCCGTCAGAGGATCGGCAGCAGCACCCGGCTCGGCCGCGCGGCGTCGGTGAACAGGGTGATGCGGGCGACGCGCTTCAGCCTGCCCTCGCCCTCGTTCTCGCCGCTCTGCGGGTTGACGTCGAATTTCGGGAAGTTGCTCGCCGCGATGTCGAGGCGGATGCGGTGCCCGGGCAGGAAGCGGTTGGCCGTCGGCATCAGCATGACACGGATGCGCGTGACCGCGCCCGGCGTGCGCAGGCGGGGATGCGCGTGGTCCTCGGCGTAGCGCAGGCGCACGATGCCGTCCGACAGCAGCATCGCGAAGCCGCGCGGGTCGTCCGGTGTGGCCGGGTGCACGTCCACGAGCTTGGCGGTGATGTCCGCGTCCGGCGCGTCGATGGCGACGAAGAGTTCCGCGGTGATCGGGCCGATGACGGTCACCTCCCGTTCCAGGGGCGGCGTCTGGAACACCAGCACGTCCGGGCGCGCGGCGAGCGGCAGGAAGGGCGGGCGGCAGCCGAGGAAGTCCGGCCGCTCCACCTGGTCATAGGCGCCAGCCCTCGCCACGGGCTCCAGGCTCGAGAAGGCGCCGCCGATGGTGGGAACCGGATGCGAAGGGTCGCTCAGCCAGGAGGTGGGCGCGTCGTCCGCGCCCGGCGAGGCGGTCGCGAGCAGCCCGCCGCGATGCAGGTGGAAGGGACGGAAATCCACGCCCGGCGGCGGCCAGTCGGCGAAGGCGGACCAGCTTCCGCCGTGGTCGAGGTTGCCTGCCTCCGTCCGCCGGCCGCTGCCCCCGCCCATGACGAAGACGCGCGCCGCCGGCTCCGGATTGGCGCTGCCGTCGATGGCGTGGCGGAAATGGCGCAGCCGGTAGGCGCGCCAGTCGCCGGCCCAGGAATCGATCGGCGCCTCGGGGCCGAAATCGACCTCGCCGAACACCCGGTCGCTGCGGTCGCCGTGCTTCCAGGGGCCGAGGACGAGGCGCTGCGTGCCCCGCCCGGCGCGGCGCAGGCCGAGGTAGTTGGCGGGCGCGGTGAAGGTATAGGGGTCGTACCAGCTCGACATGTGCACGCAGTCGGCCGGCGCGTAGCTTTCGTGCCAGCCTTCCGCCCAGATGCCGAGCTGTTGCCAGAACGCATCGAACGCGCCGTGCGTCCATTGCTCGAACAGATAGGCCTCGTAGTCGGGGTGGTGGCGCAGCGGCGAGTGGCCGGGGCGCCAGGGCAGGGCGGTGAACCAGTCGCGGATATTCTCGGCCTTCAGCGCCGCGCGCAGCACCGGGTCGGCCTTGGCCTCCGGGCTCTCGATCGCCTGGCGGTGCGCCCAGGTCGCCTGCTTCAGCTCGAACGCGCCCCACTGGCGGATGCCGCCCTGCCAGGCGTTGGCGAAGCCGCCGGAATCCAGCACCTGTGCCGCCAGCCCCGGCGGCGCCAGGCAGCCGAGGGCGGCTTGCGTATGCGCGGCGTAGGACAGGCCCATGGTGCAGATGCGCCCGTCGCACCACGGCTCCGCCGCGAGCCAGGCGCAGGTGTCGAACCCGTCCTCGCCGTCGGAGAGGTACTTGACGAAGCGCCCCTCGCTACCGTGGCGTCCGCGCGTGTCCTGGTAGGCGACGGCGAAGCCCGCGTCGTTGAAATAGCGCGCCAACCCCTCGCGCGTGATGGGCGTCCGGTCGGCGGCCGTGATCTCGCTGCGGCTGGTCTCGCCCCGCCCGTAGGGCGTGCGCTCGAGGATCACCGGGAACGGCCCGGCGCCTTCCGGCAGATGGAGGTCGGTCGCGAGGCGTACCCCGTCGCGCATCGCCACCATCCGCGTCTCGGCCATCAGGGTTCCTCAAGCTCCGTTGAAAGGGCGCGCAGCTCCGCGGTGTGCGGGTGCGTCGTGCGCCCGGCGCGCAACGCCTCGGCGGAGATGGTCTCCACCACCTTGCCGCCCTGCATCACCGCGATCATCGGGCAGAGATGCGACACCACCGCGAGGTTGTGGCTGACCATGATGTAGGTGAGGTCGCGCTCGCGCTGCAGGTCCGAGAGCAGGTTCAGCACCTCCGCCTGCACCGAGACGTCGAGCGCACTGGTCGGCTCGTCCAGCAGCAGCACCTCGGGCGAGGTGATGAGCGCGCGCGCGATCGCCACGCGCTGGCGCTGCCCGCCGGAAAGCTGGTGCGGGTAGCGGAAGCGGACCGCCTGCGACAGCGCCACCTCGTCGAGCGCGCGCGGGATCGCGGTATCGGCGCCGCCGATGCCCTGCGCCACCAGCGGCTCGGCGAGCGCGCGGTCCACGGTCTGGCGCGGGTGCAGCGAGCCGTAGGGATCCTGGAAGACCATCTGCACGCGGCGGAAGAAGGCGCGGTTGCGGCGGCGCGGCAGTTCCGCGCCGTCGAGCAGCATGCGCCCGGTCCACTCCTCGTTGAGCCCCGCGAGGGCGCGCAGCACGGTGGACTTGCCGGAGCCGGATTCGCCCACGATGCCCCAGGCGGCGCCGCGCGCGACGGCGAAGGAGACGCCCTGCACCGCCTCCACCTTGCCGAACCGGATGACGAGGTTCTCGACGACGATCAGCTGGAACCGTCCATCCACGCGGGATCGCGGGTCATGGTGGCGAGGCGCGGCTGCGGGTGCGACAGCGTCGGCAGGCATGCCAGCAGGCCGCGCGTGTAGGGGTGCTCGGCGCGGGCGAGCCCGGCGGCCTTCAGCTCCTCGACGATGCGCCCGGCATACATCACCACCACGCGGTCGCAGAAATGCGAAACGAGCGGCAGGTCGTGGCTGATCAGGATCAGCGACATGCCGCGGCGGGAAACGAGGTCCTCCATCAGGCGCAGGATCTCGGCCTGCACCGTCGCGTCCAGGGCGGAGGTGGGTTCGTCGGCGATCAGCAGCTCCGGGTCCGGCGCCATCATCATCGCGATCATCACGCGCTGGCCCATGCCGCCGGAAAGCTCGTGCGGATAGGCGCCGGCGACCCGGGCGGGGTCGCGGATCTGCACCTGCGCCAGGAGGTCGAGCGTTGCCTCCCGCGCCTCGCGCCGCGAGCTCCGGCGATGCAGGCGCCAGGCTTCCGCGATCTGCTCGCCCGCCGTCATCACCGGGTTCAGGGAGAATTTCGGGTCCTGCAGGATGAGCCCGGCGCGCTTGCCGCGGATCGAACGCATCTGCCGCTCGGTCGCGGTGAGCACGTCGATGCCGTCGAACGCGAGGCGGTCGGCGGTGACGCGCGCCTCGGGCGGCAGCAGCTTGAGCAGCGAGCGCGCGGTGAGCGACTTGCCGGAGCCGGACTCGCCCACGATGCCGAGTTTCTCGCTGCCCAGCGTCAGCGACACGCCGCGCACCGCGAGCGAGGGGCCGCGCGGCGTGGGGAAGGCGATGCTGAGGTTGGCGATCTCGACCTTCATGAACGCTGCTTCGGATCGAGCACGTCGCGCAGCCCGTCGCCCAGCAGGTTGAAGGCGAGGGAGGCGACGAAGATCGCCATCGCCGGCATCATCGGCACCCACCAGGCGTTGACGATGAAACGGCGGGCGGAGGCGACCATCGCACCCCATTCCGGCGAGGGCGGCTGCGCGCCCATGCCGAGGAACCCGAGGGCCGCCGCGGTGAGGATGATCGAGCTCATGTCGAGGCTGACGCGCACGATCAGGCTGCCGAGGCTGAGCGGCATGATGTGCACCAGGATGATGCGCGTGCGCGAGGCGCCGGCGAGGCGGGTCGCGGCGATGAAGTCGGAGTTGCGGATCGCGAGCGTCTCGGCCCGCGCGATGCGCGCGTAGGGCGGCCAGGCGGTGAGCGCGATGGCGATGATGGCGCTGGTGATGCCGGGCGTGATCGCGGCGACGAAGGCCAGCGCCAGGATCAGGCGCGGGAAGGCGAGGAAGACATCGGTCACGCGCATCAGCACGCGGTCCGCGAGGCCGCCGATGTAGCCCGCCGCGCAGCCGACGATGAGGCCGACAGGGGCCACGAGCACGACGACGGAGACCACCATGCCGAGCGTGATCCGCCCGCCCCAGAGCAGGCGCGAGAGAATGTCGCGGCCGAGCTCGTCGGTGCCGAGCCAGTGCGCGGCGCTCGGCGGTGCCAGGTGGTTGGAGAGGTGTTGCGCGTCGGGGCTGTAGGGTGCGAGCAGCGGTGCCGCCAGCGCGGCCAGGATCAGCAGGATGATCGTGACCAGCCCGGCCATGGCGAGCGGATTGGCGCGCAGGTCGCGCCACAGCCGATAGAGGCGGCCCCAGCCCGCCTGGCGGCGCGAGGCGGGCGTGTCAGACAGCAGCCAGGCACGCAGGGACGTGCCGCTCATCGTGGAGGTGTCGCTCATCGGACGCGCGGATCCATCAGCCGGTAGAGAACGTCGGCGAGCAGGTTGAGGAACACGTAGATGACGCCGATCACCAGCGTCGAACCCAGGACCGCGTTCATGTCGGCGTTGAGCAGCGAGTTGGTGAGGTACTGGCCGAGGCCGGGCCAGGAGAACACGGTTTCCGTCACCACCGCGCCCTCGAGCAGGCCGGCATAGGTGAGGGCGAGCACCGTGATGAGCTGGACCCAGATATTGCCGAAGGCATGGCGCCAGACGATGCGCGCGGCCGAGAGCCCCTTGGCGCGCGCGGTGGTGATGTATTCGCCCCGCAGCGCGTCGAGCATGAAGCCGCGCGTCATGCGCGTGATGTAGGCCATCGAGAAATAGGCCAGCACCAGAGCCGGCTGAATGAGGTGCAGCAGCGCGTTGTAGAACGTGTTCCAGTGGCCGGTGATCGCCGCGTCGATCACCAGCATGCCGGTGATGCGCGGTGCGATGCCGTCATAGACCACGCTCACCTGCCCGGTGCCCGGCAGCCAGCCGAGCGCGGCGTAGAACACGACCAGCGACAGCATGGCCAGCATGAAGACCGGGATCGACGAGCCGGCGAGGCTGAACACGCGCACGATGTGGTCCGTGCGCGTGCCCTGTCGGACGGCGGCGAGCACGCCGAGCGGCACGCCGATCAGGGTCGCCACGATCATCGCCGCGGTTGCCAGCTCGAACGTCGCGGGGAAGTAGCGCCCGATGTCGTGGAGCACGGGATGCGTCGTCATCACCGACCGGCCGAGGTCGAGATGGATGAGGTTGCGGAAGAAAATCCAGAATTGGTACCAGAGCGGGCGGTTGAGCCCCAGCTCGATGCGCACGCGCGCCACCACGTCCGGCGGCGCGTGGTCCCCCAGAATCGCCACGATCGGGTCGATCGGCATCACCCTCCCGATGAAGAAGGTGACGACGGTCAACCCGAACAGGGTGATCAGGACGCTGGCGGTGGTTGCCGCCAGCGTCCGCAGCCGTCCGCTCACGCCTTACGGATATCCGCGTACTTGGTGTAGTCGGGCATCGGGCCGACCTTGAGGCCGGAGACGCCCTTGCCGAGCACCGCGACCGCGTTCTGCTGCATCATCATCGCGAACGGCGCGATCTGGCGGAACTGCCGCTGCATGTCCTGATACATCGCGATGCGCTTCGCCCCGTCGAGCTCCTTGACCGCGTCCTCGACCATCTTGGTCAGCGCCGGGTTGAAGAAGTGGCAGCGCCAGGCGAGGATCTTGAGCTTGGAGTTGTTGGAGTCGTCGGGATCCGCGCAGTAGGCCTGGGCGTTCGAATTCGGATCGAAATAATCCGAACCCCATTGCAGCATGATCAGCTCGTGCTGGCGGGCGCGCATCTTGGTGAAGACCTGCTTCTGCTGCGCGGGCAGCAGCTTCACCTCGATGCCGATGTCCTTGAGGTTGGCCTGCACCGCCTGGGCGACGTCGCTGAACGGCGCCGCGGCGAAGTGGTCCATGGTGACGCTGAAGCCCTTGGGATAGCCGGCCTGCGCCAGCAATGCCTTGGCCTTGGCAACGTCGCGCTTGAACGGCCGGTCGGTCAGCGCGCCGGGCAGCCCCGCGGGGAGGAAGTTCTGTGCGATCTCGTAGGTGCCGGGCAGGATGTTCTTCGCGATCCCCTCGTAGTCGATCGCCCACTTGATCGCCTGGTGCACCTCGGTCTTGTCGAGGTGCGGCTTGCCCATGTTCATGCCGATGTAGAGCGAGGTCGCCTGGCCGGACGTCAGCACGGTGAAGCCCGGCTTGCCGGAGATCTGCTTGATGTTGTCGGACAGCAGGTCGCGGGCGATGTCGATGCTGCCCTTCTCGAGCTGCAGGAGCTGCGAGGCGGGCTCGGGGATATGCTGGATGACGATGCGCGGCACGCCGACCTTCACCGCCGAGTGCGGGTTCGCCTCCAGGATCACGTGGTCCGAGGCGACCCAGGAGATGAGCTGGTAGGGGCCGCTGCCGGCGGTGTGGGTCTTGAGCCAGTCATTGCCGAGGTCGCCGTTCTTCTCGTGCGACATCACCGTGGCGCGGTCGACGATGCAGCCCACGTTGGCGGAGAGGCAGAACAGCACGAAGCTGGTCGCCACCTGCTTGGGCAGCACCATCTTCAGCGTCTGCGCGTCGGGCGCGGTGATCAGCTTCTCGATGTTGTCCTTGGTGTAGCCGAACTGGGTGACGATGAAGCCCGGCGTCAGGTTGAGCTTGACGACGCGGTGCAGCGAGAACGCGGCGTCGTGCGCCGTGAGCTCGTTGCCCGAGGCGAACTTGACGCCCGGCCGCATCTTGAAGGTGATGGTCAGCCCGTCGGGGGAAACGGTCCAGGACTCGGCGGCGTCGCCGACCACCGTCGTGCCGGTGGTGAGGTCGGGCGTGACCAGCTTGTTGTAGCAGTTGCCGTCCACCTCGTTGTCGGTGAACTCGTAGCTCTGCGCAGGATCGAAGGCGATGATGTCGTCGATCGCCTTGCCCATCACGGCGATGTTCTTGGGGGTCGCGGCCAGCGCGTCCTCGGCGCCGAGCGAGGCGAGCATGGGTGATGCGGCCGAGGCGGCCAGCACGGAACGGCGGGTCAACATGTTGTTTTTCTCCCAGGGGCCTGATGGCGCATTCCTAGCACACGCCGTGCCGGCCGAAAGGGGCCCAGAGGCGGGAATCAGCGGGAGGCGGATCAGCCGGTGGCGTCCACCGCCTCCGCCTCAAGGAAAAACTGCGCCGCTTCCTCGTCGTAGGCGTAGAGCTCGCCGTAGCGGCCCCAGGAAATCACCGCGTGCAGCGTCTCCTCGGCGTATTCGGGGCTCATGTGGTCCTCCAGCTCGTCGAGGAAGCGCACCGAGGAGGCGCGATGGTTCCAGCGTTCGTCGAGCGTGCGGCGGATCGCCGAGGCCAGGGGCACGTGCTGGCGCAGCGCCTCGGCGAAGTGGCGCTTGCGGTCGTCGGTGTCGGCCTGGACGAAGGCGCGCCCGCCCTCGGTGAGGCGGATGTCGCCTTCCTCGAACTCGGCGAAATGCAGCAGCTGCAGCGTCTCGCCGAAGGGCAGCAGCTCGTCGGCCTCGAGCTGCAGCGCCGCGGCCAGCGCCGGCAGGTCGGCGCGCCCGTCGTAGGGGGGCGCGGCCAGCGTCTCCATCAGGCCCGCGAGCACGTTGGTCGAGACCGCGTGCAGCTTGGTGTTGATCGTGACCTCCGGCGCCTGGGCCGCGACGGTGCCGGGGGTCGCAAGGCTCGGCGCGCGCCGGGTCATCACCGCGTAGATGTCGTCCACCATCTGGCGGAACGCCGGGTCGAGCCGGTTGCGCGGATGCGCGAAGGGTACGCGCAGCTCGTGCGCGACCCGGCCGGGATTGGAGGAGAAGACGAGGATGCGGTCGCACATCAGCACCGCCTCCTCGATGTTGTGCGTCACCATCAGGATGGACTTGAGCGGCAGCTTGCGCTCCGACCACAGGTCGATGAGGTCGGTACGCAGCGTCTCCGCGGTCAGCACGTCGAGTGCGGAGAACGGCTCGTCCATCAGCAGCAGGTCCGGGTGGACGACGAGGGCGCGGGCGAGGCCCACGCGCTGGCGCATGCCGCCGGAAAGCTCCTTGGGGTAGGCGCTCTCGTAGCCGCCGAGGCCGATGAGATCGATCGCCTCCTCGGCGCGCTTCTTGCGCTCGGCGCGCGCGACACCCTGCGCCTCCAGACCCAGCTCCACATTCTCGGCGACGGTCAGCCATGGAAACAGGGCAAAGCTCTGGAACACCATGGCGATGCCGGGAACGGGCCCGGTCAGCGGGCGGCCGCGCCAGCGCACGTCTCCCGCGGTCGGGCGCAGCAGCCCCGCGATGATGCGCAGCAGGGTGGACTTGCCGGAGCCGGAGCGGCCGAGCAGGCCCACGATCTCGCCCTCGCGCAAGGTCAGCTCGACGTTGTCGAGCACCAGGAGGTCGGCGCTCGCCTCCTTGTGATAGGACTGGCGGCAGGCGTGCACCTCGATGAGCGTGTCGGCGATGGTGGCGTCCATGACGCGCTCCTTAACCCAGTACCGTGCGACGGCTCGCGTAGTCGTAGAGCGGGCGCCAGAGCAAGCGGTTGAACGTGACGACGAAGGCGGACATGACGATGACGCCGAGCACGATCTTGTGGAAATCGCCGGCCTCGGTGGCCTGCGCGATATAGGCGCCGAGCCCGTGCGCCGCGAGCTTCGTGTCGCCCCAGGAGGCGACCTCCGCGACGATGGCCGCGTTCCAGGAGCCGCCGGACGCGGTGAGCGCGCCGGTCACGAAATAGGGCAGGATCCCCGGAAAGATCACGCGCCGCCACCACAGCAGGCCGCCGACGCGCAGGTTCTTCGCCACTTCCTGCAGGTCGCCGGGAAAGGCCGCCGCGCCAGCGACCACGTTGAACAGGATGTACCACTGCGTGCCCAGGATCATCAGCGGCGTGAGAAAGATGTCCGGGTTCAGGTGGAACGTGACGATGACGACGACGAAGGGCGGGAACAGCAGGTTGGCGGGGAAGGCCGCGAGGAACTGCGCCAGCGGCTGCACGCGCCGCGACCAGGCCGGGCGCAGGCCGAGCCACACGCCGACCGGCACCCAGACCAGCGAGGCCAGCGTGATCAGCACGATGACGCGCGCGAGCGTGATGAAGCCGAGCAGGACCGCCCGCAGGAGATCCGACCAGTGGAGCGTCTGGGCGACGAAGCTGACCGTGCGCCACAGGGCGAAGGCGACGACGGCGGCGACCACGGCGCCGAACACGATGTCGCCGAGCCGGGTCGATGCCGGCGACCGCGCCTCCGCCCGACGCCGGCGGGGAAAGCGCAGCGGCAGGCCGGTGATGAAGCCCAGGAAGTGGCTGAGTTCCTCCCCGCCGCGGCGCAGCAGGGCGGTGCGCCGCAGCATCGCGAGCATCCACGGGTCCTCGGCCGTGGCACTCGCCGTGGTCTCGACCCGGAACTTCGCGGACCAGGCGACGAGCGGGCGGAACAGCAGCTGGTCGTAGGCGAGAATGACGAGCAGCATCGCCCCGATCGCCCAGAACACGGCCCCGATGTCGCGTTCCTCCAATGCCTTGGCGACGTAGGCGCCGACGCCCGGCAGCTGCCAGGTCTTGTTGCCAAGCGTGATCGCCTCGGACGCCACGACGAAGAACCAGCCGCCGGACATCGACAGCATCGTGTTCCACACCAGGCCCGGCATCGCGAACGGCACCTCGAGCCGCCAGAAGCGCTGCCAGCCGGTGAGGCGGAAGCCGCGGCATGCCTCCTCCAGGTCCGCCGGCAGCGTGGTCAGCGACTGGTAGAAGCTGAACGCCATGTTCCAGGCCTGGCTGGTGAAGATCGCGAAAATCGCCGCGAGCTCGAGGCCAAGCACGTTGCCGGGGAAGAGGTGGAGGAAGAAGGCGACGGTGAAGGAGAGGAAGCCGAGGATCGGTACCGACTGCAGGATGTCGAGGATCGGGATCAGCACGCGCGCGGCGCGCCGGCTCTTCGCCGCCCAGGTCGCGTAGGTGAAGGTGAACAGCAGCGAGGCGACGAGGGCCGCGAACATGCGCATCGTCGTGCGCAGCGCGTATCCCGGCAGGTAGGCGGGGTCGAGATGGATGCTGCCGCCGGCCTGCAGCGCCGCGATCGGCATCACCGTGCCGCGCGCCGCGGCGGCGACGGCGGCGAGCATGCCCAGCACCGCGACGAAGGCCGCGACATCCCAGATGTTCGGCAGCCGCCGATAAGCCATCGCGGCCGGTGTAAGCGTGCTCGACATCGCGATGGTCCGGAGGCCGGGTTGCGGTTGCCGCGCCCCTTAGCCCAGGCCCGGTCCGCCTGTCACCTGCGGCGCGCGTGTTGCTTGTGTAACGGCGGTATCAGGCCGCTTGCGCGGCGGGGACGTCAGGTTCCGGTGCTGCCGAAGCCGCCGGCACCGCGCGCGGTCTCGCCGAGGCTCTCGACCTCGTCCCAGGCGAGGCGCGTGACCGGCGCCAGCACCGCCTGGGCGATGCGCAGCCCGCGGGTGATGGTGAAGGCCTCCGTGCCGGCGTTGAGCACGATGACACCGATCTCGCCGCGGTAATCCTCGTCGATGGTGCCGGGGCTGTTCGCCAGCACGATGCCGTGGCGCAGCGCGAGGCCGGAGCGCGGGCGCACCTGCAGCTCATAGCCGGCGGGCAATGCGATCGCGAGACCGGTGGGGATCAGCGCCCGCGCGCCAGGTGCGATCGTCACCGGCTCCGCGACGGCGGCGAGCAGGTCGAGCCCCGCGGCGCCACCGGTCGCGTAGGCGGGCAGCGCCAGGTCGCGCCCGTGCGGCAGGCGGGTGACGGCGACCCGCACGCTCACGCGGAGCGCCCCGCGAAATGCCCGGCGACGCGCTGGGCGAGGCGGCGGGCGACCTCCTCCTTGGCCAGGCGCGGCCAGGCCTCGATGCCGCCCCCGGTCACCAGGTGCACCTCGTTGGCCTCGCCGCCCATCACGTCGCCGGAGACGTCGTTGGCGACGATCCAGTCACAGCCCTTGCGCGCGCGCTTGGCGGAGGCGTTGGCGTCGAGGTTTTCCGTCTCCGCCGCGAAGCCGACGACGAGGTGCGGGCGGTCGGGTCCCGGCGCGGAAAGCGTCGCGAGGATGTCGGGGTTGGTCGCGAGGGTCAGCGCGGGCGGCGGCGCGCCCGGCACTTTCTTGATCTTGCCCGCCGCGGCACTCGCCACGCGCCAGTCGGCGACGGCGGCGGCACAGATTGCGGCGTCGGCGGGAAGTGCCGCGGTGCAGGCGGCGAGCATCTCCTCGGCCGTCTCCACGTGGCGCACCGCGACGCCGGGGGGATCGGGGATCGCGACCGGGCCGCTGACCAGTGTCACGCGCGCGCCGAGGGCGGCCAGCGCCGCGGCGATGGCATGGCCCTGCCGGCCGGAGCTGCGGTTGGCGATGTAGCGCACGGGATCTATCGGCTCGTGCGTCGGCCCGCTGGTGACCAGGACGTGGCGGCCCGCGAGCGGACGATCCGCCTGCACGTGCGCGGGGCCGAGCGCCGAGCGGATCGCGGCGAGGATCGCCGGCGGCTCCGCGAGCCGGCCGGGCCCGTATTCGTTGCAGGCCATCGGGCCTTCGTCCGGCCCCACGAAGGCGACGCCACGCGAGGCGAGCAGGCTCACGTTGGCCCGCGTCGCCGCGTGCTGCCACATCCGCACGTTCATCGCGGGTGCCGCGAGCACCGGCTTGTCGGTGGCGAGCAGCACCGTGGTCGCGAGGTCGTCGGCGAGGCCGCCGGCCATGCGAGCGAGCAGGTTCGCGGTCGCCGGCGCGACCACCAGCAGGTCGGCGGCGCGCGAGAGCTGGATATGGCCCATCTCGTTCTCGTCGGTGAGCGAGAAGAGGTCGGTGTAGACACGCGATTCCGTGAGCGCCTGCACCGAGAGCGGGGTCACGAAATGCTGCGCCGAAGCCGTGAGCACGGCGGCGACGCCGGCCCCGTCCTTGCGCAGCAGGCGGATCAGCTCCAGCACCTTGTAGGCGGCGATGCCGCCGCCCACGACGAGCAGGATGCGCTTGCCCGCGAGCGTCATCGCGCGCGCGTCACAGCTTCCAGCCGCTGTGGATCGCGGCGATGCCGCCGGTGAGGTTCTCCACGCCGACGCGCGCGAAGCCGGCCGCGCGCAGCATTCCCGCGAGCGTCTCCTGGTCGGGGAACATGCGGATGCTCTCGGCGAGGTACTGGTAGCTCTCGGCGTCGTGAGCGACGCGGCTGCCGATCCAGGGCAGCGCGCGGAACGACCACGCGTCGTAGAGCGCGCGCGCCGCATCGACGCGCAGGCGGGAGAACTCCAGGCACAGGAAACGCCCGCCACGGCGCAGCACGCGATGCGCCTCGCCCAGCACCGCCTGCTTGTCGGTGCAGTTGCGCAGGCCGAAGGCGATGGTCACCACGTCCTGCGAGGCATCGCGCAGCGGCAGGTGCTCGGCGTCGGCGACCAGGAACTCGATGTCGCGCACCAGGCCGCGCTCCAGCGCGCGGTGGCGCGCCACTTCCAGCATCGCCGGGTTGATGTCCGACAGGATCGCGGGCCCGCCCCCGGCCTCGCGCCAGAGGAAAGTGATGTCGCCGGTGCCGCCCGCGAGGTCGAGCAGCGTGCGCCGCGGCGACGGCGCGAGGCGCGTCAGCAGCCGGCGTTTCCACAGCCGGTGGATGCCGAGCGACATCAGGTCGTTCATCAGGTCGTAGCGCGGCGCCACGCTCTCGAAGACGGCGCGCACCAGCGGCGCCTTCTCGGCCACCGGGACGCGGCGGTAGCCGAAATCGGTCTCGGAGCGCTCGGCCCCGGACGGGGTGGGGTTGTCGTGCATGGGCCGTCTCTATACGAGGCTCGGCGCCATGCCGGAACTCCCCGAGGTCGAGACGGTGATGCGCGGGCTGGCGTCGCGGCTCGAGGGGCGGCGCATCGCGCGGGCCGAACTCGCGCGGGCGGACCTGCGCTGGAAGGTGCCGCAGGATCTCGCCCCGGCGCTGTCCGGCGCCCACGTGCTGGGGTTCCGCCGGCGGGCGAAATACATCCTGATGCGGCTCGCGGGCGGGCGCTCGGTGCTGATCCATCTCGGCATGTCCGGGCGCATGCGCATCGGGCGCGACGCCGAGCCTGCGGCGCACGAGCACTTGGTGATGTGGACCGATGATGGCTGGCGCATCGGCTTCATCGACCCGCGCCGCTTCGGCATGCTCGACCTGGTGGCGACGGAAGCGGAGGACGCGCACCGCCTGCTCGCCGGCCTCGGCCCGGAGCCGCTCGGCAACGAATTCTCGGAAGCCGCGCTCTCGGCGGCGCTGGCCGGCAGGCGCACGCCGATCAAGGCGGCGCTGCTCGACCAGCGGGTGGTCGCGGGGCTCGGCAACATCTACGTGAGCGAGGCGTTGTTCCGCGCGCGCATCTCGCCCAAGCGGATCGCGGCAACGGTCGCCGGCGCGCGGGCGGCGCGGCTGGTGCCGGCGATCCGCGAGACGCTCGCCGAAGCCATCGCCGCCGGCGGGTCGAGCCTGCGCGATTATGTCCAGCCGCACGGCGAGCTCGGCTATTTCAGCCATGCTTGGCGCGTCTACGGGCGCGAGGGAGAGCCGTGCCCGGAATGTCCCGACCTGCATGGGGGCGCACCAGCGTGCGGCGGCGTGCGGCGCATCGTGCAGGCCGGGCGCAGCACGTTCCATTGTCCGCGGTTGCAGCGATAGCTAGAAGCCGCCCAGCCAGAAGGAGCACGACATGACCGAGGCCCCCACGATGATCCTGGTCGAGACGCACGCGGCGGAGGACGGGCGCGGCGTCGGGCTGATCCGCCTCAACCGGCCGGCGGCGCTCAACGCGCTGTGCGACCAGCTGATGGGCGAGCTCGGCGAGCAGCTGCGCGCCTTCGACGCGGACGACGCGATCGGCGCGATCGTCGTCACCGGCTCGGAAAAGGCCTTCGCCGCGGGGGCGGACATCAAGGAGATGGCGCCGCGCGAGTTCCCGCGGACGTTCCAGGACGATTTCATCGGCCAGCGCTGGGAGACGGTGACGCATATCCGCAAACCGGTGATCGCGGCGGTGGCGGGCTTCGCGCTCGGCGGCGGCTGCGAGCTGGCCATGATGTGCGACATGATCATCGCCGCCGACACCGCGAGGTTCGGCCAGCCGGAAATCAAGCTCGGCGTCATTCCGGGCGCGGGCGGCACGCAGCGGCTGACGCGCGCGGTGGGCAAGGCGAAGGCGATGGAGCTGGTGCTGACGGGACGGATGATGGACGCGGCGGAGGCGGAGCGTTCCGGCCTCGTCGCGCGCGTCGTGCCGGCGGCGGAACTGCTGGCGGAGGCGCTGAAGACGGCGGCCGCCATCGCGGCGCTGTCGCCCGTCGCGACCCAGATGGCCAAATACGCGGTGAACCGGGCCTTCGAGACCACGCTCGGCGAGGGCGTGCTGGCGGAGCGGCAGCTCTTCCTGTCGCTGTTCGGCACGCGGGACCAGCGCGAGGGCATGGCGGCCTTCGTCGAGAAGCGCAAGGCAGCGTTCTCCCGGCGGTAGGGCTGGGCGTTGGGCGTTCCTTGACGCGGGCAGGGCCGGTCACTAGTAAAGCGCGCTTCCGCCCGCTCGAGCGCGGGCGCCCGTTGAACCTTGTCACATCGCAGAGCTGGACTTCGCCATGGCCAATACCGCCTCCGCGCGCAAGCGCATCCGTCAGACCGAGCGCCGCACGGTGCGCAACAAGGCGCGGACGTCTCGCATGCGTACCTTCATCAAGGCGGTCGAGACGGCGATCGCCAGCGGAGAACACGATGCCGCCGCCGTGGCGCTGAAGCAGGCGCAACCGGAAATGCAGCGCGCCGCCGGCAAGGGGGTGGTGCATCGTAACCAGGTTGCGCGTAAGCTGTCGCGACTGTCGGCCCGCGTTAAGGCGCTCGGCTCGAAGTGACGGGCAGAACCCCAGGTTTTTCCTGGGGTTCAAGTATTCATCAAATAGATACGAAGAACACCTCTCTTTTCGAGTTACAGACTTAAGTCAAAACGTGGTCATCGTTCGACCCACCCAGTAGCCGGCAAGAAAACCTCTTCCGCTGGCGGTTTAAACGATTGCAAGGGCGTTGGTTACGCCGTAGTCATGCCGGCGGGATGGTCGCGCGGGCGGCGTGACGATCACGGTGTGGACGACGACGGCACGACGAGCGCGGGCGAGGCAGGGGGGCATGGCGAACAGGGGGGACGGTGCAGCGCGACTCTCGCCCAAGGCGCTTGCCGGCGCGATGGATGGCATGACGCCACGCGAACGCAGCACCCGTTCCGCCGCTGCCGAGACCGTTGCGGGCCCGGCAACCCCGGCGCAGCTCGCCGCCCATTGGGCCGCGGTGCGCGGGCGGCTGCAGCAGGAAGTCGGCGACGTCGAATACCGGACCTGGCTGCGGCAGATGACGCTGGTCGGCCTCGACGGCGACGAGGTCGCGATCCGGGTGCCGACCAGGTTCCTGCGCGACTGGGTGCGCGAGCATTACGGCGACCTGCTCGGGCGGCTCTGGCAGAAGGAGAACCCGGCGGTGCGGCGCGTGGCATTGCGCTGGGGCGGCCGTGGGCAGGAGGCCGGGCTCGCCGAACCGATCGCTTCGGCATCCGCGGAGACCAACGGCGCCGCGATGGCGGCGCAGGCCGTCGCCGGCGCGGAGGACCGCGCTTCCGAGTCCGGGCTGCTCGATCCGCGGTTCACCTTCGATACGTTCGTGGTCGGCAAGCCGAACGAGTTCGCGCATGCCTGCGCCCGCCAGGTGGCCGCCAGCCCCGCCGCCAAGGCGTTCAATCCGCTGTTCCTCTATGGCGGGGTCGGGCTCGGCAAGACGCACCTGATGCACGCCATCGCCTGGGAGCTGCGCGGCGGCGAAGGCGCGGCCAACGGCGCCGCCGCCCCCGTCCGCGGCGCCGTGGCGCGCCCGGTCGAGATCGCCTACATGTCCGCCGAACGGTTCATGAATCGTTTCATCAGCGCGATCCGCTCGCAGCGCATGATCGAGTTCAAGGAGCAGCTGCGCGGCGTCGACGTGCTGATGATCGACGACCTGCAGTTCCTCATGGGCAAGGACGCCACGCAGGAAGAGTTCTTCCACACCTTCAACGCGCTGGTGGATGCCGGCAAGCAGATCGTCGTCTCGGCCGACAAGTCGCCCTCCGACCTTTCCGGCTTCGAGGAACGGGTGCGCACGCGGCTGGGCAGCGGCATCGTCGCCAACCTGCATGCCACCACGCTGGAGCTGCGCATCTCGATCCTGGGCGCCAAGGCGGCGGTCGCCGGCGTCGACGTGCCGTCCAAGGTGATCGAGTACCTGGCGCAGAAGATCACGTCGAACATCCGCGAGCTGGAGGGCGCGCTCAACCGGCTGATCGCGCATGCCAACCTGTTCGGCCGGCCGATCACGCTCGACGTCACGCAGGAACTGCTGCACGACATCCTGCGCGCGCACGAGCGGCGGGTCTCGATCGAGGAGATCCAGCGCAAGGTGGCGGAGCACTACCGGATCCGCTTCAATGAGATGACCTCGCAGCGCCGCGCGCGCAACATCGCGCGGCCGCGCCAGGTCGCGATGTATCTCGCCAAGCAGCTCACCAGCCGCTCGCTGCCTGATATCGGCAAGCGTTTCGGTGACCGCGACCATACCACGGTGATGCACGCGGTCGGGCGCGTCGCGGCCCTGATGGAGACCGACGCCGCCTTCGCCGAGGATGTCGAGCTGCTGCGCCGGATGCTGGAATCCTGAGGCGGAGGTCTCGTTTTCCCGGGGCGCGCGCCGGGCCGGCTATCGCCATATTCCCCGGATTGCTAAGGTTGCAAACCGATTCGCGGGGCCGATTCGCGGCCGTTGGGGCAGAATCGACCGGGTGCGGACGCGCCCCTCGCCAAGGAGGATGACGCAGGATGAAGCTCAAGGCCGACCGTGCAACGCTCCTCAAGGCGCTCGCCCACGTGCAGAGCGTCGTCGAGCGGCGCAACACGATCCCGATCCTCGCCAACGTCATGCTCGCGGTGCGCGACGGGCGGCTGACGCTGACCGCGACCGACATGGAGATCGCCATCGTCGAGGAGGTGGCGGCGACCACCTCGCGCAACGGCGCCTGCACCGCGCCGGCGGCGACGCTCTACGAGATCGTGCGCAAACTGCCGGAGGGGGTGGAGGTCGAGCTCGACCACGGCGGCGGCGACGCGCCGCTGGTGCTGCGCGCGGGCCGCTATTCCACCAGCCTGGTGGCACTCCCGATCGACGATTTCCCGGCGATGACCGCGGGCGCGCTGCCGCACAAATTCTCGCTCAAGGCGGACACGTTGCGCGGCCTCATCGACCGCACGCGGTTTGCCATCAGCGGCGAGGAGACGCGCTACTACCTCAACGGCATCTACCTGCACGCGACGGAATCCGGCGGCGAGCGCGTGCTGCGCGCCGTCGCGACGGACGGGCACCGGCTCGCGCGCGTCGAGGAGAAGCTGCCCGAGGGTGCGGGCGGCATGCCGGGCGTGATCGTGCCGCGCAAGACCGTGGGCGAGCTGCGCAAGCTGCTCGACGAGGTGAGCGGCGCGGTCGAGATCGCGCTCTCCGACACGCGCATCCAGTTCCACGCCGACGCGGTGACGCTGACGAGCAAGCTGATCGACGGCTCCTTCCCCGAGTACGAGCGGGTGATCCCGCAGGGCAACGACAAGGTGCTGCGCGTCGGCAAGAAGGATTTCGCCGAGGCCGTGGCGCGCGTCTCCGCCATCTCCTCGGAACGGTCGCGGCCGGTGAAGCTCAGCCTGTCGCACGACCTCCTGGTGCTTTCCGCCTCCTCGCCGGACCAGGGCACCGCGTCCGAGGAGCTGGACGGCAACCAGGTGACCTACAACGCGACGCCGCTCGAGATCGGGTTCCAGGCGCGCTATCTCAACGACATCACGGACCAGATCGCCGAGCAGGTGGAGTTCCGCTTCTCCGACGGCACGGCGCCGACGGTGGTGCAGGACGCGGGCGACGACCGGGCGCTCTACGTGCTGATGCCGATGCGCGTCTGACCCCGGCGGGGGGATCGCTGCGTGGCTGGCGCGACGCGATGACGGCGTTGCGGCTTGAGCGGCTGACGCTGTCGCGCTTCCGCAACTACGAGGCGCTGGACTGGCGGCCGGGCGCGCGGCTGGTGGTGATCGCCGGCGCCAATGGTAGCGGCAAGACCAACCTGCTGGAGGCGGTTTCGCTGCTCGGCACGGGGCGCGGCCTGCGCGGTGCCGCGACCGCGACACTCGCGCGCGGCGGCCAGGGCGCCTGGGCCGTCGCCGCGCGCCTCGCCGTCGATGGCGAGCGTTTCGAGGTCGCGACCGGCACCGATCCCGAGCCACCGCACGAGCGACGCGTGTTCCGGCTGGACGGTGCCGCGCCGCGCAGCCAGGCGGAGATCGCCGCGCGTGTGGCGACGGCGTGGATCACGCCGCAGATGGACCGCCTGTTCGGCGAGGCCGCGAGCGGGCGGCGCCGCTTCCTCGACCGGCTGGCGGCGGCCGTGGAGCCGGCGCACGCGCGCGCCCTCGCGGCATGGGAGACGGCGGCTGCGAGCCGGCGGCGGGTGCTCGCCGAGGGTGGCGACGCGGCGTGGCTCGCAGGCTTCGAGGAGGCGATGGCGCGCCATGCCGTCGCCGTCACCGCGGGCCGCATGGCCCTGGCGCGAGAGCTCAACGCGGCCCTCGCCGCCGGCGCCGCCGCGCCGTTTCCCGTGGTGCGGCTGGTGCTCGACTGCGCCATCGCGGCTGCGCTGGGTGGCGAGCCGGCGCTGGCCGTCGAGGAAGGATTGCGCGCGGCGCTGGTCGGCGCGCGCGCGGCCGACCGCGCGAGCGGCAGTGCCTCGGTCGGTGCCCACCGCGCCGACCTCCGGATCGAGGACGCGGCGAGCGGGCTCGACGCCGCGATGGCGAGCACCGGCGAGCAGAAGGCGATGCTGGTGGGCATCGTGCTCGGCCACGCCGCGGTGGTGGCGCGCTCGCGCGGCATGGCACCGCTGCTTCTCCTCGACGAGCCGCTTGTGCATCTCGACGCCGGGCGCCGCGCCGCGCTGTTTGCGACGCTGCGCGGCCTGGACGCGCAGGCGCTGATGACCGGTACGGAGGCGGGCGAGTTCGCGCCGCTCGCGGACGCGGCCGCGCTGTTCGCGTGCGCCGGCGGCGGACTTTCGCCGGCGCCGTTTCCCACTGTTCCGCGTGCCTGGTGAAATTTGGAATTGCCGAGGATTTGCGCTAGATTCTCGTAATCCAAACACGACCACAGGAGCGAGCGCACGGGCATGTCGGAAAAGTCCGCGCGAGAGGTTTCGAACGAGCCCACGAACCGTTCTTTGAACGGTACCGGGGACGCGTATGACGCGGCCTCGATCTCCGTGCTGCGCGGGCTCGACGCCGTGCGCAAGCGCCCCGGCATGTATATCGGCGACACCGATGATGGCTCGGGCCTGCACCACATGGTGTTCGAGATCGTGGACAACGCGGTCGACGAGGCGCAGGCGGGGTTCGCGACCAGCGTCGAGCTGGTGCTGAACGCGGACGGCTCGGTCACGGTGCGCGACAACGGCCGTGGCATCCCCGTCGACATCCATAAGGAGGAGGGCGTTTCCGCCGCCGAGGTGGTGCTGACGCGCCTGCACGCCGGCGGCAAGTTCAACCAGAGCTCCTACAAGGTTTCGGGTGGGCTGCACGGCGTGGGCGCGGCCGTGGTCAATGCGCTGTCGGAATGGATGGACGTGCGCATCTGGCGCGGCGGGCACACCTGGTTCATCCGCTTCGAGAACGGCGAGGCGGTCGCCCCGCTCGCGGACCAGGGCCCCGCCGACCAACCGAACGGGACGGAGGTGACGTTCAAGCCCTCGGCCGCGACCTTCAGCCGCACCGAGTTCGACTTCGCGGTGCTGGAGCGGCGGTTGCGGGAGCTGGGCTTCCTCAACTCCGGGCTCGAGATCCTGCTGCGCGACGAGCGGCATGCGCCGGTGGAGACGCGCCGCTTCCTGTTCGAGGGTGGGCTCGTCGCCTTCGTTGAATATCTCGATCGCGGCAAGCAGGCGCTGTTCGCCCCGCCGATCAGCCTCACCGCGCCGGAATCCGACGGCATCCGCGTCGAGCTCGCGCTCACGTGGAACGACAGTTTCCACGAGACGATGCTGTGCTTCACCAACAACATCCCGCAGCGCGACGGCGGCACGCATCTCGCCGGATTCCGCCAGGCGCTCACCCGCGTGGTGACGAAATACGCCGAGGGGATGGGCAAGAAGGAACAGCTTGCCCTCTCGGGCGAGGATATGCGCGAGGGCATGACGGCGGTGCTCTCGGTGAAGGTTCCGGATCCGAAATTCTCCTCGCAGACCAAGGACAAGCTCGTCAGCTCCGAGGTGCAGCCGGTGGTGCAGGCCGCGATCGCGGACGCGCTCGGCCACTGGTTCGAAACCCATCCGCGCGAGGCGCGCACGCTGATCCAGAAGGTGATGGACGCCGCCGCCGCGCGCGAGGCGGCGCGCAAGGCGCGCGAGCTGACGCGGCGCAAGGGCGTGCTCGACATCTCGACCCTGCCTGGCAAGCTTGCCGACTGCCAGGAACGCGACCCCGCCAAGAGCGAGCTGTTCATCGTCGAGGGCGACAGCGCCGGCGGCTCCGCCAAGCAGGGGCGCGACCGCAAGTTCCAGGCGATCCTGCCGCTCAAGGGCAAGATCCTGAACGTCGAGCGCGCGCGCTTCGACCGCATGCTGGCCAGCTCGGAGATCGGCACGCTGATCACCGCGATCGGCACCGGGATCGGCCGCGCGGAGCCGGACCAGGGCGGGTTCGACCTCGCGAAGCTGCGCTACCACCGCATCGTCATCATGACGGACGCGGACGTGGACGGCTCGCATATCCGCACGCTGCTGCTGACCTTCTTCTTCCGCCAGATGCCGGAGCTGATCGCGGCCGGCCACCTCTACATCGCGCAGCCGCCGCTCTACCGCACCAAGCGCGGCGGGGAGGAGAGGTACCTCAAGGACGACGCGGCGCTGGAAGCCTATCTGCTCGACAAGGCGCTCGCCGAGGCGACGCTGACCTACGCCGATGGCACCTTCCGCGAGGGCGAGGAGCTGCGCGCCGCCGCCGCCTGGCTGCACGAGGCGGCGGAGCGGATCAAGCGCCTGGCCGGCACGGTGCCGGTGGCGCTCGTCGAGCAGGCCGCGATCGCCGGCGTGCTGGCGCCGGGGCGCGAGGCGGCGGCGGGCGATTTCGCCCACCGGCTCGACGCGATCTCGCTGCCGAACGAGCGCGGCTGGAAGGTGGTCGCGGACAGCGACGGCCTGTCCTTCGCGCGCACCGTGCGCGGGGTTGCCGA
>JAJZUI010000230.1 GCA_021847175.1 Pseudomonadota bacterium
GGCGGCGGAGCCGCTCGGCGTGCCGGTGTTTCCCGCGCTGCCCTTCGGCATCTCGCCCTATTTCCAGGCCTATCCCGGCAGCATCTCGCTGCGCGTCGCGACCTACGCGGACGTGGTGCGCGACGTGCTGGACAGCCTCAAGCGAAACGGTTTCCGCCGTGTGCTGCTGGTCAACGGCCATGGCGGCAACCAGCCGGCCGCGGCGCTGGCGCAGGAATGGATGGTGGACAACCCGGACTGCCGCGTGCGCACGCATGACTGGTGGCGCGCGCCGCGTACCTGGGCGCAGGTGCTGGCGACGGACAAGGTGGCGAGCCACGGCTCCTGGCTCGAGAATTTCCCATGGACGCGCCTCACCTCCACGCCCGCGGACGGGGCGAAGGAGATGGTCGACCTCGACCGGCTCAAGACGTTGCCGCCTTTCGAGACGCGCACCATGCTGGACGACGGCAATTACGGCGGCCGCGTCGCGCGCAGCGACAACGAGATGCTGGCGATCTGGAACGTGGCGGTGGAAGAGACCCGTGACGCGATGGGGGCGTGGTGATGGCGGAAAAGATTTCGGAACCGATCCTGATCTGGGGTGCGGGGGCGATCGGCGGCACCATCGGTGCCTACCTGGTGCGCGCCGGGCACGACGTCACCTTCGTCGATATCGAGGGCGCGCACGTGGACGCGATCAACGGGCCCGGGCTCTCCATCATCGGCCCGATCGAGAACTTCAAGGTCCACGCCAGGGCGTTCCGGCCAGGCGATCTGCGCGGCAGCTGGAAGCACGTGATCCTCGCCGTGAAGGCGCACCACACGGAGGGTGCGACGCGCGCGCTCACCCCGCATCTCGCGCAGGACGGCTACGTGCTCTCGGCGCAGAACGGGCTCAACGAGCTCATCATCCAGCGTATCGTCGGCCGCGACCGTACCATCGGTGCGTTCGTCAATTTCTCCGCCGACTGGATGCGCCCGGGCGAGATCATGTTCGGCGGCCGCGGCGCGGTGGTGCTGGGCGAGCTGAACGGGCGGATGACGGAGCGCCTCGCGCGGCTGCACGCGACGCTGCTCGCCTTCGAGCCCGAGGCGGTGATGACGGATGCGATCTGGGGCTATCTCTGGGGCAAGCTCGGCTACGGTGCGATGCTGTTCGCGCAGGCGCTGGGCGGGCTGGGCATCGCCGACTGCCTGGCGCGGCCGGAACTGCTGCCGCTATGGCGGGCACTCGGGCGCGAGGCGGTGGAGGTGGCGCTGGCCGAGGGCGTCGACCCCAAGGGGTTCAACGGCTTCGACCCCAAGGCCTTCATGCCCAACGCGGGCGAGGCGGCGGCGGCGGCATCGGTCGCGGCGATGGTCGCGTTCAACCGCCCCAACGCCAAGACCCATTCCGGCGTGTGGCGCGACCTCTGGGTGCGTCACCGGCCGACCGAGGTCGACGTCCAGATCGCGCCGATCGCGGAGGTGGGCGCGAGACACGGGATCGACTGCCCTAAGGTGCGCGCGCTGGTCGCCCAGATCCACGATTGCGAGACCGGCCGGCGCAAGATGGATGACGCCAACCTCCTGGAGTTGCTGGTGGCATGAATATTCGTTTCGATGGCAAGACTATCATCGTCTCCGGCGCCGGCCATGGCATCGGCCGGGCGATCGCCCACAGCTTCGCGTCCCTGGGTGCCACGGTGCATGGCTGCGACCTCAACGCGGCGGAACTGGCGGAGACGGCGAAGGGCCAGGCCGGCATCCACACGCGCGTGCTCGACCTCACCGACCGCGCCGCGGCAACGGAGTGGGTGCGCGGGATCGGGCCGGTGTTCTGCCTGGTGAACAACGCCGGCGGCGTCGCGGGCCAGGTGATGCGCCCGATCGAGGAGGTGACGGATGCGGACTGGGACCGCATCTTCGCCGTCAACGTGGGCGCCGCGATGGCGCTGTCGCGCGCCGCGGCGCCGGCGATGAAGCAGGCCGGGGAGGGGCGCATCGTCAACATCTCCTCCGGCGCCGGGCTGCAGGCCTCGCTCACCGGCATCCAGGCCTATTGCAGCGCCAAGCATGCCGTGGTCGGGCTGACGCGCCAGCTCGCGCACGAGCTTGGGCGGTTCAACATCACGGTCAATTCCGTCGCCCCCGGCTTCATCCGCAGCAACGAGACGACCGAGCGGCAGTGGGAGAGCTATGGCACGGAGGGGCAGAAGGCGCTGGTCGAGCGCATCGCCATGCACAAGCTCGGCACCGCGCAGGACATCGCCAACGCGGTGATCTTCTTCGCATCCCCGCTCGCCGGCTTCGTCAACGGGCAGATCATCTCGGTGGACGGCGGACGATGAGCGTCGAGTCCTGGGTCGCGGAGAACCACGCCCGGCTGCTCGACGAGCTTCTGTCTTTCATCCGGCTGCCGAGTGTTTCGACGGACCCGGCCTACGCGCAGGGGATCCGCGACGCGGCGGCGCTGCTCAGGGCGCGGTTCGAGCGCATCGGGCTCAACTCGGTGCAATATCTCAACGAGGGCGGGCACGACGCGGTCTATGGCGAATGGCTCGGCGCGCCAGGCAAGCCGACGCTGCTGATCTACGGCCATTACGACGTGCAGCCGCCCGACCCGCTGGAACTGTGGGAGACGCCGCCCTTCGAGCCCACGATCCGCGCGGGTCACATCTACGCGCGCGGCGCGTCGGACGATAAATCGCCGCTGTGGATTGCGGTTTCCGCCATCGAGGCCTGGCTCGCGGCGGAGGGTCGGCTTCCGGTCAACGTGAAGGTGCTGATCGAGGGCGAGGAGGAGATCGGCAGCCGCTCGCTGCCCGGCATCATGCGCCGCCACGGCGAGCTGCTCGCCGCCGACGTGCTGGTCTCCGCGGATGGCGGGCGCTGGCGGCCGGGGCGCCCCTCCGTGAACACCAACTCGCGCGGGCTCTCGGGGATGGAGATCGTGTTGCGCACGGCCGCGCGCGACCTGCACTCGGGGCGCTTCGGCGGCCCTGTTGGCAACGCCGCGATGACGTTGGCGCGGCTGCTCGCGACCCTTCACGACGAGCACGGCCGCATCGCCGTCGCCGGCTTCTTCGACGGGCTGCAGCGCCCCGGCAACCGCGACTACGCGAGCATGGACGAACTGGGTTTCGACGAGGCCGCGTTCTTCGCCGAGATCGGCGCGCGGCCGGGCGCGATGGAGCCCGGCGTGCGGCTGCTGGAAAGCCTCTGGTTCCGCCCGACGCTGGAGGTGAACGGCATGATCGGCGGCTATACCGGGCCGGGCGGCAAGACGGTCATTCCGCATGAGGCGAGTGCGAAGCTCACGTGCCGGCTCGGGCCCGGGCAGGACCCGAAACGAGTCTTCGAAGCGGTGGCCGCGCACCTGCGCGCGCATTGCCCCGCCTTCGCCGACCTCGAGATCCTCGACCCGCACGACGGTGCCCGCGCCTATGTCGTGCCGGAGGACGATCCCTACCTCGCGGTGGTCGAGCGCGTCATCGAGGAGGTGCACGGCCGCCGGCCGGTGCGCGTGGGCGTCGGCGGCACGCTGCCGATCTCCTCCATGGCCAAGGAGGCGCTGGGGCTGGAGACGGTGATGCTCTCCTACGCCGTGGCCGACGAGCGCATCCACGCGCCCAACGAGTTCTTCCGCCTCTCCTCCTTCGACGAGGGGCTCAGGGCATGGACCAGGCTGTTCCCGGCGATGGCGGCGCTGCGGCCCTAGAGAAGGCTCGCGCCGACGTTCACCGAAAGCGCGATGATCGTGGTGTTGAAGACGAAGCTCAGGAACCCGTGCAGCAGCGCGAGGCGGCGGAATTTGCGCGAGACGATCTGCACGTCCGAGACCTGGAACGTCATGCCCAGCACCAGCGAGAAATAGGCGAAGTCCCAGTAGTCCGGCGGATGCGTGCCGGGAAACAGCAGCCCGCCGTCGGGTTTTCCGTCGTGGCGGCGCGAGCTGTAGTATTCGTGCGCGTAGCGCAGCGCGAACAGCGTCTGCGTTACCAGCCAGGAAAGCAGCAGCGTCGCGACCACGAGGCCGATATGCGCGTAGCGGTCCACGCGGGGGATGGACTTGGTGACCGCGAACTCGCCGACGATGGCGGCGAAGCTCGCCATCACGCCGGCCAGCGTCACCGCGAAGATGGTCCACTCGCCCTCCTCCTGCGCCGCGGCGTCGTGCGGCAGGTGCAGGTGGTCGCGGCGCGAGAACATCGTTGCGATCAGCAACAGAAACACCAGCGCGCCGGTATCCCAGGCGATGAGCGCGCGGGCCAGCAGGCGGTGGTGGGCGGGCAGCAGGGCGAGCACGACCAGGCCGGCGGCGATGCCGGCGAACAGGCGTTTGCGGGCTAGCAGGCTGTTGAGCAGGTCCATGGTCGGTCTCCGCGCACCGGCATGAGCCTAGCCGCCGTGCGCGATTCCCGTCCCCGCGGCCGGCACTGGTCTTCGCGCGCCGGCGGGATCATCCTGGCGCCATCCGGCGAGGGGGGAGGGGACGATGAATGACATCGGGCAGGTCGCGGCGCTGACGGCACAGGTCGATGCCGAGGGGATGTTTCGCCACCTCGAGGAGTTCGCGAAGCGCGTCAAGCTCTCCGGCACGCCGGAGGAGCTGGAGAGCTTCCGCTACCTGCAGGCGGTGCTGGACGGGTACGGCTTCCACACCAGGCTGCTGCGCCACGAGGCCTATATCAGCCTGCCCGGCCGCGCGCGCATCGTCATCGGCAACGAGACGCCGGACTGCATCACCCATTCCTTCTCGCGCCCCTCGCCCGCGGGCGGGCTCACCGCGCGCGTAGTCTATGCCGGCGCGGGCAGACCCGAGGATTTTGCCGCGATCGACGCGCGTGGGAAGATCGTGCTGCTGGAGGGGATCGCGAATCCCGGCGCGAGCCTGCGCGCCTCGCGCGCCGGGGCGGCGGGGCAGGTGCATATCAGCCCGCACGAGCACATCCACGAGATGTGCATCTCTCCGGTCTGGGGCAGCCCGACGGAGGCGACGCGCGCGGACCTGCCTTCCACCGTCGTGCTCAGCGTGCGCAAGGCGACCGGCGACGCGCTCAAGGCGCGGGTGCAGGCGGGCGAGGCGGTCGAGGTCACGCTTCATTCCGAAGTCGACACGGGCTGGCGCGAGACCCCGATCCTGGAGGCCGAGCTGATGCCGGAGGGGAAGCCGGACGCGCCCTTCGTCATGTTCTCCGGCCATCACGACACCTGGTACCTGGGCGTGATGGACAATGGAGGTGCCAACGCCACGATGCTGGAGGTGGCGCGGTTGCTCGCGCCCGGACGCGCGGGGTGGAAGCGCGGCCTGCGCCTCTGTTTCTGGTCCGGGCATTCGCACGGGCGCTATTCCGGCTCCGCATGGTACGCCGACACGCACTGGGACGAGCTGGACCGCCGCTGCGCCGTGCACGTCAACGTCGATTCCACGGGCGCGCGCGGCAACACGGTGCTGACGGATGCAATCGCCGCCGCGGAACTCGCCGGTTTCGCCGCCGAGGCGGTGCGCGTGGAAGGCGGGCAGGAACTTGCCGGCTACCGCATGAGCCGCGCCGGCGACCAGTCATTCTGGGGCGTCGGCGTGCCCTCGATGTTCATGGGCATGGGCGAGCAACCGGCGGACGCCGCGGACAACGTGATGGGCGCCGTGCTCGGAGGCACCGGGCGCAAGGGCGCCGGGTTCGGCTGGTGGTGGCACACGCCGGACGACACGCTCGACAAGATGGACCGCGACCTGCTGGTGCGCGACACGCGCATCTATGTGCATGCGCTGGCGCGCCTGCTCGCGGCGGAGCGCCTGCCGCTCGACTACCGGCGCGCGGCCGACGCGCTGCTCGCGGAACTCGACAGGCTGGCGGCGGGCGTCGGCAACGCGCTCGATCTGTCGTCCCTGCGCGAGCGCGCGCGCCGGCTCGGCCAGCTCGCGGGCGCGATCCCGGCCTCGGCGGACGCGGAGGCGGTGAACCGCTCGCTGATGGCGGTCTCGCGCGCGCTGGTGCCGATGGACTACACCAGGGGCGATCGTTTCGATCACGATCCGGCACTGGCGCAGAACCCTTACCCGGTGCTGGACCCGGTGCGGGCACTTGCCGCCAGC
>JAJZUI010000231.1 GCA_021847175.1 Pseudomonadota bacterium
CATCCGGCACGCAGCCGTGGCCCGCGCCGGACATCGCCATCCTGCGCGGCCCGCGTGGCGCCCCGCCCGCGTTCCCCACGACCGTGCTGCCGCCGTTCTGCGCCCGCTTCGTCGCCGAGGCGGCGGAGGGTGCCGGCGCGCCGGAGGCCTTCGTCGGCGCGGCGCTGCTGGCGATCGCGGGCGGGGTGATCGGCAACGCGCGCTGGGTCTCGCCCTGGCCGCAATGGGCGCACCCGCCGGTGTTCAACGTGGCCCTTATCGGCCTGCCCTCCTCCGGCAAGTCCCCGGCGCTTTCCGTGCTCACCGGCCTCGTCACCAGGCTGGAGGCGGAGGACAACGCGGACTGGGGCGCGCGCCGGCGCGACGGCGAGCGCGCGGCGGTGGAGGCCGCGGAGCGCCGCCGCGTCTTCGAGGAGGAGGTGAAGGCGGCGGTGAAGCAGGGCGCGCCGCCGCCGCCGATGCCCGAGGCGGCGATGGCGCCCGTGGCCCCCCAGCGCCGGCGGCTGTTCAGCATGGACCCGACCACGGAGAAGGCGGCGCGGCTTTCGGCGGCCAACCCCCGCGGGCTGCTGCTGTTCCGCGACGAACTGGCCGGCTGGCTCGGCAACATGAACCGCTATGCCGGCGGCAGCGGCGGCGACCGCGCCTTCTGGCTGGAGGCCTATAACGGCGGCGCCTTCACGCCGGACCGCGTGCGCGACGGGGCGGAGGGGGCGGCCGTGCCGCACCTGGCGTGGAGCGTGATCGGCGCCATCCCGCCGGACCGGGTGGCGAGCCTGCTGCTGGCCGGGGACGACGACGGGATGATGGCGCGTTTCCTCCCCATCTGGCCGGAGCGCGTGCCGCCGCGCCGCCCGAGCGCGATGGCCGACACCGAGGGCGCGTTCCGCTGCCTGCGCCGGCTGCGGGCGCTGCCGTGGGCGGAGGCGCCGGCGCCGCGCGTGGTGCCGGTGGCGGAGGCGGCGCTGGGGCTGTTCGACGAATGGCGCCTCGCGGCGGCGGAGCTGGAGGCGGGTGCGGCGGGGCTGATGGTGGGCTGGCTGGGCAAGCTGCCGGGGCTCGCGCTGCGGATTTCGCTCACGCTCGAATACCTGGCGTGGGCGGAGGCGGAGGACGGCACGCCGGAGCCGGCGGCGGTGGGCCTGCGCGCGATGCAGGGGGCGGTGATGTTCCTCCAGCTCTTCGCGGTGCCGATGGCGCGCCGGGTGTTCGGCGCCGCGGCGCTGCCGGAGGCGGAGCGGGATGCCGCGCGGCTGGCGAAGTGGCTGGCGAGGCAGGCGCCGTTGCCGGGGGTGGTTAATGCGCGGGTGTTGCGGCTCGGTGAGGGGCTGATGATCCCCGACGCCGCGCGGATGGAGGCGGCGCTCTGCGAACTGGCGGAGGCGGGGTGGGTGCGGGAGGCGCCGGGCAACGCCGGCGCGATGGGACGGCGACGGAAGGACTGGGCCGTCAACCCGAAGCTGGCGGAATGGCTCCCGGAGGCATGAGCGGGGACTTTTGGAGTTTTGGTAGTTTTGGAAACGGAGGGGGGGGCGATGAGAATGTTGACGACTCGCGCGCTTGCATGCAGGCATGCCCGCGTGCTTGCTGCGAGGCGACCTTCCGCGACGGTCTGCGCCCCCACCAGCTTTTTCTCGAAAACGTGGGAAAGCTATGACGCAGGCTTGAGGCAGAAACGATTAGAGACGGAGGAACTGAAGGCCGATGAGCACACAGGAGCAATGTGATCCGAAGGCCGACTTTGAGGCGGTGGTTGGCAACCAGATGTTCCAGACCGTCCTGGCCGACCCGCCGTGGCAGTTCATCAATCGCACGGGCAAGGTGGCGCCCGAGCATCGTCGTCTGAACCGGTACGGCACCATGACGACCGACGAGATCTGCGCGCTACCCGTCGCGCGCGCAGTTCGGCAGCCGGCCCACCTGTATCTCTGGGTCCCAAACGCTCTCCTGCCCGACGGGCTACGCGTGATGAAGGCCTGGGGCTTCGACTACAAGAGCAATATTATCTGGCACAAGCTTCGGAAGGACGGAGGCTCTGATGGACGCGGCGTCGGCTTCTACTTCCGCAATGTCACCGAAATCCTGCTCTTTGGGGTGCGTGGCAAGAACGCCCGCACGTTGCAGCTAGGGCGAACCCAGGTCAATTACATTGGCACTCGTAAACGTGAGCACAGCCGCAAGCCCGACGAGCAATATCCGCTGATCGAGGGATGCAGCCCCGGGCCGTATCTGGAACTGTTCGCGCGCGGACGGCGGCCTGGCTGGACCGGATGGGGCATGCAAGCCGAGGACTATGCCCCGACCTGGAAGACGTATTCCCACAACTCCGCCGCTGAGCGACAGCTCCTGATCGCTCTGGAAGCCGAATAATCTCCCCGCAGTTTGGTGTCCGCCGTGCATTCCTCGCCTGACCGGATGTTCGAAAAACTCATTGCCAAGGGGTTCCAGGTCGAGGTCCATTCACATGCGGAGGCTATCCTCAGCGTCGATTTCCCCCAGGCGGTTGCCGAACTGGAGGCCGCCCTGGAAAACACGACCATTCCGATTGAGGAGATCATCGTCGGCGGGGGAGGGGAAGCGAAGGGGACTCAGCGGCTGCGCAAGGCTCTGGCGAGCACCGGGTGGCCTAAATTCACGTTCACGATCGAGAAGCGCATTAACGGCGTGAAACGTGAAAGCATATCGCACGAAATCGACCACGTGCGGACCTTTGAAGGTGATAAGCGCATCGCGCTCGAAATCGAGTGGAACAACAAAGATCCCTTCTACGACCGCGATCTTGAGAACTTCAAACGCTTGCACGCGGATGGTGCCATTTCGGCGGGCATCATCGTCACGCGCGGTAAGTCGCTGCACGAGAACATGCGCGTCTTGGTAAGACGATTTCTCGATGAGCGGCAGATCCAAGGAATCGAAGACCTGAGTGAATGGGGTTACGAGCCGACCCGCCGGCAGCGCGCCGCCATCACCAAGCGAGTGAACAGCGAAAAGAAGCCGCTCAGCTTCAGGGAGGCCTTCACCGATGTTTTCGTCGCGGACAAGTTCGGCGAGGCCACGACACATTGGCGGAAGCTGGAAGACCGGGTGCACAGGGGCGTCGGAAATCCCTGCCCGCTCGTGTTGATCGGGCTTCCAGACTCCATCATCACGTTCAACGAGGGCAAGACCGCATTGGCGGAAGTCGAGGCATCAGAAGCGGAGGGATCAGCCGAGACAGCCCACCAGTAAGAAGCGGGACCTTGCTGAGGGGCCGGGTTTCGTCCGCGAAGAGCGCCGAGCCAATCCGATGCGAGGCAAAATCTTCAACCCAGACCCCGTTTCCAAAACTACCAAAACTCCAAAAGTCCGCCCCTACCGCTCTAGCCCCAGAATAGACCCCTCCCGTCCCCCAAGTCCCACCGCAACAACCGGATGGCGAACCCGCCTCCGCTGGCGTCTCCTCCCGCACCACCCGCAAGGAGGCACAAATGGGTTACCGCGTCACCGGCCTTTCCGCCGAGCCCTTCCGCCACCTGTTCGGCCTGCCGGAGGAAGAACTCGCCCGCCACGGCGCCAGGCGCTGCGTCGCGGGCGCGAAGCCGGGCTTTCCCTGCCGCGTCGAGATGCGCGACGCGGAGCCCGGCGAGACGTTGCTGTTGCTCAACCACACCTATCAGCCCGCCGACACGCCCTATCGCGGCACGCACGCCATCTTCGTGCGCGAGGGCGCGACGCAAACCTACGACGAGGCGAACCAGTTGCCGGAGGTCATGCGCGCGCGCCTGCTTTCGCTGCGCGCCTTCGACGCGGCCGGCATGATGCTCGACGCCGAGGTGGTCGAGGGCACCGGGGCCGAGCCGGTCATCGAGCGGATGTTCGCCAACCCGGCCGTCAGCTACCTCCACGCCCACTACGCCAAACGCGGCTGCTATTCCGGGCGCATCGAACGCGCCTGAGGCGATGCGAATCCCGCCCGCCGGGGCTCCGGAACGCCCCACCCCCGAACCCGCGCAAAATCGCCGGCCGCTCGTCCGGCCTGCGCGCCAGGCGCGCGCCGCTGAGACGGATCGCCGCTACCGCAACCATGCTCAAACGCATCACCTGATCCAGCCACGCCTTCTCAAACGCGCTCTTTGCCCGTTGATCCATTCGAAAACGTTGTCCTGGGTTACTTCACGACGAGATCGTTCCGGACGGCCCTGACGCCGGGAACGCCCGCCGCGACTTTGCCCGCGCGCGCCTTCACCTGGTCGCTGTTGACGAAACCGCTGAGCTGGACGACGCCGTTATAAGTCCCGACGCCTATCTTGAACGAGCTCAGACCTGAATCGCCGAGCAAGGCCGCGTTCACCTTCGAGGTGATCACCACGTCATCGAGATATTGGCCGGTACTCTGGCTTGTGGAGCTCGACGCGCAGCCGGCGATATTCATCGTGGCGGCGAGTACGACGAAGAGGGGCATCCATAGGATTTTCTTCATCATGTCTTGCTTCCGGGTTGAATGCAGGGGGGGGCGACGATACGGTCCCAAGAAAAAGTATATAACAAAGACGACAAGCCATCCATTGACCTGAATCAAGAACGCGAGAAGATCGCAATCAGCGAATGACCTGAGACGCTGCGGACTTGTTTCGGAAAAGTGGGGAGCTGTACGCGCTGCAGGGGCGGATGAACGCGACCAGGCGGTCGATCAATCGCGGCATCATCGTGGTCGGGGCGCCGCTCGGCGGCCTCCTCGCCGACACGATCGGCTATCGGCCGGCGCTGTGGCTCGCCATCGCCGGCTTTGCGCTGGCGGCGGGCTTCCCTGGCGGTCTCGCCGTTCCGGCACGCGCCGCCTAGGCGGATCGCCGCCTGCGCCGCTCCCACACGAACCACCCCACCGCCGCCACCACCAGCGCCGCGATCGCGATATCGGCGTAGTGAAACACGGTGTGCAGCCACGGCACGCTCGCCCACCGCTCGCCCAGCACCATCCCCACATACGCGAGCGCGAAACACCACGGCCAGGAGCCGATGAAGGTGTAGAGGTGAAACCGCACCTGCCCCATCTCGCCGATGCCGGCGGGCAGGGCGATGAACGTGCGCACCACCGGCAGCATCCGCCCCACCAGCACCGCCGGCGCCCCGAACCGCGCGAAGAACCGGTCCGCGAGGTCCAGATCGTGGTGGCGCAGCAGCACGTATTTCCCCCAGCGGTCGATCGCCGGGCGCCCGCCATACCGCCCCACCGCGTACGCGACCGCGGAGCCGAGGTTGCAGCCCAGCGCCCCCACCGTCGCCACCAGGAACAGGTTCATCCGCCCCTGCGAGACCAGGTAGCCCGCGAACGGCAGGATGATCTCGGAGGGCAGCGGGATGCACGCGCTCTCCACCGCCATCAGCAGCGCCAGCCCGCCATAGCCGCCCGCCGTCATCACCGCGACGATCCAGCCCGCCACCATCCCCGCCATTCCCGCGCCCATCTCCGCCCCATCGGTTCCCGCGCTTCCTCTAGCCCCGCCGCCGCGTCGGGCAAACCGCGCGCCGCTGATGCAGGTCAATGCACCGCTCGGGCGCAGGTGCGAGTTTGCCGAGTTGTTCCGGGCGTCGCGCATGGCATTCGGTCCGGGGGGAGAAATGCCATGGACAAGGACCGCATCGCGGGATCGGCCAAGGTTATCAAGGGCACGATCAAGGAAAGGGTCGGCAGGGCAATCGGAGATGCCAAGCTGGAGTCCGAAGGCAAGTCCGACAAAGCCGTCGGCAAGGTGCAGAACGCCATCGGCGGCCTGAAAGACACGGTCAGGGACGCCACCAAGAAATGAAAGCGAAGCCCGCGCCCGCCATTCGCCAGTGAGCGGGGGGCCAGTGAGCGGGCAATCCTTGGCGGTCAATGCGCGGGGTGCTGCGCGGCGACCTGTGCAATAATGATGACGCGGCAATGCTGTGTAAGGGATGAAATAAACAAATGAGCACCATTCTCATCATCATCTTGCTGATTGTCTTGCTGGGTGGCGGAGGAGGTTACTATGGTTA
>JAJZUI010000232.1 GCA_021847175.1 Pseudomonadota bacterium
GCCCCTGGTATCGCGTCCTGCGCAACGAGCTCGAAGTCGAGGCCCATTTCCAGGCGCGCGGCTACACGGTGCTCTATCCCGAAACGATGCGCTTCGACGCCCAGATCCGCGCCTTCGCCGCCGCCGGCCGCATCGCCGGCCTCTCGGGCTCGGGCATGCTCAACGCCGTCTTCTCGCGGCCCGCCACCAGGCTGCTCGATATCGAAACCGTCACCAACACCGTCCGCCAGCACGCCAAGCTCTATGCCTCGTCCGGCCTGCGCTACTCGTTCCACTTCGTCAAGAACATCATCGGCACGGACCGAAACCCGATCTTCCGCGACTTCACGCTCCCGCCCACGGAACTCGCCGCCGCCCTCGACTGGCTTGAAGCGTAACGCACCAGGTGGCCGCGCGCCAAAATGCATTGCCCGACCACTCGTTCGGAGTTCCGGTAATCAAAGGCCCCGTTCTCGCGCGTAGCACTCGAGCTGGCTCAGCCTGTCGTGCTCACGGCGCCCGGAGAGGAAATCGCGAAGGATCGGGAGGAACACAGCCGGCTCGACCTGCTCAAGGTCCCGCCGCATCGGCGAACCGGCCACAAAGAACTCGTCGGCACCATGACGCACCCGGGAGCCGACAAAGCGCGCGGGATCGAGCACGGGATGAACGAAGCTCTTCGTTTCCCGCGTTAGGGACGGGCTGTAAAGAGTGGGCGGCCAGAACTCGTAGCGGCTTACGTCGCCAAACTGCGCCAGATCGGCATAGGCAATATCGGGACGATCCGTTATCGCCGCCCCGAGGAATCCCTCGCAGAACGGCCACCCGAGCTCAGGGTTGCGGGCGTGGATCGAAGCGATGTGGCAACGCTGCTGGTAGAGATACTCGGCCGCCCGGCGGCTCGCGATCAGGATGCACGGCAGCAGGCTGTTCGTGTTCCTGTAATAGGCCCTCACCTGAGCCGCTATGTTGTCGGGCGCCTGGCGCAGCCGGTAACCAACCATTTCGACGTGCCGCTCGGCGAGAGCCTCTATCATTTCATCGAAGAACTCGTTGAAAATGACATCGTATTCAACCATGCAATAATAATCATAACTCGGCATGTCAATCAGTGCCTTATAAAGAGAAAAATCTCCATTGTGCCACATGTATTTCTCTTTATGCGGCGTGTTTACATTCAACCCGATCGAAGAAAAGTCCACCGTATGCGAAAGCTTTGGATATCCGCGTATGTCCATCCGCTGCCAGGTCTCGTCGGCAAGAACGACAAAATCGCCCCTGCCGACACGGCTGCTCAAATGAGCTGCCATGGTCTGCGCGAACCCGTCCCAGAAATGGGTGCGGAAGAGAACGACGTAGCTCGGCGGGTTCATGACACCCTATCCCCCTGTCGGGCTTTGCTGGCGAAAGCATATCCGGCACCCGCTTGCGGGCAAGATTGGACGCGCGACCGTGGATCAGCGAACAACCACGCGCGCCCCGGTCCATCAACATCGCCGGAGCGGTCCCGGCCGATCGCCATGCATGCACGGCGCGATACAGGGATAAGATCGGTTGCGCGTCCCCGTTGCCCGCTCGCCTGCGTCGTGACCGGCATTTGCCAGGAATTGCTGGCTGCCCGGACGAAGCCGCGGCGCTACGCCCCCACCGCCCCCCTCACCCGCCCCTCGATCCACGCATACGTCTTCTCCAACCCCTCGCGCAGCGTCCGTGACGGCGCCCAGCGCAGCCGCTCGCGGATCAGCCGGTTGTCCGAATTCCGCCCCCGCACGCCGAGCGGCCCCGGCACATGCCGCACCTCGATCCGCTTGCCCGCGATCTCCGCCACCATCGCCACCAGCCCGTTGATGGAAACCATCTCCTCGGACCCGATGTTGAACGGCCCCGTCTCGCCGCTGCGCAAAAGCCGCGTCGTCCCCTCCAGGCATTCGTCAACATAAAGAAACGACCGCGTCTGCCGCCCGTCGCCCCAGATCTCGATCGTGTCGCCGGACCGCGCCTCCGCCACCTTGCGGCAGATCGCCGCCGGCGCCTTCTCCCGCCCGCCCGTCCACGTCCCCTCGGGCCCGAAGATGTTGTGGAACCGCGCAACCGAGGTCGCCATCCCATGGTTGCGCCGGTACGCCAGGTAAAGCCGCTCGGAAAACAGCTTCTCCCACCCGTACTCGCTGTCCGGCGCCGCGGGATACGCGCTGTCCTCGGCGCAATTCGGGTTGTCCGGGTCCTCCTGGTTGTACGCGGGATAGATGCAGGCGGAGGACGAATAGAACATCCGCGCCACCCCCGCCCGCCGCGCCGCCTCCAGCATCTGCAGGTTCACCATCGCGGAGTTCTGCATGATCGCGGCGTCGTTCTCGCCGGTGAAGATATACCCGGCACCCCCCATGTCCGCCGCAAGCTGATACACCTCGTCGAACGCCCGGTCGCAGACGGCGGCACACACCTCCGCTTCGCGCAGGTCGCCCACGACAAAATCGTCCGCGGCACTCGCGGCGAACTCCGGCCGCTTGAGATCGACGCCGCGCACCCAGAACCCCTCCGCCTTCAGCCGGCGGACGAGATGCGCGCCGATGAACCCGCCGGCGCCGCAAACCAGGGCCTGTCGCATCAGAAATCGCCTCCTTGGCGCCCCGGCCAGACCGAAAGGCGTTGATCGCTCGCCCCAGACAATTGTCCCGCCCTCGCGCCGGTCAACCCCCGCCGCCTGCCCGCGCCGCCTACCACGCCACCGCCACAGCCGGTTGACCGAACGCCCGTTTCGCGTTTCTTGGCCCGATACCGCGAAGGCAGAGCCATGGACCACGCGCACTCCCTCATCCGTCCCCCTCTGATCAGGCAGGGCATAGAGACCCTTGAGGACTCCCCCATCGTCGAGGTCTGGCGCATGGGCTACGGCCGGCAGGACGTGATCGGCATGTTCGCCGGCGAGCCCGACGTCCCCACCCCGTCCTTCATCTGCGACGCCGCCGCCAAGGCGCTCGCCGCCGGCAAGACCTTCTACACCCCCAACCGCGGCATCCCCGCGATGGGCGAGGCGCTCAGCGAATACCTGCGCAACACCTACGACGTCGCCGTCCCTCCGGGTCGCATCGCGCTCACCCAGTCGGGCATGGAGGCGGTGATGCTCATCGCCCAGGCCACCATCACGCCGGGCGACAACGTCGTCACCGTCACCCCCTCCTGGCCCAACATCATGCGCGCCATGCAGATCTGCGGCGCCGCCATCCGCGAGGTGGCGATGACCCCCGGCGCCGAGGGCTGGACCCTCGACCTCGCGGCGGTCGAGGCCGCCTGCGACGAGCGCACCCGCGTCATCTACCTCGCCTCCCCCGGCAACCCCACCGGCTGGATGATCGGCCGCGACCAGGCGGAGGCGCTGCTCGCCATCGCGCGCGCCCGCAACATCGCGATCCTGGCGGACGAGGTCTACCACCGCACCGTCTACGACCGGAAAGCCGCGCTCTCCTTCCTGGAAATCGCCACGCCCACGGACCCGGTCTTCGTCGTCAACTCCTTCTCCAAGGCCTGGGCGATGACCGGCTGGCGCCTCGGCTGGATCGTCTACCCGGAGGGCACGACGGACGCGTTCGAGAAGCTGATCCAGTTCAACACCTCGGGCGCACCCGAATTCCTCCAGCACGGCGCCATCGCCGCCCTGCGCGACGGCGAGAAATTCGTCGCCGAATTCGCCGCCCGCTGCGGTCAGGGCCGCGCCATCGTCAACGAGCGCCTGGCCGCCATCCCGCGCGTCCACAACACCCCCTCCGCCGGCGCCTTCTACGCCATGTTCTCGGTGGACGGCGTCACCGACACGCTCACCTTCTGCAAGCGCGCCGTCACGGAGGCCGGCATCGGCATGGCCCCCGGCACCGCCTTCGGCATCGGCGCGGAGCGCCACGTCCGCCTCTGCTACGCCAAGAGCCCCGCCCTGCTGCACGAGGCCATGGACCGCCTCGCCAAATTCGTCGCCGGGTACCGCGAGGCGTGAGCGCCGCGATGCCGCAGCCCATCCGCACCACCACGCGCTGGGTCCGCGAGGGCGCGCCGGAGGCCACGCCGCGCCCGCCGCTGGGCACCGCGATCCTGCGCGGCCTCGCCAACCGCTGCCCGAATTGCGGCCAGGCGCACGTGTTCGACGGCTACCTGCGCGTGGTGAAGGAATGCGCCCATTGCGGCATCCCCCTCGGCGACCTGCGCGCCGACGATGCGCCGCCCTACATCACGCTCCTCCTCGTCGGCCACATCGTCGTGGCGCTGCTCATCGCCGTGGAACGCGCCTTCTCGCCCTCCACGGCGACGGAGGTCGCGATCTTCCTGCCGCTCACCGCCGTCCTCATCCTCGGCCTCCTCCGCCCGATCAAGGGTGCCACTGTCGGCGCCATGCTCGCCCTCGGCTTCCTGCGCCATCCCCCCGCCGTCTGAGCCAGGCCCCGATGTCCGAGCCCGGCCATGCCTGACCTCCACCGCATCGTCCTCGAGGACGAGGCGCCGGCGCACACCTCGCCGCTCCTCGAGGCCGATCGCGCGCAGGCCGTCACCGACCTCCTTGGCGACAACCGCTTCCGCCCCGTGGGCCGGCCGCCGGCGCCGCTGGTGCTGCATCTCCTGGTCCAGCACGGCCGCCTGGTGTTCGACATCCGCGACGCGCAGGACGCGCCTATCATCGCGCACGCCCTTGCCCTCGGTCCGTTCCGCGGCCTCATCCGCGACTACGAGATGCTGGTCGAATCCCACATGACCGCCGTCGCCGAGGGCCGCGAGGCGCGCATCCAGGCGATCGACATGGGCCGCCGCGGCCTGCACAACGAGGGCGCGGAACTGCTGCGCCAGCGCCTCGCCGGCAAGATCGAGCTCGACTTCGAGACCGCGCGCCGCCTGTTCACGCTGGTCTGCGTCCTGCGCACGAGAATCTGACCCGAAGGAGCCCGCCATGAAGGTGGACGGCAAACCCTACCGCAGCATCTGGGTCGATCCCGACGGCTGGACCGTGCGCATCATCGACCAGACCCGCCTGCCCTGGGCGTTCGAGACCGCCGCCCTGCGCACGCTCGACGACGCGGCCCACGCCATCCGCGCCATGCTGGTGCGCGGCGCGCCCCTGATCGGCGCCACCGCCGCCTACGGGCTGTGCCTCGCCGCCCGCGCCGACCCCGCGCTGCCCGCGCTGGAACGCGCCGCGGAACTGCTGAATGCCACCCGCCCCACCGCCGTGAACCTGGCCTGGGCGATCCGCCGCATGATGACGAGGCTGCGCGCCACGGACACCGGGAACCGCGTCCCGGCCGCCTACGCCGAGGCCGCGCGCATCGCCGACGAGGACGCCGCGCAGTGCGAGGCCATCGGCCGCCACGGCGCCACCCTCATCGAGGCCATCGCCCGACAACGCCCTGGCCGCGTCAACCTCCTCACCCACTGCAACGCCGGCTGGCTCGCCACCGTGGACTGGGGCACGGCCCTCGCCCCCATCTACGTCGCGCACGAGCGCGGCCTCGACCTGCATGTCTGGGTGGACGAAACCCGCCCGCGCAACCAGGGCGCCTCGCTCACCGCCTGGGAACTCGGCCGCCACGGCGTGCCCCACACCGTCATCGCGGACAACGCCGGCGGCCACCTGATGCAGCACGGCAAGGTCGACCTCGTCTTCGTCGGCGCCGACCGCGTCACCCGCCACGGCGACGTCGCCAACAAGATCGGCACCTACCTCAAGGCGCTCGCGGCACACGACAACGGCGTGCCCTTCCACGTCGCCGTTCCCTCCTCCACCATCGACTGGGCGCTCGCCGACGGCGTGCGCGAGATCCCGATCGAGGAACGCAACGGCAACGAAGTCGCGATCATGACCGGCAGGACGCAAATCGGCGACATCGCCTCCGTCCGCATCACGCCGGAAACCTCGCCCACCGCCAACCCCGCCTTCGACGTCACCCCCGCGCGCCTGGTCACCGGCCTCATCACGGAGCGTGGCTGCTGCGCGGCAAGCCAGGCCGGCCTGCACGCCCTCTTCCCCGAGGCCGCCT
>JAJZUI010000233.1 GCA_021847175.1 Pseudomonadota bacterium
CGACGCACGGCTCCGCCATCCGGTCACGGCACCACCGCGCCGGCACGAAGGAAAAATGCCGCCGGGTTGCGACTGCGCCCGTGTCGTCCTCGGCAAGGTGCAGCCCGATCAATGCCGACTCTATGGCTGCGCCTGCACGCCGCATCGCCCTGTCGGTCCATGCATGGTGTCGGACGAAGGTGCCTGCCATATCTGGTGGCAGGCGGGCGTCCGGCCGCACTGAACCGAAGCCGATGCAGGCGCGGCGGATCGAGCTTGGCGGGCGGGTGCAGGGCGTGGGTTTCCGCCCCTTCGTTTATCGGCTCGCGCAATGCCACCGCGTTTCCGGATGGGTGCGCAACGGCCTTGGCACGGTTGAGATCCTGGCTGCGGCAGAACCCGCAGATCTCGATCGCTTCGCCGACGCGCTGCTTCGCGAGGCACCGCCCGCGGCCCGCCCCGTGCTGCTCGTGGCGGCGCCCGTGGAAGAGGCGGTGGGGCCCGGCTTCGCGATCCGTCCGAGTGCCGCGAGCGAGAGCGGGCTTGAGTGCTTCCCGCCGGATCTCGCGCCCTGCCCAGATTGCCTGCGCGAACTCGCCGGTTCTGCCGACCGTCGCGCGCGCTATCCGTTCATCAACTGCACGCAATGCGGGCCGCGCTACAGCCTGATCCGCCGGCTTCCCTACGATCGCGCCAACACCGCGATGGCCGGATTTGCACTCTGCCGTTCCTGCGCCGCGGAATACGGCGATCCGTTGAACCGGCGGTTTCATGCCGAGCCGGTTGCCTGCCCGGACTGCGGCCCGCAATGTTGGTTCGACAACGGAACGGCGGAAAGCGCGGCGGGCGAGGCGGCCATCGGGGCCACCATCGCGGCCCTGAGGCGCGGCGAGATCGTCGCGGTGAAGGGCGTGGGCGGCTACCACTTGTTCTGCGACGCGGCGGACGAGGCCGCGGTCGGCGTGCTGCGCCGGCGCAAGCGGCGGCCGGACAAGCCTTTCGCCGTGCTGTTCCCTGAGGATAAGCGCCTGCTCGACGCGTGCGTGGCTGCGGATGGCGCGGCGCTGGCCGAGTTGCGCGGCCCGGCGCGACCGATCCTGCTGCTGGATCGCAAGCCGCAAGCGCCACTTGCTCCCTCGATCGCGCCCGGCTTCGGCACCGTGGGCGCGATGCTGGCCGACAGCCCGCTGCATCACCTGCTGGCCGAGGGCTTCGGCGCGCCGCTCGTCGCGACGTCCGCCAACCGCTCCGGCGAGCCGATGCTTACGGATGAGCAACAGGCCGCGATGTCTCTTGCGGGCATCGCCGATGCCTTTCTTCATCACGACCGCCCGATCGAGCGCCCGGTGGACGACAGTGTGCTGCGCGTCGTCGATGGCGCGCCGCGCGTCATTCGCGGCGGACGTGGTCTCTGCCCGATCGAGCGCACGCTGCCGTTCCGCCTCAGCGAACCGGTTCTCGCTCTTGGCGGGCACATGAAGTCGACCATCGCGCTCGGCTTCGGGGATCGCGTCGTGATCTCCCCGCATCTCGGCGACCTCGACGATCCGCGCGCGCTCGCCGGCTTCGCCCGCATGGCAGCGGATCTGCAGTCGCTCTACGGGGTTAGCCCGCGGCTTCTGCTGGTCGATGCCCACCCCGGCTATGCCAGTGCGCTCTGGGCCCGGGAGCGCGCGCGGACGCGGGGGCTCGAAACCGTTCCGGTCTGGCATCATCACGCGCACGCGGGTGCTCTTGCCGGAGAGTTGGCGCCTGACGGCGCGCCGATCCTCGTCTTCACGTGGGACGGTGTCGGCCTCGGGCCGGACGGCACGCTGTGGGGTGGCGAGGCGCTGCTCGGCAGGCCGGGCACCTGGCGCCGCGTCGCGCGCCTGCGCCCGTTTCGCCTGCAAGGCGGCGACGCGGCAGGCCGCGAGCCATGGCGTAGCGCCGCTTCCATGTGCTGGGAGCGGGGGATCGCGCCGCCCGCCCGGCTGCTGCCGGATACCGGGAGGGCAATGATCCATGCCGCCTGGCAGCGCGGTCTCAACTGCCATGTGACGAGCGCCGCCGGACGTATTTTCGATGCTGCCGCTTCCCTGCTCGGCCTCTGCCGAGTGGCCAGCTTCGAGGGACAGGGACCGGCACTGCTCGAAGCGCTCGCCGATACCGCTTGCGAGGCGGAGAGTTCCGCCGCGCCGCTGCCCCTTCGCGAAGCTGCCGATGGGGTGCTGGAGGCGGACTGGGCTGCGGCGCTACCGGGATTGTTCGACGCAACCGTTCCGAAACCGTCACGTGCAGCGTGGTTTCATGCCACGATGGCGGCAACCGCGCTCGCCATCGCCGAGGCGATGCGCGGGCGGCATGGAGTCGCGACCGTTGGCCTCGCCGGCGGCGTGTTCCAGAACCGTCGTCTTACGGAGCACATCATGCACGGTCTGCGCGCGGTGGGGTTCGAGGCGTTGCTCGGCTCCGCGATTGCCTGCAACGACGCTGGGCTGAGTTTTGGACAGATCATCGAACACGGAGCGCACGCATGATCGAAGACACTCATGTCGGCCTCGCCCACGGCAATGGCGGGCGCCTGATGCGTGCGCTGATCGAGGAGGTGTTCGCGCACCACCTCGCCGATCCGGCACTTGATACCGAGGCCGACGCGGTGCCCATCGCGCTGCCGGACGGGGAGATCGTAGTCACGACCGACGGCTTCACCGTCCAGCCGCTGAGCTTTCCGGGCGGCGATATCGGTGCGCTCGCTGTGCACGGCACGGTCAACGATCTCGCCGTCTCCGGCGCCAGGCCGCTCTATCTCACGCTGGCGGCGCTGATCGAGGAGGGGCTCGAGATTTCGTTCCTTGAGCGCATCGTCGCCAGCCTCGCGGCGGCTTCGCGCGCGGCCGGCGTGCGGGTGGTCGCCGGTGATACAAAGGTCGTCCCGCGCGGGCAGGGCGGCGGCCTCTATCTGGCGCTCACCGGCATCGGGGTGCGACCGCGCGGACGCTGCCTCGGCCTGCGCGTGATCGAAACCGGGGACGCCGTGCTGGTCAGCGGCCCTGTCGGCGATCATGGCATCGCGGTGATGCTCGCGCGCGAGGCCTTCGGGCTCAGCGGCGATGTAGAATCCGACGCGGCGTGCGTGCTGCCGCTGACCGAGGCCGCCGGCGCCGTCTGTGGCCTTCGCTTCATGCGCGACCCCACGCGCGGCGGGCTTGCCACGGTCGCGCATGAGATCGCGGGCGGCACCGGCAAGGTCGTGGAACTGGACGAGACGGCGATCCCGATTCGGGGCGCGACGCGTTCGGTCTGCGATATGCTGGGTTACGACCCGCTCTATCTTGCGAGCGAGGGTCGCGTCGTCGCCGTCGCGGCGCCAGACGCGGCAGATGCAGTGCTCGGCGCGTGGCGAGCGCTGCCGCAAGGTGGAGAGGCCGCCATCGTCGGGCGCATCGGCGGTGCTGCGGACGAGAGGTTCGCGCGGGTCGTGCTGCGCACGCGCATCGGCGGCGCGCGTAACCTGCCGGAACTGGAATCGGACCCGCTGCCGCGAATCTGCTGAAGTGGTCTCACGTTTCCAGCGTCGCGTCGAGCGAAGCCAGCTCCCGCCGCAGCGCCTCGCGCCGCGCGCGCATGGTCTCGAGTTGGGAGCGCCGCGCCTCATGTTGGACGTGCTTCGCTTCCCCGTGTCCGCGGCGCAGCCAAGCGAGCCAGGCGTCGAGTCCGTCGCCCGTCGTCGCGGAAACCGGCATCGCCCGGATGCGCGGATTGACCTGTTTCGCACCCGCAAGGATTCGCGTCATGTCGCAACTCACATGCGGCAGCAGGTCGATCTTGTTGACCAGCATCAGGTCCGCAGCGTGGAACATGTGCGGATACTTGAGCGGCTTGTCGTCGCCCTCGGTCACCGAGAGGATGACCACCTTGTGCGCCTCGCCGAGGTCGAACCCAGCAGGGCAGACCAGGTTGCCGACATTCTCGATGAACAGGATGCCTCCATCCAGCGGCGGCAGGTGTTCCAGCGCATGCCCGACCATGTGCGCATCGAGATGGCACGCCCTGCCGGTGTTGATCTGCCAGGATGGCGCGCCGGCGGCGCGGATGCGCTCGGCGTCGAGTTCCGTCTGCTGGTCGCCTTCGATCACCGCGAGCGGCATCTCTCCCCTCAGCGCCGTCACGGTACGGACGAGCAACGACGTCTTGCCTGAACCGGGGCTGGAGACGAGGTTGACCACAAAGATCCCGTGCTCGCGGAAATGGCGACGGTTGGCGTCGGCGTGGCGCTGGTTGGTCGCCATGATGTCCTGCTCGACCTGAACCATCCGCGTGGTGGACAACCCCGCCGCGTGCGCATGCTCCGGTTCGTGCGCGTGCTCATGCGCATGCCGATGCTCGTGCGCATGCTCGTGCCCATGGTGATGATGCGTGGATGGTTCCGCCTGGGTCGCCGCCGTGTCGCCGCAGCCGCAAATGCCGCACATCATGTCACCTCGAGTTGCCGGATTTTGATCTGCTTGCCGTCGAGAACCCGCAGTTGATAGCCTTCGCAGCGCGGGCAGGGATCACCGAAGCGCCGGAGCTTGACTGCGGTGGCGCATGGCATGCACCAGGCGGTGCCATCGACCTCCATGATATCGAGGCGGGCATCCTCGGCCAATGTACCCTTGGTGATGATATCGAAATTGAACCGCATCGCGTCGCACTCCACCGCGGCCAGCGCACCGACCTCGAGCCACACAGCGTGCACCCGGCTGAAACCCTGGCTTCCTGCCTCCGCCTGGATCGCCTGAACCAGTTCCTCGCAGAGTGCCATCTCATGCATCGGCGGCCTCGCCGGTGGGCAGGAACTGGCCCTTTTCCGCGTCGCAGTTCGGGCAGTGCCAGGATTCCCGCAACTCCACGAAGCCGGTGCCGGGAGCGATCTGCCAGACCGCGTCGCCGGCCGCCGGGTCATAGACATACCAGCAGATCCGGCACTCGAACCGGCCGGTGGAGGATACCGCCGCACCGTTCATGGATACGCGTCCTCCAGCGCCCAGATCCGCGCCGCCGTGTCGCCCCCGAGCATCCGGTCGACGTCGTCGTGTGCGCTCGCGAGCAGGGCAACCAGCCGCTGTCGTTGCTCCGCGTCCGCCACCTCGGCACAGAAGCCGCCGATTTCGAGCGACAGCCCTGCCGTCGCCTCGTCGCCGCGCAGGATCGCCTGCACCCGTGGGTTGATGGAGAGTTGGGCCGCGATGCGCGACGCACGGTGGCTGAGGAAGACGAGATCCTCTCCGTCGCGCGCGCAGAGCAGCGGCGCTGCCGATGGATTGCCGTCCACCGCCGAGGCGATGACGAGTTCGTAGGCGCGATCGAACAGCAAGCCGGCGAGGGCCTGGTCGGCCGCGGCCTGCTCCATGTCGCCGCCGAAGCGGGCGCCGCCGGACAGGTCCATCAACACCCCCTCGCCGGTACCGGCGCGCTCAGCCGCACATGCCATTGATGTTGATCTTGCCGGGCGCCTTCGTGGCCGGTGGCGTAGCGGCCGGCGCCGGTGCCGCGGCCGGCGGCCGCAGCGTGCCCGGCACCTGGATCGGCACCACGGAGACTTCCGGGCAGAGGTTCAGCGCCCGTACGACGGCGGCCTGTTCCGGCTTCGCCGCCATCGCCTCGACCGACTTGCCCCACGCCGCGAGCCCGCCCGAGAGGGCGCGCGCCATTACGCCGGAGCCCCGCGGCATCACCGCGGCTTCCGCCTCCTCGACCGAGGTTCCGCCGTAGAGGATCACCTGTGGTGAGCGGCGCAGCACGTTGATTTCCTCCGCGGAGCCGAGTTTCGCGAGCGGGACGTTGCGCGCATAGCGGATATGGCCGGCTGCGAAGGCGGCGGGCGAGCGTCGCCGGTGCGGGGCCGTGCGGCGCCGCGGCGAGTGCCGCGCTGGCCGGGGCCATCACCACGAGCGCCGCCGGCAATGCGGGAATCGCACCCACCGCCGCGGTCAGGAGCGAGAGCATCGAACGGTGTTT
>JAJZUI010000012.1 GCA_021847175.1 Pseudomonadota bacterium
GGTGGTCGGCGGCCTGATCTCACTGGCGGGGGTGGCGGTGGTGGTCTCGCGCGGGCACCTGGCGATGCTGGCCTCGGGCGGGGTGAATGCCGGCGACCTGCTGATGCTCGCGGCCTCGGCCTGCTATGCCGTCTACATCGTTCTGCTCAAGCACTGGCATCCGGGGATACCGCTGGTGCAGTCGCTCTACGTGCAGGCCTGGGCCGCGGCGCTGATGCTGCTGCCGTTCGACCTGCTGTATGGCGCGCGCGGGCCGGGGCTCGCCAGCCTGCCGCTGATCGCCTACGCGGCCGGAGGGGCCTCGATCGCCGCACCACTCGCCTGGATGCACGGGATCGGGCGCGTCGGGCCGGCGCGGGCCTCGCTGTTCATCAACCTCGTGCCCCTGATAACCGCGGTGCTGGCGGTCGTCCTGCTATCGGAACGGCTCGATCCGTCCGTGGTGATCGGGGGTGGCATGACCATCGGCGGTGTGATGGTCGCGGAGCTTTGGCGCCCGCGGGTGGCGGGCGAGGCGAAGGTGCGTCAGGCCGCCTAGGTCAGGTGGCGTAGGACGGGTCCAGCCTGTCGAGCTGTCGCAGCAGGGCGGGCCATTCCATCACGCCGTAGGGGCGGCGGGTGCCCGGCTGGTACTGGTTCCAGGTCGCCTGCACGACAGCGTCCGGCACCGCGTTGAGGCGGGTGTTGCAGGCCATCGCGGCGAGCTGGGTTTTGCAGGACAGTTCCAGCCTGTGCATGGCGTTGAACGCCTCGCCGATCGTGTCGCCGACGGTGAGCAGGCCGTGGTTGCGCAGGATCATCGCGTTGTTGGTGCCGAGGTCGGCGACGAGGCTCGCCTGTTCCTCGAGGTTGAGTGCCACGCCCTGGAACTCGTGGTAGGAGATGCGGGCGAAGCGCATCGAGGTCTGGGTGAGCGGCAAGAGGCCGCAGGCGAGCGAGGAGACCGCCATGCCGGGCCAGGTGTGGGTGTGGATGACGCAGTCGGTTTTCGGGCTCGCGCGGTGGATGGCGGAGTGGATGACGAAGCCGGCGCGGTTCACGCCGAAGTCGAAATCGCCGTAGGATGGCTTCTCGAGGATGTTGCCGTCGTGGTCGATCTTGACCAGCGAGGAGGCGGTGATTTCCTCGTAGAGCATGCCGTAGGGGTTGATGAGGAAAGCATCGGGCTCGCCGGGGACGCGCAGCGAGACGTGGTTCGCACCCATGTCCGACATCTCGTAGAGCGCCATCAGGCGGTAGCAGGCGGCGAGGTCGACGCGCGCTTTCCACTCGGCGGGAGTGACGCGCGGGCGCATGTCCTCGATGAGCAGGCGCTTTTCGTTGCTTTCGAGCATCGTTTCCTCCCTGTGGCGGGGTTGATCCCCGCGCGGGCTACGGGGCCAGTTCGCCGAGCAGGCGGATGTGGCTGCGCGCGCCCTTGTGGAAGCAGCGCAGGTCGAACTTCTCGTTGGGCGAGTGGACCTGGTCGTCGTCGAGCCCGAAGCCCATGAGCACGGAATCGAGTCCGAGCTCCTTCCTGAAGGTCTCCACGACAGGGATCGAGCCGCCGGAGCCGATCAGCAGCGCGGGCTTGCCGTATTCCGCCGCGAGAGCCTTTTCGGCGGCGGCGAGGAAGCGGGAGTCGGTGGGGATTTCCAGCCCCTCGCCGAGGCCGAAGATGGTGAAGTCGAGCTTCGCGTCCGCGGGCACATTGGCGTGCATGAACGCCTTGAAGTTCTCGACGACCCTGGCCGGGTCCTGGCCGGGGACGAGGCGGAAGGAGATCTTCGCGAAGGCCTCGGACGGGATCACGGTCTTGCTGCCGGGGCCCATGTAGCCGCCCCAGATGCCGTTGATGTCGCAGGTCGGTCGCGCCCAGAGGCGTTCGAGGGGTGTGCGGTCCTGCTCGCCGACGGGGACGGAGAGGCCGATGTCGCCGAGGAACTCGTGCTCGTCGAAGCCGAGCGAAGCCCATTGGTTGGCCTTGCGCGGCGAGATGTCGCGGATGTTGTCGTAGAAGCCGGGGACGAGGATGCGCCCCTTCGCGTCGCGGATGGCGCCGAGCGCGCGGGTGAGAGCGTTGATCGGGTTCAGCGCCTCGCCGCCGTAGACGCCGGAATGCAGGTCGCGGTTGGCGGCGGTGAGCTTGACCTCGACGTAGCAGAGGCCGCGCAGCGAGGTGGTGAGCGCCGGCGTGTCGATGTCCCACATGCCGGTGTCGGAGACCACGACGATGTCGGCGGCGAGTTCCTTCTTGTGGGCGATGACGAAGGGGGCGAGGTTGAGGGAGCCGACCTCCTCCTCGCCCTCGATCAGCACGGTGATCGGGCAGGGCATGGTGCCGGTGGTTTCGTACCAGGCGCGGAAGGCGGCGAGCCACATGCTGACCTGGCCCTTGTCGTCCACCGCGCCGCGGGCGACGACGCGCTTGCCGTTTTTGCCCTCGACGACGACGGGCTCGAAGGGGGGCGAGGTCCAGAGCTCCAGCGGGTCGGCGGGCTGGACGTCGTAGTGGCCGTAGTAGAGCAGGCGCGGGCCGGGCTTGCCCGTGCCGGGACCGGGGTGGCTGGCGAGGACCACGGGGTGGCCGGCGGTCTCGCGCACCTCGGCGGTGAAGCCCATCGAGGCGAGGTCGGCGCGGGCGTGTTCGGCGGCGCGGCGGCAATCCGCGGCGTGGGCTGGCTGGGCGGAGACGGAGGGGATGCGCAGCCACTCCATCCAGCGGGACATGGCGGCGTCGAGATGGGCGTCGAGATGGGCGAGGGCGGCGTCGGTTCTGCTCATGCGGCAGTCTTGGCGCGGCGGGAGCGGGCGGGCAAGTGGCGGACGGGAAAGGGGGGCGCGGAATTCAACGGGCGGTCTGGCCCTCCGCGACTTGGTGGAGTATGGCGGGGCCGGCAGATGGTCAGGCGGCCGCAAGGTGGCGGGCCGCGCACGTAAGGACGGAGACAGAGCATGACGGACGCGACGACCGCTGACGGGGCCAAGGGACCGCCGCGGCGCGACTTCCTGAAGCTGGTGACGGGCGCGATGGCGGCCGTCGGCACCGGCGCGGTGGTGTGGACCTTCATCGACTCGATGAACCCGGACAAGGCGACGATCGCGGCCGGCGCGCCGATCGACATCAACCTCGCGCACGTGGCCGAGGGGCAGCAGATTGTGGTGCTGTGGCGTGGCAAGCCGATGCTGGTCGTCAAGCGCACCCCGGCGGCGGTGGCGTCGCTGAAGGACCAGAAGATCGTGAAGCTGCTCAGCGACCCCGACTCGAAGGTCGACCAGCAGCCGCCCTATGCCCAGAACTGGCATCGCTCGCTCAAGCCGGAGATCGCGGTGCTGATCGGCGTGTGCACGCACCTCGGCTGCCTGCCGGGGTACTTCCCGAAGCCGAGCGCGACGACGCCGGTGCCGGATTGGCCGAGCGGGTATTTCTGCCCCTGCCACGGCTCCAAGTACGACCTCGCGGGACGGGTGTGGAAGGGCGTGCCGGCGCCATACAACCTGCCGGTGCCGCCGTATCATTTCCTCAGCGACACGATGATCCGCATCGGCGAGAACCCGCCGGGGCAGAACTGGTCGATGTCCAACATCGTGCAGATGTAGCCTGGCGGCGGCCGGGCGCCTTGCCCGGCCTCTTGCTCACGGGATGCGCGGGGATGGCATGGCGGGCCCCGGCTGGCCGGGGTTGGCAGGCGTGCCCGCGCGTGCTCGGCTCGGGGGCACAACCAGCCAGGGCGGCGCCATGCACGAGCTTCTCATTCGCGGCGGACGGGTGATCGACCCCGAGACGCGCCTTGACCAGGTCTGCGATGTGGCGGTGGCTGGCGGCAGGATCGCGGCGGTGGGGCGCGACCTCGGGCAAGCGGCGCGGACGATCGATGCCGCGGGGCTGGTGGTCGCACCCGGCTTCATCGACATGCACGCGCACGGGCAGTCCCTGCCGGCCGACCGGATGCAGGCCTTCGACGGCGTGACGACGACGCTGGAACTGGAGGCCGGCGCCCTGCCGGTGTCGCGCTGGTACGCCGAGCAGGCGGCCGGAGGGCGGACGCTCAACTATGGCTGTGCCGCGAACTGGCTGACGGCGCGGATCTCGGTGATGAACCGCGTGGAGCCGCAACCGGGTCTCGGGTTCATGGCCGCGAATGCAGGCAACCGGCGCTGGGCGGACGCGATCGCGAGCGACGAGGAGGTCGCGGCGATGGTGGCGATGCTGCGCGCGGGGCTGGACGAGGGCGGGATCGGCATCGGCGTGCTCAATGCCTACGCGCCGGGGTCGGGAGTGAAGGAGATGACCTCCGTTTGCGAGCTGGCCGCGGAATTGGGCGTGCCGACGTATACGCACGTGGCGTTCATGGCCAACGAGGACCCGCAGAGCTCGATCGAGGCGTACACGCGGCTGGTGGGATATGCGGGCACGACCGGCGCGCATATGCATATCTGCCACTTCAACTCCACTTCCATGATGGACGCGGAGCTGGCCGCGCGGCTGGTGGCGACGGCGCAGCGCCAGGGGCTGCATGTCACGACCGAGGCGTACCCGTACGGAACCGGATCGACGCTGATGAGTGCCGCGTTCTTCCGCGACCCGGATTTTGCGCGGCGTGGCGGGCGGGACTGGAGCGCGCTGGAGGTGCTGGACACCGGGCGGCGGTTCGAGCGGCACGAGGATGTGCTCAGGGCGCAGGCGCAGGACCCGGGCGCGATCGTGCTGTGGCATTTCCTCGATACGGAAGCGAACCAGAGGCACCGGGAGATCCTGGACGCCTCGGTGCTGTTTCCGGGGGGCGCGATCGCTTCCGACGCGATGCCGTGGACGCGGCCGGACGGCAGCATCTACGAGGGCGATGCCTGGCCGCTGCCGGAGGGGATGAGCTCGCATCCGCGGTCCTCGGGCACGTTTACCCGGTTCCTGGCGCGCTGGGTGCGCGAGCGCCGCGCGATGAGCCTCGTGGACGGGCTCGCGAAATGCACGCTGATCCCGGCGCGGATCCTCGGTGAAAGCACGCCGGCGATGCGCGCGAAGGGGCGGCTGCAGGCCGGCTGCGACGCGGATATCGTGGTGTTCGACTGGGACGCGCTCGAGGACCGCGCGACGTTCAAGGCGATGAACCAGGCGGCGGTGGGGATGCGGCACGTGCTGGTGCATGGCGAGGCGGTGATTTCCGGGGGCGAGCTGGTGCGCGATGCGCGGCCGGGGAAGGCAGTGCGGCGGCCGCACGGACGCCAGGTGGCGTGAGCGTTCCCGTCGTCCTGGTCACGGGGTTTCTCGGCGCCGGCAAGACGAGCTTCATCAACCGGCTGCTGGCGGGGGCGGGGATGCGGATCGCCGCCGTGGTGAACGATTTCGGCGCGGTGAACATCGACGCCGAGTTGATCGCGGGTTCGGCGGACGGGATCGTGGGGCTGGCCAACGGGTGCATCTGCTGCGCACTGCAGGGCGACCTGCTGCGCACGCTGTCGCTGCTGCTGCGCCGCGAGCCGGCGCCGGAAGGGATCGTGATCGAAACGAGTGGGGTGGCCGAGCCGGGGCCGATCCTGGCCTCGCTGCTGGACCCGGTGGTGTGGCGGGAGACGCCGTTGGAATCCGTGGTCGGGGTGGCCGACGCGCCGGCGCTGGTGACCGGCGAGCGGAAGGACGACCGGTTGCTGCTGGGGCAGTTGCGGGCCGCGGATTTCGTGTGGATGGCGAAGCGCGACCTTCTGGCGCCAGCGCAGGCGGGGGACGCCGAGGCGGCGCTGCGCGCGCTGGGCGCGCGCGGGCGCGTGCTGGGCGAGGGCGACCTCGGGCTGCTGTTCGGCGCCGGGTTGCATGAGGCGGGCTCGGCGGCCCGGCGCGCGGGGCCGGTGGCGGAGCGGTTCGAGAGCCTGTCATGGAGCGGGGGCGCGCTGTTGCTGCCGCGCTTCCAGGCGACGATGCAGGCGCTGGCGCCCAGGCTGGTGCGGGCGAAGGGCGTGCTGGCGCTCGATGACCGGCGCGAGGCGCTGCTGTTCCAGATGGTGGGGCGCCGGGCGACCGTCGCGCCCGCGCCCCAGGGCACGGCGCCGGAGGGGACGCAGCCGGGCAGTCGGCTGGTGCTGATCTGGGAGATCGGCGATCTCGAGCGCGCGGACGTGGTGCGCGCGCTCGAGGGTTGCGAGGCTTAGCCCTTCTTCGCCGCCTGCAGGGCGTTCCAGATGATCTCCGGCGTCGCGGGCATGTCGATATGGGTGACGCCTCGTTGCGAGAGCGCATCGACCAGTGCGTTCATGACCGCGGGCAGCGAGCCGGCGCAGCCTGCCTCGCCGCAGCCCTTGGCGCCGAGGCCGTTGGTACGGGCGGGGACCGGGTGGCTCCTGAAATGGAGCGCCGGGATCTGGTCGGCGCGGGGCAGCGCGTAGTCCATGTAGGAGCCGCTGAGCACCTGGCCATCCGCGTCGAACACCACGCGCTCGCCGAGGGCCTGGCCGATGCCCTGCACCACGCCGCCATGCGCCTGGCCCTGGACCATCAGCGGGTTCACCAGGACGCCGAAATCGTTGACCATGTGGTAGCGGACGACCTCGGCGATGCCGGTCTCGGGATCGACCTCGATCTCGCAGACGTGGCAGCCGTTGGGGAAGGCGCTGGGCGTGCCGGGGAAGATGAGGCCGGCATCGAGCGTTGCCGGCACACCCTCCGGCAGGTTCTGCTCGACGCGGAGTTTGGCCGCGAGTTCCATGATGTCGATGCCGCGGTCGGTGCCGGCGATGCTGAAGCGGCCGCGGTTGAACTCGATGTCGCTGACCGCGGCCTCGAGCACGTGGGCCGCGGCCTTCTTGCCCTTCTCGATCACCTCGGCGGAGGCTGCGAGGATGGCGCCGCCGCTGTTCATGATCGAGCGCGAGCCGCCGGTGCCGCCGCCGGCCAGCAGCTGGTCGCTGTCGCCCTGCACCAGGTTGATCTTCTCGAACGGCACGCCCAGCGCATCGACGAGGACCTGGGCGAACGGCGTGGCGTGGCCCTGGCCGTAGTCCAGTGTTCCGGTGACGATGGTGACGGAGCCGTCCGCCTCGAAGCGGATGCCGCCCATCTCGTTGTTGGCGGGTGCCGTGACCTCCAGGTACTGGCCGATGCCGAGGCCGCGCAGCTTGCCGCGGGCGTTGCTCTCGGCGCGGCGCTTCGCGAAGCCGTCGTAGTCCGCGGCGGCCAGCGCCTCGTCGAGGATCGCGGGGAAGTCGCCGCTGTCGTACTCCATGGTGGACGGCGCCTTGTAGGGGATCATGTCGGCGCGGATCTGGTTGCGCCGGCGCAGCTCCACGCGGTCGATCCCCATCTCGCGGGCGGCGGTGTCGACCAGGCGCTCCATGTAGTAGTTGCCCTCTGGGCGGCCGGCGCCGCGATAGGCGCCGACGGGCGTGGTGTTGGTGAAGACGCACTTCACCGCAACGTCGATCGCGGGCGTGCGGTAGACGCCGATGATGTTCTTCACAATGTTCATGGTCGGCGGCAGCGTGGTGGAGTTGGACAGCACGGCGCCCACATTGCCCCAGCCGCGCACGCGCAGGGCGAGGAAGTGGCCGTCCTTGTCCAGCGCCAGTTGCGCCGTGTGGTCGTGGTCGCGGCCGGCGGAGTCCGAGAGGAAGGAGTCAGAGCGGTCATCGGTCCATTTCACCGGGTGGCCGGTGACGCGGGCGGCGGCGATGGCGCAGAAATATTCCGGGTAGGCGCTGGCCTTCATGCCGAAGGAGCCGCCGACATTGCCTGTGAGGACGCGGATCTTCTCGATCGGGCAGTCGAGCGTGCCGCGCAGCAGGGCGCGCAGGCCGAACACGCCCTGGCAGCCGAGGCGCAGGATGGTGCGGTCGCCCTCCATCTCCGCGATCGCGGAGCGCGGCTCCATGGCGCTGACGACGATGCGGCTGTTGCGGGCGCGCAACGTGGTGACGTGGGCGGCGCGGGCGAAGGCCTCGTCCACGGCGGCGGCGTTGCCGAATTTCCAGTCGAGCACGACGTTGTCCGGCGCCTCGTCGTACAGCGCGAGCGCGCCCTCGGCCTCGGAGGGCTCGGTGACGGCGGGGAGGGTCTCGATGTCGGCGAAGACGGCTTCGGCGGCGTCCTTGGCCTGTGCGCGCGTTTCGGCGACGACGAAGGCGATGGGCTCGCCGACGTAGCGGACCTTGCCGGTGGCGAGCGGCCATTGCACGGGCTTGGGGATCGGCCGGCCGTCGAAATTCTGGCCGGTGACGTTGGAGGGCATCGGCTTGAAGCCGAGCCTGGGGAAGTCGGCGGCGAGCAGGACGGCCTTCACGCCGGGCATGGTCCGCGCCGCCTCGATGTCGACGGACTTCAGGACGCCGTGGCCGACGCGGGAGCGGACCACGACGCCGTGGAGCTGGCCGGGGAGGTTGAGGTCGTCGGAATAGCGGCCCTCGCCGCGCAGGAGAACGGGGTCTTCCTTGCGGCTGACCGGCTGGCCGACGGCGAAACGGCCGGGGGCGAGATCGGGGGCAAGCGACGAGGCGCGGGAAATATCGTTCATAATGTCGGGGCTCGCTGCGTTCGGTTGCGGTGCTCCCTGAAAGTGATCCGGCGGCGGCGATCAGGCAAGGGTGCGCGACCCCGATTGGCATCGGCGCGTGGCGTCCGAGGGCGCGAAATTACGCTGCGCGAAATGGCGCACGGGGACGGGCGGCGGTCAATCGGCGTGGCGGCGAGGCTCGGCGGCGGCAGGGTCGAGGGCGGGTAGGGCGAGCCTGATGCCGCGCAAACCGTGGCGGCGGCGGCGATGGCGCGGGCGGGCATGACCGGCCTGGACCGGGACGGGGAGGAGCGGCGGCCCGGCGAGGTAGGCGGCGAGGCGCTCGCGGATCTGTTCCAGCGCCTGGCCGCGCCGGGCGGAGCGCCAGGAGCGCAGCGCCAGGGTGAGCAGCGTGGCGGCACCGGCGGCGTGCAGCGGCGGCGCGAGCGCGCCCCCGGCGAGCAGCGCGAAGAACGGAACGGCGAGCCAGGCGGCGATGACGGTGGTCTCGGCGGCCCGGTCGATGAGAACTGGGTCGAGGAGTTCGGAGCGGGGGCGGAAGGAGGTGTGCACTTTCGGGGCTCGCGTCGCTGGCGGTGGAACGCGTCCAGTGTCGCGCGCGGCTGGTTAGGATTGGATGAAGCGGCCCCGCCAGAAGACGGCGCCGAGGGCGGCCATGGCGGCGATCATGGCGAACAGCAGCACCACGACGCCCGGCCAGTGCGCGGCGCGCCAGGCCCAGGCGGGGAGGATGCCGCCGAGGCTGCCGCCGATATAAAACAGGGTGACGTAGAGCCCGACGGCGCTCGAACGCGCGCGCGGCACGACGACGCCGATGAAGCCCATGGACAGCGCCTGCACCGCCATGATGCCGGCGACGAAGACGGCGAGGCCGGCGATGGCGGCGGGCAGGCCCGGAGCGAGGGTGATGGCGAGGCCCGCCGCCGCCGTTGCCAGCACCAGCATCAGAGTGGCGCGGCGGCCGATGCGCACGGCGAGGCGGGTGAACATCGACGTGGTGACGGCGCCGACCAGGTAGGTGACGAAGATGAAGGCGAGCGCCGCGGGCGACAGGTCCAGCGGCGGGGCGGAGAGGTAGAAATTTACGAACGTGAAGACGGCGACGTTGGTGAACAGCATGCCGAAGCCGATGCCGCAGGTGGCGAGCAGGCGCGGGTTGTGCAGGTGCTCGGCATAGGCGGTGAAGGTGGCGCGGACGCCGCCGGTGGTGGGCACGAAGCGTCGCTCCGCGGGGAGGCGCGCGGCTATCCAGAGCCAGGTTGCGAAGGTGAGCAGCGCGATGGCGACGAAGGCCATGCGCCAGCCGCCGAGATCGGCCGCGATGCCGGCGACGAAGCGGCCGGAGAACCCGCCGAGGATGGAGCCGATGCTGTAGCTGCCGGCGGCGCGGATCGCCTCCGGGCCCGGGCATTCGTCGCCGATATAGGCGACGGTGACGGTGATGATGAAGGGCACCGCCAGGCCTTGGGCGAAGCGCAGCGCCAGTAGCACGGCGAAGCTGGGGGAGGCGGCGATGCCGAGCGTGGGCAGTAGCATGAACAGGATGGCGCCGGTGATGAGGCGCTTGCGACCGAGCCGGTCCGATATGGCGCCGACGAAGGGTGCCACGGCCGCGACCGCGAGCAGCGGCGCGGTGACGGTGAGGCCGGTGCGCAGCAGGGGGACGTGGAAGCTGTGCGCGATCGCGGGCAGGATCGCCTGCGGGGCGTAGAGGTTGATGAAGGCGGCGATGCCCGCGACGGCGACCGCGCTGGCGCGGGCGCGGGCGAGGGCGGCTTCCTTCAACGTGGGTCTGGTCCCGGGATGGCGAGATAGGCGAGGCGCTTCATCTCCCGCCTGCCGCGCGCCACGGAATCGAGGATGAGGCCGGAGACGATGGCGAGGGCGCCGAGGGTTTCGAGGCCGAGCGCGAGCACCGCGGTGGGCAGGCGCGGCACCAGGCCGGTGCGCATGAAGTGCGCGACCACCGGCACGCCGAGGCCGAGGCCGGCGAGGAACAGGATGGCGGCGGCGAGGCTGAAAAGCTGCAGCGGCCGTTCCTCCTTCACCAGCACCAGGATGGTGCGCAGGATGCGGGCGCCGTCGCGCCAGGTGTTGAGCTTGGAGACCGACCCCTGCGGGCGCTCGCGGTAGGCGGTGGGCAGTTCCGCGATCGGCATCGCGAGTTCCAGCGCGTGGACGGTGAACTCCGTCTCGGTCTCGAAGCCGGCGGCGAGCGCGGGGTAGGATTTGACGAAGCGGCGGGAAAAGACGCGGTAGCCCGAGAGCATGTCCGAGACGCGGTTGCCGAAGATGGAGCCGACGAGGCCGGTGAGCACGCGGTTGCCGAGGCGGTGGCCGCGGCGGTAGGCGGCGGCCGCGTCGCTGACGCGGGTGCCGGTGACCATGTCGAGCCGCTGCTCGAGGAGGAGGGCGACCATCGCCGGCGCGGCGGCGGCGTCGTAGGTGCCGTCGCCGTCGACCAGGACGTAGACGTCGGCATCGACGTCGGCGAAGCCGCGGCGCACGGCGTGGCCCTTGCCCTGCAGCGCCTCGCGCAGCACGGCGGCGCCGGCGCCGCGCGCGACATCGGCGGTGGCGTCCCTGGAGTTGTTGTCGATGACGGTGATCGCGGCCTGCGGCAGCGCCGCGCGCATGGCCGCGACGACGCCGCCGATCGCGACCGCCTCGTTGTAGCAGGGGATCAGGACGGCGACGCGGGGGGGCATGAGGGACCGGAATTCAGGGGGCGCGGAATCGGAGGCTGGAACGTATTCCAGCGCCTTGCCTCACTTGAAGGCAACCGTGCGCGAGAAATGGAAGTTGAACCCGAGCCCGGCGATGCCGCCGGCGGCGACCGCGAAGACCGGCTCGCGCGCGCACAGCGCCGACCAGGTGACGAGGGCGAAATAGGTGCCGCGGTTGAAGGCGAAGCCGACCAGGTTGACGGCGAGGAAGCGGGCCCATTGGTGGTGCGGCGGCAGGCTGCCCTGGCCGCGGAAGGTCCAGACGCGGTTGAGCAGCCAGTTGGCGGAGGCGGCGGTGAGGTAGGCGCAGGCGCCGGCGCCGTAGAGGCCGAGCGCGCCGCGCAGCCCGTAGACCGTCGCCGTGTCGACGAGAAAGCCGAACGTGCCGACCACGCCGAAGCGCAGGAACTGCGCCACGATCGGGCGGCGGGCCAGCGCGAGCGCGAGGGGGAGGTCGGACATGGCGGGGGCGATAGCGGCAGGTGGGGGCGCTGTCGAGATAAGTCGTGTTGCCGGGTTCCGGAAGGTGAGGGGTTCGGAAGCTGGTGCCATCCGCCCGGTTCGCGCGCATTCGGCTCGGGAGCGGTATGGACGGTTGCCAGGTTCGCGCCGGCACCGCAGCATGGGCTGGCAGTGCTGCGCGCTGCGCGGGGTGGGGGATCGGATGCGGGCGGGCTGGCGGAGCCGGGCTGAACGGTGGCGCGGCAAGGTTTGTGCATGGCCGGTTCGTGCGCGGCGGGTTTGGACGCGGGCCGGCGGGCCCGCGGCCTCGCGGCGGGATGCCTGGTGCGCACTCGCCAGCGTCGGCGGGCTTCGGTTAGGGTGATGCATAATCAACATCAACGAGGGGGCTTCGATGTGGCTTAAGCGCAGGACGTTCCTCGGGGCGAGCGCCGCGACCACCGCCGCGACGCTGGCCGCGCCCGCCGTCGCGCAGGCGGCGAGCGTGCTGAAGTTCATTCCGCAGTCGGATGTGACTGTCCTCGACCCGCTCTGGACCACGGCCTACGTGACGCGCAACCACGCGTTCCTCGTGTTCGACACGCTCTACGGCATGGACGCCAACTTCAACCCCGCGCCGCAGATGGTCGAGGGCCACGTCGTCGAGAACGGCGGCAGGCAGTGGACGCTGAAGCTGCGCCCCGGGCTCAAGTGGCACGACGGCGAGAAGGTGCTGGCCAGGGACTGCGTCGCCTCGATCCGGCGCTGGGGCGCGCGCGACGCGTTCGGCGGGACGCTGATGCACGTTGCCGACGAGATCGTGGCGGTGGACGACAACACCATCCGCTTCCGCCTCAAGCGGCCGTTCCCGCTGCTGCCGGCGGCACTGGGCAAGGTGCCGTCCAACATGTGCCCGATGATGCCCGAGCGGCTGGCGAAGACCGACCCGTTCAAGCAGGTCACCGAGATGGTGGGCAGCGGGCCGTTCCGCTGGAACGCCAAGGAGCGCGTGGTCGGCTCGATCGCGGTCTACGAGAAGTTCCAGGGCTATGAGCCGCGCGGCGGCGTGGCGAGCGGCACCGCGGGGCCGAAGGTCGCGCATTACGACCGCGTCGAGTGGCACATCATCCCCGATGCCGCGACCAAGACCGCGGCGCTGCAGTCGGGCGAGGTGGACTGGTGGGAGAACCCGCCCTCCGACAACGCGATGGTGCTGAAGGCCGACAAGAACCTGGTCACGCGCATCATCGATCCCACGGGGCTGATCGGCAGCATGCGGCTCAACCAGCTGGTACCGCCGTTCGACAACCCGGCGGTGCGCCGCGTGGTGCTCGATGCGGTCTATCAGAAGGACTACGCGGTCGCGATCGGCGGCACCGATCCCGCGATGTGGCACGTGCCGGTGGGCGTCTTCCCGCCCGGCACGCCCTATGCGTCGGATCTCGGGCTCAAGCGTTTCACCGAGAAGAAGGATTTCGCGCAGTTCAAGCCGCGGCTGGAGAAGGCGGGCTACAAGGGCGAGAAGGTGGTGCTGTTGTTGCCCACCGACATCGAGGTGCTGAAGGCCGAGGGCGAGGTCTCGGCCGACATGTTCCGCCGGATGGGCTTCAACGTGCAGGTCGACGCCTCCGACTGGGGAACGGTGGTGGAGCGGCGTGCGAGCATGAAGCCGATCGGGCAGGGCGGCTGGAGCGTGTTCAGCACGTTCTGGGCGGGACTCGACCAGCTCTCGCCGGCGTGGCACGTGTTCCTGCGCGGGCAGGGCAAGGCGGGCGGGCAGCCCGGCTGGCCGAGTTCGCCGAAGATCGAGGCACTGCGCCAGGAATGGCTGGCCGCCCCGGACGAGAAGGCGCAGAAGGCGTTGGCGGTGAAGCTGCAGGAGCAGGCCTTCGTCGACGTGCCCTATATTCCGTTGGGGCAGGTCTTCTGGGAGACCAGCTACAAGAAATCGATCACCGGGGTGCTCGGCCCGATCCCGATATTCTGGAACGTGCGGCCGGCGTGAGGAGGGTGTTTCCCATCGTGTGCATTGACCTACCGGGCCGCGCCGCGGCTGGGAGCGGCGCGGGATGCTGACCTATATCCTGCGCCGTGTCGCGGCGACCATTCCGGTGATGGGGCTGGTTGCGCTGTTCGTGTTCAGCCTGCTCTACATCGCGCCCGGCGACCCGGCCGCGATCATCGCCGGCGACCAGGCGACGACGCAGCAGATCGCGCATATCCGCGCGACCCTGGGGCTGGACAAGCCGTTCGTCATCCGCTTCGCCGACTGGCTGTGGCAGGTGCTGCACGGCAATCTCGGCACTTCCATCTTCACCAATCTGCCGGTGTTGAAGATGATCGAGCAGCGCGCGCCGACCACGATCTCGCTGATGGTGATCACGCTGGTGATGTCCATCGCGATCGCGGTGCCGATGGGCGTGCTCGCGGCGTGGAAGGCGGGAACGTGGGTTGACCGCCTGATCATGGTGATGGCGGTGATGGGCTTCTCGGTGCCGGTGTTCGTGGTCGGCTACCTGCTTGCGTACACCTTCGCGCTCAAGCTGCCATGGTTCCCGGTGCAGGGCTACGAGCCGCTGTCGCACGGGGTCTGGCCGTGGCTGAGGAGCCTGATCCTGCCGTCGCTGACGCTGGGCGGCATCTACATCGCGCTCATCGCGCGGATAACCAGGGCGACGATGCTCGAGGTGCTGAGCCAGGATTATATCCGCACCGCGCGCGCCAAGGGGGTGGGGCGGCGCGCGATCCTCTACGTCCACGCGCTGAAGAACGCGGCGGTGCCGATCGTGACCATCATCGGCATCGGCTTCGCCGCGCTGATCGGCGGCGCGGTGGTGACGGAGAGCGTATTCGCGCTGCCCGGCGTCGGCCGGCTCACGGTCGATGCGATCCTGCAACGTGACTACCCGGTGATCCAGGGCGTGGTGCTGATCTTCAGCTTCGTCTACGTGCTGGTGAACCTGGTGGTCGACCTTCTCTACACACTCTTCGATCCGAGGATCCGCTATTGAGCATCTCGTTGGGCGGCGTTCCCGCCGCGGCCGAACTGCCGGACGTGCTGCCGCCGCGCAGCGAGCGCGGGCGGGCGATGCGCTTCGTCCTGCGCTACCCGACCATCGTCGCCGGCGGCTCGCTGCTCGCGATTATGGTGTTCATCGCCATCTTCGCGCCGTGGCTGGGCACGAGGAACCCGGAATCGATCTCGCCGATCCACCGGCTGCTCAATCCCGGCGCTGGGCACTGGTTCGGCACCGACATGCTGGGGCGCGACGTCTATTCGCGCGTGCTCTACGGCTCGCGGGTGTCGCTCGGGGTCGGGTTCAGCGTGGCGATCCTCGCCTCCGCGATCGGCATGACGATCGGCGTGGTTTCCGGCTTCGTGCGCTGGCTCGACATGGTGCTGATGCGGATCATGGACGGGCTGATGGCGATCCCGGGCATCCTGCTCGCGATCGCGCTGATGGCGCTGACCAGGGGCTCCGTCTACAACGTGGTGATCGCGATCACCATTCCGCAGGTGCCGACGGTCGCGCGCCTGGTGCGCGGCGTGGTGCTGAGCCTGCGCGAGCAACCCTTCGTGGAGGCGGCGGTCGCCTCCGGGACCAGGCTGCCGAAGATCATGTACAAGCACATCGTGCCGAACACGATGGCGCCGCTGACGGTGCAGGCGACCTATATCTGCGCGTCGGCGATGGTCATCGAGGCGATCCTGTCCTTTATCGGCGCGGGCACGCCGCCGACCATCCCGTCCTGGGGCAACATCATGGCCGAGGGCCGGGCCTTGTGGCAGATAAAGCCGTACATTGTGTTTTTTCCTGCCGTGTTCCTCTCGATCACGGTGCTGGCGGTGAACCTGCTGGGCGACGGGTTGCGCGACGCGCTCGATCCACGGCTGGCGAAGCGGCTGTGACGACGATGGCGAAAGGCGGGGCCGACGGGGAGAACCTGCTGGAGGTCAGCGATCTCCAGACGCATTTCGCGACCGAGGACGGCGTGGTGCGCGCCGTGCAGGGCCTGTCATTCGCGATCCGCGCCGGCGAGACGGTGGCGATCGTGGGCGAGAGCGGCTGCGGCAAGTCGGTGACCTCGATGTCCATCCTGCGCCTGGTGCCGGAGCCGCCGGGCAAGATCGCGGGGTCCGTCCGCTTCCAGGGGCGCGAGCTCCTGACGCTGCCGGAGTCCGAGATGCGGGCGGTGCGCGGCAAGGACATCGCGATGATCTTCCAGGAGCCGATGACGAGCCTGAACCCCGTGCTGACGGTGGGGCGGCAGATCGGCGAGGCGCTGCGGCTGCACGAGGGGCTCGATGGCCCGGCGGCGACGGCGCGGGTGATCGAGCTGCTGGCGCTGGTCGGAATTCCGGCGCCGGAGCGGCGGGTGCGCGAGTATCCGCACCAGCTTTCGGGCGGCATGCGCCAGCGGGTGATGATCGCGATGGCGCTGTCGTGCAACCCGAAGCTGCTGATCGCCGACGAGCCGACGACGGCGCTCGACGTGACCATCCAGGCGCAGATCCTCGACCTGATGCGCGACCTCAAGCGGCGTGTGGGCGCGGCGATCATGCTGATCACGCACGACCTCGGCGTGGTGGCGGAGATGGCCGAGCGCGTGGTGGTGATGTACGCGGGGCGCAAGGTGGAGGAGGGGACGGCGGCGGCCGTGTTCGCCTCGCCGATGCATCCCTACACGCAGGGGCTGCTCGCGGCGGTGCCGAAGCTCGGCTCCTCGCTTGGCGAGGCAGGGCGGGGGCGGCTCACGGAGATTCCGGGCCAGGTTCCCAGCCTGCGCAAGCCGCTTCCGGGCTGCGCCTTCGCGGGGCGCTGTCCGCACGTGATGGAGGTGTGCCGCCAGGTGGTGCCGGCGGCCATCGATTCCGGCGCGGGGACGCAGGCCGAGCATCTCGTGGCCTGCCATCTGCTCGCGACGCGAAGGGCAGCGGCATGAGCGCGCATCTGATCGAGGTCAACGCGCTGGTGAAGCATTTCCCGCTCAAGGGCGGGCTGTTCGGGGGCAGGCGCGGCGCGGTGCACGCGGTGGACGGGGTGACGTTCCACATCGACCGCGGCGAGACGCTTTCCTTGGTGGGGGAGAGCGGCTGCGGCAAATCGACCGTGGGGCGGGCGGTGCTGCGCCTGCTCGACCCGACGGACGGGGAGGTGTGGCTCGACGGCGAACGCATCGACAACCTGCCCGCGGGGAAGCTGCGGCCGTTGCGCCGGCGTATGCAGGTGGTGTTCCAGGACCCGTTCTCCAGCCTCAACCCGCGGCTTTCGGTGGGCCAGATCGTCGCCGAGCCGATCGTCAATTTCGGCCTCGCGTCGGGTTCGGAGCTGTGGGACCGGGTGGCGGGGCTGATGGACAAGGTGCAACTGCCGCGCGACGCGATGAAGCGGCTGCCGCACGAGTTCTCCGGCGGGCAGCGCCAGCGCATCGGGATCGCGCGGGCGCTGGCTCCCGGTGCCGACATCATCGTCTGCGACGAGGCGGTCTCGGCCCTCGACGTGTCGGTGAAGGCGCAGATCGTGAACCTGCTCGCCGACCTGCAGGACGAGCTGGGGCTCGCGCTGATGTTCATCAGCCACGACCTCGCGATCGTCGAGCACCTGACGCACCGGGTGGCGGTGATGTATCTCGGCAAGATCGTCGAGATCGCGGACCGGCGCACACTGTTTGCCTCGCCGCACCATCCCTACACGCGGGCGCTGCTCTCGGCGGTGCCGGTGCCCGACCCGAGCGTGAAGCGGCAGCGGATGATCCTGAAGGGCGACGTGCCGAGCCCGATCAATCCGCCGTCGGGGTGCCGGTTTCATACGCGCTGCCCGTTCGCGTTCGACCGCTGCCGCAGCGAGGAGCCGGAGCTGCGTCCGCGCGCGGCGGGGCAGAGCTCGGCGTGCCATCTCGATGTGGTTCCCGCCGCGGCCTGAAACCGCGGGCAAGCGTTATGCGTGCAGAGGCATAACGCCTCGGCTTTTCAAAATGCGGCGCTTGACCGGGCCGGGGGCAGCGGCGACATTGCCCCGCACGCAATTGCGGCCGGCGCGATAGGCCGGCGGGACGAACCGCAGGGGAGGGATTTTCATGCCGCAGGTCACACTGTCGGTGAATGGCAAGAGCCACACGGTCGAGGTCGAGGGCCGCACCCTCCTGGTGGAGTTGCTGCGCGAGAAGCTGGGGCTGACGGGCACGCATGTCGGCTGCGACACCAGCCAGTGCGGTGCCTGCGTGGTGGATGTGAACGGCACCTCCGTGAAGTCCTGCACGATGCTGGCGATGCAGGCGGATGGCGCGAAGGTGACGACGATCGAGGGGCTGGCGAAGCCGGACGGCACGCTGCACCCGATGCAGGAGATGTTCCGCGAGCATCATGCACTGCAGTGCGGGTTCTGCACGCCGGGCATGGTGATGAGCGCGATCGACCTGGTGAACTCGCATCCCGAGGGGCTCACGGAAGAGCAGATCCGCCACGGGCTCGAGGGCAATCTCTGCCGCTGCACGGGCTATCACAACATCGTCAAGGCGATTGCCGCCGCCTGGCCGCTGATGCACGGCAAGAAGATGGCGGCGGAATAAGCCGGGGAACAAACGGCGAGGCTGACGACACGCGGAGAAGGCGGGTGCGCGGATTCCCGTTGCACCCAGAGGAGCGAGCCAAGGGAGGCAAGACCTCATGAACGCACCGTTCGAGGGCATCGGCGCATCGATGAAGCGCAAGGAAGACCTGCGCTTCATCAGCGGTCACGGCCATTACGTGGACGATATCAACCGGCCGGGCCAGCTTTACGCCTATATCAAGCGGAGCGACCGCGCGCACGCGGAACTGCGCGGCATCGACACCGCGGCGGCGAAGGCGTCGGCGGGGGTGGTCGCGGTTTATACCTCGGCGGACCTGACGGGGATCGGCGGGCTGCCCTGCGGGTGGCAGATCCACAACAAGGACGGCTCGCCGATGGCCGAGCCGGCGCATCCGGTTCTGGCGAGCGGCAAGGTGCGCCATGTCGGCGACCCGGTCGCTGTGGTGATCGCGGAGACGAAGCAGCAGGCGAAGGACGCAGCCGAGAAGCTCGTCGTTGACTACAAGGACCTGCCGGCGGTCGCGACGGTGACCGACGCGGTCAAGCCCGGGGCCGCGCAGGTGCACGAAGGTGCGGCGGGCAACGTCTGCTATGATTGGGAGATCGGCGACAAGGGCGCGGTGGACGCGGCCTTCGCGAAGGCGGCGAAGACCGTCAAGCTCGATCTCACGAACAACCGGCTGATCCCGAACGCGATGGAGCCGCGCGCGGCGATCGGCGAGTACGATCCGACGACGGGCGAGCACACGCTCTACACCACCAGCCAGAATCCGCATGTGATCCGGCTGCTGATGGGCGCGTTCGTGCTGCAGATCCCCGAGCACAAGCTGCGGGTGGTCGCACCGGACGTGGGCGGCGGGTTCGGCAGCAAGATTTATCATTACGCCGAGGAAGCGATCGTCACCTGGGCTTCCGGCAAGCTGGCGCAGCCGGTGAAGTGGGCGGCGGAGCGCAACGAGAGCTTCATGTCCGACGCGCATGGGCGCGACCACGTGAGCACGGCGGAGCTGGCGCTGGCGGCGGACGGGACGTTCCTGGCGCTGCGGGTGAAGACGCTGTGCAACATGGGCGCCTACCTCTCGACCTTCGCGCCGGCGGTGCCGACCTACCTCTACGCGACGCTGCTCGCGGGGGTGTACAAGACGCCGGCGATCTATGCCGAGGTGAAGGCGGTGTTCACCAACACCGTGCCCGTGGATGCGTATCGCGGCGCGGGGCGGCCGGAGGCGAGCTTCCTGCTTGAGCGGCTGGTGGACGTGGCGGCGCGCGACACCGGGATGGATCGCGTCGAGATACGGCGCAAGAACTTCATCCCGAAGGATGCGTTCCCGTACCAGACGCCGGTCGCGTTGCAGTACGACAGCGGCGACTACGTCAGCACGCTGGATGCCGCGATGAAGCATGCCGACTGGGCCGGGTTCCCGGCGCGGCGGGCGGCGGCGAAGGCGAAGGGCAAGCTGCGCGGCATCGGCATGTCCACGTACCTGGAGGCGTGCGGCATTGCGCCGTCCAAGGTGGTGGGCTCGCTGGGCGCGCGCGCGGGCCTTTATGAGGTGGCGAATATCCGCGTGCATCCGACCGGTAGCGTGACCGTGTTCACCGGCACGCACAGCCACGGGCAGGGACACGAGACGACGATGGCGCAGCTGGTTTCCGACCAGTTGGGCGTGCCGTTCTCGCAGGTCGAGGTGGTGCACGGCGACACCAGCAAGATTCCGTTCGGCATGGGCACCTATGGCAGCCGCAGCCTCGCGGTGGGCGGCAGCGCCATGGTGAAGGCGATGGACAAGATCATCACCAAGGGGAGGAAGATCGCGGCGCATCTGCTGGAGGCCGCGGTGGAGGACGTGGAGTTCAAGGACGGAAAGTTCACGGTGGCGGGGACCGACCGCAGCAAGACGCTGAGCGAGATCGCGCTCACGGCGTATGTGCCGCACAACTACCCGATCGAGGAGCTGGAGCCGGGGCTCGACGAGACCGCGTTCTACGACCCGAAGAACTTCACCTATCCCGGCGGCTGCCATGTCTGCGAGGTGGAGATCGACGCCGAGACGGGGGTCGTTTCGGTGGTGAACTTTACCGCGGTGGATGACGTGGGGCGGGTGGTGAACCCGATGATCGTCGAGGGCCAGGTGCAGGGCGGGGTGGCGCAGGGGATCGGCCAGGCGCTGCTGGAGAACGCGGTCTATGACCAGGACGGTCAGCTGCTTTCCGGCTCGTTCATGGACTACACGATGCCGCGCGCGGACAATCTGCCGAACATCAAGGTCGGCACGGAGACCACGCTGTGCACCCACAACCCGCTCGGCGTGAAGGGCTGCGGCGAGGTGGGGGCGATCGGCTCGCCGCCGGCGGTGATCAACGCCGTGGTGGACGCGCTTTCCGATTATGGCGTGCGGCATCTGGACATGCCGGCGAGTCCGCAGAAGATCTGGTCCATCATCCAGGGCGCGCCGCGGATGGCGGCGGAGTAACGGGAGAGCAAGATGTACGATTTCGAGTATCTGAAGCCGAAGGCCCTGGCGGAGGCGGCGTCGATCCTTGCCGGGGATGGCGATGCCAAGGCGCTGGCCGGCGGCATGACGTTCATCCCGGTGCTGAAGCAGCGGCTGAACAAGCCGTCCAAGGTGGTGGACCTGGCGGCGCTGGGGCTCTCGGGGATCAAGGTCTCCGGCGAGACGGTGGAGATCGGGGCGATGACGACGCACGCGACGGTGGCGGCCTCCGCCGACGTGAAGCGGGCGATCCCGGCGCTGGCGAAGCTCGCCGGAAATATCGGCGACGAGGCGGTGCGGCATCGCGGGACGATCGGGGGCAGCCTCGCGAACAACGATCCTTCCGCGTGCTATCCGGCCGCGGTGCTGGCGATGGGCGCGACGATCGTCACCAACAAGCGACGGATCGAAGCGGACAATTATTTCCAGGGCATGTTCGCGACCGCGCTGGAGCAGGGTGAGGTGATCACTTCCGTGGTGTTTCCGGTCCCGGCGAAGGCGGCGTACATGAAGTTCGCCAACCCCGCCTCGCGGTATGCGATGGTGGGGGTCTTCGTGGCCAAGGGGCCGAAGGGCACGCGCGTCGCGGTGACGGGGGCCGGACAGAACGGCGTGTTCCGGCACAAGGCGATGGAAGAGGCGCTGGCGAAGAACTGGTCGGCGGACGCGGTCGCGGGCGTGAAGACGCCAGCGGATGGGCTGAACAGCGACATCCACGCGAGTGCCGAGTATCGCGCGCATCTGGTCGGCGTGATGGCAAAGCGCGCGGTCGCCGCCGCCGGCTGACTTGTCCTGGCTTTTCGGCGGTTTGCGGGGGGCCTGAGGCCCCCCGTCCTTTTTCTTACGGCATCGTTATGACAACCTTGCCCATGTGCTGCGCCGCCATCAGGTGGTGGTAGGCGTCCGGCGCGCGGGCGAAGGGGAAGGTGGCGTCGATCAGCGGGCGCATCTCGTTGGCGGCGATGGCGGCGTTCATCGCCTCGAACATCGCGCGCGAGCCGACATAGATGCCGCCGAGGCGGATGGAGCGGCGCATCAGCGGCGTAGGGTCGAGCATCGCCGATCCCGTGAGCACGCCGATGAGGCTGATGGAGCCGCCGAGGCGCACGGCGTGGATGGAGCGGGCCAGGGTTCCGGCGCCGCCGACCTCGACCACGGTGTCGACGCCGCGCCCGCCGGTGGCAGCGAGCACCGCCTCCTGCCATTCGACGTGGGTGCGGTAGTTGATACCGGTCTCGGCGCCCATGGCGCGCAGGCGGCCGAGTTTGACGTCCGAGGACGAGGTGGCGATGACGCGCGCGCCGATCATGCGGGCGAACTGCAGCGCGAAGATCGAGACGCCGCCGGAGCCCTGGACGAGGACGGTCTCGCCCGGCTTGAGCGATGCGTGCTCGACGAGCGCGTGCCAGGCGGTGACAGCGGCGCAGGGCAGGCAGGCGGCCTCGGCGTAGGAGAGATGGTCGGGGATCGTAACGAGGCCGTCCTCGTCGAGGACGACCTCTTCGGCGAGCATGCCGTCGAGCGCGCCGCCGAGGGCGGAGGCGCCGGCCTCCGACGTGATCCCGCCGGCGATCCAGCGCTGCATGAAGATGCCGGCGACGCGGGCACCGGGCCGGACGCGGCTGACCTCGGCGCCGACCTCCACGACCTCGCCGGCGCCGTCCGAGAGCGGGACCAGGTTCGCGCGCACGCCGCCGCGGCCGTAGAGACCGCGGGCGACGGAGAGGTCGCGATAGTTGAGCGAGCAGGCGCGCACGGCCACGCGCACCTGGCGCGGACCGAGCGGCGGGCGCGGCGCGTGGTCGAGCGCCAGGCGCTCGACGCCGCCGGGCTCGGGAAGAATCCAGCGGCGTATCGCGGACATGGCGCTATTTCACCGCGGAGAAGTCGGTGGGGACGAGAAGCTGGGAGGTGATGTTGGCGACGATCTGGCCGTTCGCCTCCGTCTTCGCGCGGGTCTCGATCCAGACGGGATCGGACATGAAGGCAGCCCACTTCTTCTCCTTGTCGGCCAGGCTCTCCCAGGCGAGGAAGTAGGTCAGCTCCTGGTTGCTCTCGCCGATCAGGGTGGTGAAGAAGCCGGCCTGCCTGATGCCGTGCTTCTCCCAGATCTTCAGCGTGTGGTCGCGGAAGCGGGCGAGCAGATCGGGCAGGCGGCCGGGCACGCAGCGATAGACGCGCATCTCAATGATCATGGGTTTTCTCCTCACATGGGAGGCGTATGGTGGCGCGTCGGAGGGCGCTGGGGAAGATGCAGGTCGTTGTTATCGGGGCGGGGATCGTGGGTGCGGTTTCGGCGCTGGAACTGTTGCGCGACGGGCACGAGGTGACGATCCTCGATCCCGGCGAGCCGGGGGGCGAGCAGGCCGCGAGCTACGGCAATGGCGGGTGGCTCTCGACATCCTCGGTGCTGCCGGAGACGTACCCGGGCATACGCGGCAAGGTGCCCGGCTGGCTGATGGACCCGCTGGGGCCTCTGACCATCCGCTGGCGGTACCTGCCGCGGGCGCTGCCGTGGCTGTGGCGCTTCGCCGCGGCGGGGCGGGACTGGAAGCGGGTGCGGCGGATCGCGCGCGCGCTGCGCCCGCTGGTGGCCGATTGCCCGGAGCGGCACGCGGCGCTGGCGGAGGAGGCGGGGGTCGGGCACCTCGTGCGGCGCACTGGCGTGATCTACGTGTTTCCGAGCCGGGCGGATTTCGAGGCGGAGGCGGACGGCTGGAAGGTCCGCGCCGAGCAGGGCGTGCGGTGGCTGGAGCTCGACGAGGGAGAGCTGCGCCAGCGCGTGCCGGAGCTGGACCGGCGCTATACGTTCGGGCTGATGGTGGAGGACGGGGCGCACTGCCTCGATCCGGGCGCGTATGTCGCGGCACTCGTGGCGCTGGCGGAGCGGCGCGGCGCCGTGCGGGTGCGGCGCAAGGCGACGGGCTTCGCGCATGTCGGGCGCAAGCTGCGGGGCGTGGAGACGGACGGCGAGCCGATCCCCTGCGACGGCGCGGTGATCGCGGCCGGCGCGCGGTCCAAGGCGCTGGCGCGGGCGGTGGGAAGCAAGGTGCCGCTCGAGACCGAGCGCGGGTATCACGCGGCGGTCCTCGACCCGGAGAGCGGGCCGCGGATCCCGGTGATGCCAAGCGATGGGAAGATGGTGGCGACGCTGATGGAGGGCGCGCTGCGCATTGCGGGCCAGGTGGAGATCGCGGGACTGAAGGCAGCGCCCAATTGGAAGCGCGCGGAGGTGCTGCGCAAGGTGGCGCTGCGCGCGTTCCCGGGGCTGCCGCGTGACCTGCCGGCTTCGCGCGTGAAGTTCTGGATGGGGCACCGGCCGTCGCTGCCGGACAGCCTGCCCTGCATCGGCCCGGCGCGGGATTGCCCGAGCGTGGTGCTGGCGTTCGGGCATGGGCATATCGGGCTCGCGTCCGGCGCCATCACCGGGCGGCTGGTGGCGGACCTGATCTCGGGGAACAGGCCGGTGATCGATCCCGCGCCGTATTCGCCGGAACGGTTCCGCTAGCGCAGGCGCGTCGGCCATGCTGCGCGCGCGGTTGGCGAAACCGCGCCGAGGCGGCATGGTGGGCCGAATGCGAAACGGGAGGAAGACGATGGCGAAGACGCCGGCCAAGCCGTTGTTCACGCGTGCCGACCTGGAGGCGCTGCGGCAATGGGACACGCCCACGATCTGCAACGGGCTCGAGATCGTGGTGCCGGAGCGGCGCGCTATGGGGTTCACGACGGCGCCGATGGTCTGCGTGGACCGCAAGTTGCCGCCGATCGTGGGCCTGGCGCGGACCGGGCTGATCCGCTCCAAGGAAAAGCCGCGCGGGCCGATCCCGGCGCGCGAGGACTGGTACAGCTATGTGGAGGCCGGCGAGATGCCGACCATCGCCGTGATCCAGGACCTCGATGACCAGCCGGGGTACGGCGCGTTCTGGGGCGAGGTGCAGAGCACCGTGCACAAGGCGCTCGGCGTGATCGGGTGCGTAACGGACGGGGGCTTCCGCGACCTCGACATGTGGGCGCCTGGGTTCCAGATCGTCGGGCGCTGCGTGGTGCCGAGCCACGCGCATGTGCACATGGTGCAGATGAACTGCGAGGTGAACGTGATGGGCATGCACGCGCACCATGACGACGTGATCCACGCCGACTATCACGGCGCGGTGGTGATCCCCGCGGATTGCGTCACGAAGCTGCCGGCGGCGATCGACCTGGTGTCGCGGCGGGAGAAGGTGATTCTCGACATGGCGAGGGCCAAGGGCTTCAACGCGAAGAAGATGGCGGCCGCGTTGAAAAAGTCCGGCGAGATCCACTGAGCGCGGCCGCCTTCGGGCGGCGCCGGGACCTGGTACGGGCGGAGCTGGGCGCGACGCTGCTGCTGGCGGCGCCGATCGTGCTCGGGCAGCTCGCGATCGTGGGGCAGAACACGGCGCTCGTCGTGCTCGGCGGGCATCTCGGGCCCGACGTGCTTGGGGCCGTGGGGGTCGGCGCCGGGGTGTGGAACCTCGGGCTGATGGCGCTGATCGGGATCCAGATGGCGGTGGCGCCGAGCATCGCGCACCGGCGCGGCGCGGGCGAGCATGCGGCGATCGGGCCGGCGTTCGTGGCCGCCGCGTGGATCGGGGTGGTCGCGGGGTGCCTGGTGGGCGCGGTGCTGTGGGTCGCGGCACCGGTGCTGATCGACGGCGTGGGGGTGGTCGGCGTGCTGCGCGCGGGGGCGATCGACGTGGCGCGCTCCGCTTCGTTTGCGTTGCCGGCGCTGGGCTTGCTGCTGGCGTGCCGCGGGTTGTGGGAGGGCTGCGGCTGGACGCGCCCGACGCTCGCGATCGGCGTGCTGGGGCTCGCGCTGCTGGCGCCGATCGCCTTCGCGCTGATGTACGGGCGGCTCGGCGTGCCGCGGCTGGGGGCGCTCGGCGCCGGTGTGGCCGAGGCGGTGGTGACATGGATCGATGCCGCCGTCGCCGTGGGGCTCGTGTGGTTCGCGCGGCGGCGGCTGCATGCGCAGGAGATCTTCGCGGGGGCGCTGCGGCCGGGCGGCGAGGAGGTGCGCGAGTTGCTGCATCTCGGCATTCCGATGGCAGGGGCGGTGTTGCTGGAGGTGGGGCTGTTCACTGCCACGGGGCTGCTGGCGGCGCGGTTCGGGGCGGTGGCGGCGAGCGCGCAACAGGTTGTGCTGAACCTGGGCTCGATCAGCTTCATGGTGCCGCTCGGGCTCGGCATGGCGACGACGGTGCGCGTCGGGCACGCGATGGGGGCGCGCGACCGCGTGGGGGCGCGGCGGGCGGCGATGGCGGGGATGGGTCTGGCGCTGACGAGCCAGGCGCTGGCGGCCTGCGCCATGGTGCTGGTGCCGCGCGTGCTGGCGGGGTTCTACACCGCGGATGCGGGGGTGCTCGCGACCTCCGTGGTGCTGCTGCATCTCGCGGCGATCTTCCAGCTTTCGGACGGGTTGCAGGTGACCTCGATCGGGGCGCTGCGGGGGCTGCGCGACGCGCGGGTGCCGGTGGCGATCACCGGGTTCAGCTACTGGTGCGTGGGACTGCCGCTGGCCTACGCGCTGGCGTTTCCGGCGGGCGTGGGGATCGCCGGGCTGTGGATCGGCATCGTGGCGGGGCTGACGACGGCGGCGGCGCTGCTGTCCTCGCGGTTCTTCCTGCTGCTGCGCCGGGCGCGGTGAGCGGGTTCAGTGGCCGGCGCGGCCGAGGCGGTCGAGCCAGCCGAGCAGCACCGCGGAGGCGACGAAGACGAGATGCACGGCCGCGTAGACAAGCAGGCTCTGGCTGGAGCCGTGGCGCAGGAAAAGTTGCAGCAGGTGGATCGCCGAGATCATGACGATGGCGACCGCGACCTTCACCTTGACGTTGCTGCTGTCGAGCTTGCCGAGCCACTCCGGCATCTCCGCGCCCTCGGTGACGTTGAAGCGCGAGATGATGCTTTCGTAGGAGCCGACGGCGACCATCACCAGGAGATTGGCGACGAGCACGAAGTCGAGGACGTTGAGGATGGCGATGATGATGTCGATCTCCGAGCCGGCGGGGAGCAGGGAGGCTGCGTGGATGATCTCGCGGATGACGAGGCCGTAGATCGCGACGACGCCGAGGAGCAGCGAGGCGAAGAGGGGCAGCAGCATCCAGCGCGTGGCGAGCAGGGCGCGTTCGAGCGCGGTTTCCATGGGGCGTTCTCCTCACGCGAGGCTGGCCGATCGGGGCCGGATGGGCAAGCGGCGAGGGTCTGGCACGGCTCTCGCTTGACCGGGCGCGCGGCGCGGCGGAGAGTCCGGCCGGGAGAAGGGAGACTTGCCATGAATGTCGCAGCCAGGCCGGGGGCGGCGGGCGTCAGCGCCGTCGAGTGGCAGCTGCGCTGCGACCTGGCCGCACTGTACCGGCTGGTGGCGCATTTTCGGATGACCGACTTCATCTACACCCATATCAGCGCGCGGGTGCCGGGCGCGGCGCATCACTTCCTGATCAACAGGTATGGCGTGCTGTTCCACGAGATGCGCGCATCCGACTTGGTGAAGATCGACCTCGAGGGGCGGTGCGTCGACGAGCGCCCGGAAAGCGAGGTGAACCGGGCGGGGTTCGTGATCCATTCGGCGATCCACGCGGCGCGGCCGGACCTGGCCTGCGTGATCCATACGCATACGGCGGCCGGGATCGCGGTCTCCGCGCAGGAGGGTGGGCTGCTGCCGCTGTCGCAGCATGCGGCGCGGTTCTTCGGACGGCTTTCGTATCACGACTACGAGGGGATCGCGCTCGACACCGACGAGCGGGAGCGGCTGGTGGCGGATCTCGGCGCCAACAGGGCGATGATTTTGCGCAACCACGGGCTGCTTGCCTGCGGGCGCAGCATTCCGGAGGCGTTCCTCGAGATTTATTTCCTGGAGCGGGCGTGCCAGGCGCAGGTTGCGGCACAGTCCGGGGGTGCCGCGCTGCGGCCGATGCCCGATGCGGTGGCGCGGCGCGTGGCGGAGCAGTTTGCCGCCGGCAGCGAGCAGGGGGCCGAGGCGCACGCGGCGATGGCCTGGGCCTCCGCGCTGCGGCTGGTGGAGAACGACCGGCCGGACTATCGAAGCTGAATCAACGGGACTGACGCATCACGTGACATCGTTGCTGGAGATCGAGGGTCTGCGGACCGTGTTCCGCACCCATGGCGGAGAGGTTGCCGCGGTGGACGGCGTGTCGCTCGCGGTCGCGCGTGGGAAGACGCTGGGGATCGTGGGCGAGAGCGGGTGCGGCAAGTCCATGCTGTCGCTCTCGGTGATGCGGCTGGTCCCGCAGCCGGGGACGGTCGCCGCGGGGCGGGTGCTGCTGGAGGGCAAGGACCTGCTGACGCTGTCCGATGCCGAGATGCGCCAGGTGCGCGGGCGGCGCATCGCGATGATCTTCCAGGAGCCGATGACGAGCCTGAACCCGGTTTTCACCATCGGCTCGCAGATCGTCGAGGCGATGCGCGCGCACGACAAGGGGGCGACGCATGCGGACCTGCGCAAGCGCGCGATCGCGGCGCTGGACAGGGTGCGGATCCCGGCCGCCGAGCGGCGGCTCGATGAGTACCCGCACCAGATGTCGGGCGGCATGCGCCAGCGGGTGATGATCGCGATGGCGCTGGCGTGCTCGCCCGACGTGCTGATCGCCGACGAGCCGACCACGGCGCTGGATGTGACGGTGCAGGCGCAGATATTGGACCTGCTGCGCGACCTGCAGGGCCAGACCGGCATGGCGATCATTCTGATCACGCACGACCTCGGCGTGGTGGCGGAAATGGCCGACGAGGTCGCGGTGATGTACGCCGGGCGCGTGGTGGAGAAGGCCGCGACCTCGGCGATCTTCGACGATCCGCAGCATCCCTACACGCTGGGGCTGCTCGGCAGCATTCCGCGGGTGGAGGAGACGCGCGAGCGGCTGCTCGCGATCGAGGGCGCGGTGCCGCCGCCATTTCAGTTGCCGACGGGGTGCCGGTTCCATCCGCGCTGCGTGTTCGCGACCGGGGCGTGCCAGGTGGACGTGCCGTCGCTGCGCGTGGTGGCCGCTGGGCACGAGGCTGCGTGCATCAACGCGCCGGTCGAGGCGATGGTGGCGGCATGAGCGGCGCTTTGCTCGAGGTCGAGAACCTCGCCAAGTACTACGAGGTGAAGCGCGGCCTGTTGTTCGGCCGGCATGTCGGCTCCGTGCGGGCGGTCGATGGGGTTTCGTTTTCGCTGGGGCGCGGCGAGACGCTGGCGCTGGTGGGCGAGAGCGGGTGCGGCAAGTCCACGACGGCGCGGCTGGTGCTGCGGCTGATCGAGCCGACGGCCGGGACGGTGCGTTTCGAGGGCACGGATATCACGCAGATGCGCGGCGAGCCGCTGCGCAAGCTGCGGCGGCGGATGCAGATCGTGTTCCAGGACCCGTTCGCGAGCCTCAACCCGCGCATGACGGTGGGCGACATCCTGGAGGAGCCGCTGCTGGTGCACGGCATCGGCGACAAGGCGTCCAGGCGCGCGAGGGTGAACCAGTTGCTGGGGCTGGTGGGGCTCGCATCGTACCATGTGCAGCGCTATCCGCATGAGTTCTCGGGCGGGCAGCGGCAGCGCATCGGGATCGCGCGGGCGCTGGCGGTGGAGCCGGCGCTGGTGGTGTGCGACGAGCCGGTTTCCGCGCTCGACGTGTCGATCCAGGCGCAGGTGGTGAACCTGTTGAAGGATCTGCAGGCGCGGCTGGGGCTTTCATACCTGTTCATCGCGCACGACCTCGCGGTGGTGAAGCACATGGCCGACCGCGTGGCGGTGATGTACCTGGGGCGGATCGTGGAGTTGGCGGCGAAGGATGCGCTGTTCGCCAACCCTCGGCACCCGTACACGCGCACGCTGCTTGCCGCGATCCCGCGGCCCGATCCGCACCGCGACACCGCGCGCCAGATTCCGGGCGGCGATGTGCCGAGCCCGATGAACCCGCCGCCCGGCTGCCATTTCCACACGCGCTGCCCGTTCGCGGATGAGCGCTGCAGGGTGGAGGTGCCGGCGCTGCGGGTGCTGGAGGGCGGGCACCAGGCGGCATGCCACCACGCCGAGAAACTGCCGGCGGCGCCGGCAGCGGAGGGAGCGGCGGCGATGAGCCCGGTGGCGGCACGGCGGCTCGAGCTCTATGCGGCGCGGCGCGGGCGCGCGGCGGCCGAGGCGGGGTAACGGGAGCAGGGCAGATGATCCACGTGCTGGCGTTCATCACGGCGAAGCCGGGCAGGCGCGAGGAGATCCTGGCGGCGTTCCGCGCCAATGTGCCCGCGGTGCGGGCGGAGGACGGGTGCATCGAGTATGGCGCAGCGGTGGACCATGATCCGGCTGCGGAAACCCGTTTCGGGAACGACTCGTTTGTGGTGATCGAGAAATGGGCGAGTGCGGAGGCGCTGGCGGCGCACGCGAAGGCGCCGCACATGCTGGCCTATCGGGAGAAGACGGCGGGGCTGATCGCGAGCCGCGCCGTGCATGTGCTGAGGCCGGCCTGAGCCGGCGCCGCGGGCAGGATCAGGGACTGCCGCCGACGAAGGCATTGAAGGTGATGAGCGTGTAGGTGTCCTTCACGCCGGGGATGGTCTGCAGTTTCTCGGTGACGAAGAGGCCGGTGTCCTGCGCGGGGTCGAGGTAGAATTTGCCGAGCAGGTCGTACTGGCCCGAGGTGGAGTGCAGCTCCGAGAGTTCCTCGATCGTGTCGGCGGCGATCTGGGCCACGCGATAGGCGGCCCCCATCTCGCATTTGATCATCACGTATATGGCGCGCATCGGCCCAGCCCTCCTGGTGCGGCATCATCGCATGGGCGCGCGCCCGCTTCCAGGCGCCCGCTTCCAGGCGCCGCGTGGCGGGCTTATCCTGGATGGACATCCCCCGGAGCAGCCATGAGCGCCAGCAAGAAGACGTCCCGTGTCGCCGCCACCCCAGCCCCGGCGCCCCGAACCGCCGCGCG
>JAJZUI010000234.1 GCA_021847175.1 Pseudomonadota bacterium
TCCGATCTCCAAGGTTTTGGGTAACAGGGCGGCTACGGTCACGCATCCATACCGGGGACGAAGCTCATAACGTCGCGGCCGCGCTGAATGGGCTTGCACGCAAAGCTGGTGGCAGGCCGGCCGCCCAGGGCGAGGCCGAAATAATGGACGATGTGGTCGAGCCGCGTCGTCCGGCGCACCCATGGGGCAAGCACGTTACCTCAAGACGTTCGGCGAAGACGCGTCCGCCGTACAGGACGGCGTTGCCGTAGAAGCGGCGGACCCAAACCATGAGGGGATCCGGGCGCCGTGCAATCGGCAGGTCCGCCAAACGCCGGCCACATCGGCTGTGGATCCGCTCGGATCGGATCCCGCAACCGGGACAGGCGCTCGCCTTGGCCGCGGAACGCACCGTGATCAGCGCTGTGATCCCGTCCATCACCACGTTGTCCACGACGAAGCCATCTGGCACCAGATTGGAAGCGCGGAAACGATCGCACGCGGCCTTGGATCCCTCAGTAACCCAGAACCAGGTGCCGGCAGATTCCACGGAAAATGGGTCAGAGCCCAATACGCACGCGGACTCACGATGAAGCCGTTGCAGTTCGGTGGGGAGCAGAACGCCTACATTCTGCTCCCGCCCGAGCTACTCCGCGGGGCGCGCAGCGAGCACCGCGGCACGCCCCGGCATGCGCAGCGCCACCAGCACTGCCGCCGAGATCACCAGCGACAGGCCGGCCAGGGATAGCGCCAGCGTGAAGCTGCCGGTCGCGTGACGTATCGCGCCGAAGGCAAATGGCCCCGCAAAGCCGCCGAGATTGCCGACGCCGTTAATGACGGCGATGCCCACGCCCGCGACCGAGGCTGGCAGCACCTCCGACGGCAGCGCCCAGAATGGCCCGAACCGGCCATAGAAGCACGCGAAGGACAGCGTCAGCAGCAGGATTGTCATGGCGATAGCATGCTCGCCCGAGAGTTGGGCGGCGAGTAGGAACACGCCGGACAGCGCGCTCATCACCACGGTGTGCCATTTCCGCTCCATCCGGCGGTCGCTGCTGAAGGCGACGACGAGCATCATCGCGGCGCCAGCGGCGAACGGAATGGCGCTGAGCAGCCCGACGCTGAGGATCGAAAGGCCGGCCTGCTTGAGCACGCTCGGCAGCCAGATCGTCACCCCCCAGTTCGCGGCGAGGGCAAGGAAGTTATAGACAGCAATGACCAGGATCCCGGGATGCCACATGGCGGACAGCCAGTGTCCGCGGAGCGGCGCCTCCGTCCCCCGCTCCGCATTAAGCGCCGCGACCAGGCGCGTCCGCTCGACCTCCGGCATCCAGGACGCCTGCTCGGGTCGGTCAGCAATCGCAAACGCCCAGAAGGCCGCCCAGACGAAACACGGCACTGCCTCGATGACGAACATCCACTGCCAGGTGGAGTAGCGCAGCACCACGCCGGAAATCGGGTTCGCGATGACCGAGCCGAGGGCGAGGCTCATCAAGAAGATGGTGTTCGCGCGCGCCCGCTCCTCGCGGGTGAACCAGTTCCGGATCAGCACCAGGGTAGACGTGAGCACGCCTCCCTCGGCGATACCGAGGATGAAGCGGTTGGCGATCAGCTCGCCCTCGGTCCGCACCAGCGCGGTGGAGGCCGAGATCAGGCCCCAGAAAATCAGCAGCCCGAAAATCACCCATTTGGCGCTCCAGACAGAGGAGAGCCGGCCCGCCGGCACCTGCAGCACCACATATCCAAAGAAGAACGTGCCGGTCGCGAAACCGATGCCTGCGTGCGAGAGCGCGAGCTCTTTGCGCATCGACGGGATCGCCATGGCGATGTTCGTTCGATCGATCATCGAGATGATATACATCAGGAGCGCGATCACCAGGATGCGTACCCAGCGATTGCGCGACCATCCGACCGGTTGCCCCGGCGGTGCCGTCGTTGCGGACATGGCTCGTTTTTCCTCCCCTGCGCGACAGCGTCGCCGCGGCTCACGTCACGGTGGTGTGTACGTCATCGCTACATGATCCTGGCCTTCGCGCCGGGCACCGGCGAATGGCCGAGCACGCCGCGTGCCAGCACCGCCTCGCGCCCGCCGAAGGCCGAAATCCGCGCCGCCTGATCGGTGCGTGCGAGCGCGTCGGCGGCGTCCGGATCGACCACCGCCCGCAGCGCTCGCTCGCAGTCGGCGACCAGGCCTGCATATCCGGGCGCGGTGCCGAGATCGCGCTGCTCCAGCGGATCGGTCGCGAGGTCGAAGAGCTGCGGCGGCATGCCCACGTAGTGGACGTACTTGAAGTCGCCCTTGCGGATCATGAAGGCACCGGTCGCGGATCCCACGGCGTGGTACTCGCTCATCACCGTCGCCGGACGCGCCCGCCCGCGCGCCACGTCGAGCAGGTTCCGCCCCGGCACGTCATGGTCCGCGGGATTGGGCGCGACGCCGGCGCAGGCAAGGATCGTCGGGAATCCGTCCACGAGCGAGACCGGCTCGTGGCAGACGATGCCTTGCGGGATGCCGGGGCCGGCCATGATCATCGGCACACCCACCGCGTCCTCGTAGAGATTGGATTTCCCCCACAAGCCGCGATTGCCGAGATTGTCGCCGTGATCGCTCGTGTAGATCACCCGCGTGGTGTCCGCGAGCCCGTTCTGTCCAATCGCGGCAATTATGCGCCCGATGTTATGATCCAAGAAGGTCACCATACCGAAATAGGCAGCGATCGCCCGTCGCACCTTCTCTGGCGTGAACGCACGGTCGTAGATGATGGTCTCGTTCATCTTCTCGAGGAACGGGTGTTTCGGCCGCTCGTCGGGCGAGTAGAGCAACGGCCACGGCACCTTGTCCTCGGGATAGAGCGAATAGTATTCCGGCCGCGAGACCAGCGGGAAATGGGGACAAACGAGTGAAACGAAGAGCACGAAAGGCTTCTTCTGATGCTTCGCCTTGTCACGCAGCCAGGCGATCGCCGTTTCCGTGATGGAGTCGTCATAGCGCTGATAGTCGCTGTCGCCCGGCCCGGCCTCCTCCGCCAGCATCAGAGAGACTTTCCGTGGCTTCATGTCGTCGCGGATCATGCCCGTAAGGTCGCCGATCCCCTCGATGACATGCAGCGGCATCACCTCCTCGGTAAAACCGTTGTCGTCGTCGGCCGAACGGAAATGCAGCTTGCCGATGGACACCGCGGCGTGTCCCGCCTCGCGCAGCCGGTGTCCCCAGGATGGCACGCTCCCGTCATAAGGAATGCCATTGTCCCAAAAGCGGATCTGGTGGACGTAACGCCCGGTCGCGAATGAGGCGCGCGAAGGCACGCAGATTGGCGAGTTGCAGTAGGCGTCCGTGAAGCGGACGCCGCGTGCCGCGAGTGCATCGAGATTCGGGGTGCGGATCATCGGATGGCCGTAGCAGCCGAGCACACGGCGGCTGTGCTCGTCCGACATGATGAAGACGAGATTGGACGTTTCCATGCGCCGAGGTTGACAAGCACCGCGACGGGCGAGCAAGTCCGATTAGGAACATAGGCGATTACCATTGGTAATCTCTGCCCCGGGAGCCTGCCCCATGGACATCCGGTCCGTCGACTACGTCCTCGCCGTCGCAGACCATGGCAGCCTGCGAGCCGCGGCAGCCGCCATTGGCATCACCCAGCCAGCCCTGACCAAGGCGATCCGCCGCATGGAGGACGAAACCGGCGTGCGGCTCTTCGACCGCACCGCCCGCGGCGTACGTCCGACCATCTATGGCGAGGCGATGCTTCGCCACGCTCGCAACCTGCGAGCTTCGCTGCGCGCCTCACGCGCGGAGATCGCGGCCTTGCGCGCCGGTGCGGCCGGCAGCGTCCACATCGGCGCGGGCCCCTCGTGGGAGCGCGCAGTGCTGCCGCATGCCATCGCAGCCTTCCGCGCCGAGCGGCCGAAGGTACGCATTCACGTGCTCGGCGGCACCGATGACGTGCTGAAGGCGCGACTGCGCGAGGGAGCGCTCGATTTCGTGTTGGCGGCAACCCCCGACTCACCCGCGCTCGAGCCGGACCTCGAGTGGCAAACGCTGCAGACCGACAGCTACTGCGTCATCGCCGCGCGCGAGCATCCGCTTGTCCGGCGCCGTTCGATCAGGCTGGCAGCGCTGGCAGCCTATCCCTGGATCCTGCCCGGGCCACATTCGTTGATGGTGCAGCGGCTGCACGGACTGTTCCGCGCGCAGGGATTGCCCGCCCCAGAACCCGCCATCCAGACCGACATTGTCCGTCTGCGCCATCAGCTGCTCGGGACCGGCCCTTATTTGAGCTTCGCCGCGGCCGGCTACGTGCGCGAGCTCCGCGATCGCCGCATCACGCAGCTTGATGTCCCCGAGGCCCTCAATCCGCGCGCCGCCGGCGTCATTACCCGCCGCGGCATGGAACCGAGCCCTGCCGCAGTGAAGCTCATAGCCACCATCGCAGCGGCAGCCAGGCCCGATCAGCGCGGCAGTAAGCGCTAGGCACAATCACTGCCTTCATGGGCACATTCGATGAGTGCATCGATCTGGAACTTCCGCCGCCGGTTCAGCATACTCCGGACCGAATGACATCGAGGGAGGGAAAGATGAACATCACGTTGCGTCGTGTCGTGCCTGTGTTTGCACTTGCCGTGGCGATCGGACACGCGCCGCCGGCGAAGGCCAGCCAGCAGCGTTTTGTCGTCGACCTGGCGAGCGATCCAGCGTCGCTCGACCCGCAGCTGCAATGGGATCCCGACAGCTACGCCGTCTATCGCAACGTCTTCGACAACCTGGTGACGCGTGACCCGAGCGGCAAGATCGTGGGCCAAGTCGCCTCGACCTGGCATTATAAGTCGCCGACCGAGGTTATGTTTACTATCCGCAACGATATCCGCTTCCAGGATGGCAGCAAGCTGACGCCCGCGGATGTGGTGTTCTCGATCCAGCGCATCACCAACCCGGCGTTCAAGAGCCCGCAGCTCAGCCAACTCGACGAGATAGCCAGTGCCGCTGTCACCGGGTCCAACCAGGTCACGATCACCACGAAGACCCCCTACCCTGTCCTGCTCGCCCAACTGGTCAAACTCTCCATCGTGCCGAAGACGTATGTGCAGAAGCTGGGCAACACCAAGTTCAACGAGCACCCGATGGGTAGCGGCCCATATCGTTTTGTCTCCCGCGTGCAGGGGGTGAAGATCGATCTCGCGGCCAATGAGGGCTACTGGCGCGGCAAGCCGCCCTTCGCCCGCGTGGTGATGCATCCGGTACTGCAGGAGTCAACACGCATCGCCGATGTGCGCACCGGCAAGGCGGATATCACCCGCATCCTGTCCACCGACGACGCCAACGCGCTGCGCTCCGACAAACAGGTGAAAGTGCTTTGGACGCCGACCGAACGCGTGACGATGCTTGCGCTCAACGCGCTTTCGGGGCCGATGCAGGATATCCGCGTGCGCGAGGCTGCGGCGATGGCGATCGACAAGACCGTGCTCGTCAAGGCGTTGCTGAGCGGCTACGCGAAGCCGGTCAACGAGCCGCTGACACCGGCAAGTTTTGGCTTCGACCCGAACATCCCCGATTACGGCTACAACCCCGTGCGCGCGAGAGAGTTGCTAAAGGAAGCAGGCGTGACACCGCAGACGAAGTTCGTTTTCCTTACGTCTCCCGTGTTTGACCAGCGCGTCGTGCAGGCGCTGCAGCAGATGCTGGCCAATGTCGGTATCAACGCCAAGATCGTGACGGTGGATCTCGCAACCTACCTGCACATGCGCGAGGGCACACCGAAACAGGCGGGCGACGTTTCGTTCTTCCGCTGGTCATGTGGCTGCGAGGACGCGGATGGAACGCTGTTCCCGCTCTTCAACAGTTCCGGCGTTTGGGCCAAATACAAGAACCTCACGGTGGACAAGCTCCTCAGCGACGCGCGCGCGACGCTCGACCCGAAGAAGCGGATCGCGGATTACGCCCAGGCAC
>JAJZUI010000013.1 GCA_021847175.1 Pseudomonadota bacterium
GCCGAGCGGATTATAGCCCGCGACTGCGGTCGCATACGACTGCGATCCGACGAAAGCAAACGGCGCCGTGTAGTTGGCGATCGTGCCGACATTGCCGCCAGTGACGGTTGTGTTGTTGGCGGTGCCCGTCTCCGTGACTGCCGCCGCGGCACCGGACGATGCCGAGAACTGGTTGTTGACAAACGACACGGCATTCGTGCTGGCAAGCGTGGCGCCGCTGTGGGACGCCGGAATCGCCTCAAACAGATTGTGCGTAAACGTCGAATTGGTGGCGCCCGTCAGCGCCACCAGATCGCCCTGCGCGTTGTCAAAAGTGTTGTTGCTGAATAGCAGGTTGCTTGCACCGCCTGCGGAATAGACGATGTTCGTCGTGACGTTGTAGGGATGCGAATTGGACATTTTCATGGTGGTGGCGCCGCTGTCCATATAGACGGCATACGCCACGTCAAAATTGCCGTTCATAATCAGGTTCGACAATTCATCGTCGGACGAATAAGGCCCGAACCGAACGGCTGAATTCCCGGCAGTATTCGAATAGACCTGCAGGTTCAGGATGCGGTCATCATGCACATAGGTGGACGCCGCCCCGTCGATCAGAATGGCGTCCTTGCCGGTCGGGATGTTGTTGACGTAGAGGTTCTGCAGTGTGATGCCGCCGACGCCGCGTGTGTCGATCAGGTCCGCCGCGCCGCTCGTGCCATCAAGCAGCAAGTCGCGGATGTATCCCTCGGTGTAGGCAATCGCGGTCTGCGCCCAACTGAAAATCGGGCTGCTGCACCCGGACGGCTGCACAAGCTGACTGGCGACGCCGTTGCCGTAGATAACCAGATGCGACGTGGACGGCACCACGACGCCGCAGACCTGATACGTCCCCGGCGGGAAGTAGATGGCCGTTGCGCCGGAACCCAGCGCGGCCTGCACAGCCGCCGTGCTGCTGCTAGCACCCGTCTTGTCGGCGCCAAATATCAGCACGCTGTAGGGTTCGGGCGCCGCGGCCAGCCAGCAGCCCGTGCCGCTGTTCGGCGCGACCTGGCTGCCATTGTCTCCGGCGCCACTGTTCAGGCTGCACGCGGACGACGACCACACATAGGTCATCGCCCCGCCGTCGCCGGCCGCGCTGAACCCGGCACGATAGACCACACTGTAGCCACCCGCAGCGAGCGCCTTCAGCGCCGCATTCGTCGGCACCTGCGCGGGGACATTGCCGCCGACGATCGTGCAAGCCGCCCCCTGGTAACACGGCGTCGCCGTGACCTGCGGCGCCTGCGCATGCGCCGCACCGATCTCCAGCAGCAGCGCCAGCAGCACCCACCGCATCATTGCGCCTGCCCCCCGATCCACAGCGCCGTCGCGGGCGTGTACGTGCCGCACCCGGTGCTGGAGAACGCCACCACCGCCGACGTATTGAACAGGTCGGGGAACTGGCCCCAGGAGAACCCGTATGGCACGTTCGCCGCGATCGGTGCGCACCAGCGCAGCAGCGGGAACGCCACCGCGCCCGATGCGGGAGGCGACACTGCCTCGAACACCATCAGGTAGCCCGCACTCGCCGCCGACACCGTGACGCTGAACAGTTTCAGGGGCTGGCCGGAAGGCTGCGGCGACACCGCGGCAGCGATGCCCGCGCCCCCGAACGAACGCACGCCGGTGGGCAACTCGACCTGCTGCGCGCGCGCGGTCCCCGCCAGCAGCAGACCCGCCAGCGCGCCGATCATCCATCGTGCCATACGTCAGTGCCCCTGCTGGTCCGGCGGCGTCAGCAGCCGGTCGAACTCGGTTGCCGCGGTCGCGATCGTGTGGAGTTGCTCGATCGGATCGGCCTGCGCCGCGTCCGCCTTCTGCATGATCGCCAGCAGTTTCGCCGCGAAGTCCCGGTTGATCCTCTCCAGCGCGACCGCGCGATCCGCCTGCTTGTCGGACAGCGCCCGCATCATCTGCTGACGCTCTTGCATCAGCATCATAATCTGCCGCTGCATCTGCGCCATCATCGCCTGCACCTGCGGCGGAACGTCCTTCATATCGGGCGTCAGCAGCCCCGGCGGCAGCATCTTGGCGAGCCGCGTCGCGAACTCCTCCGCGCCCGGCCAGTCCTGGTTCTTCACGATCAGGTCCGCCACGTTCTGCGCCAGTTGCGGCATCGCGCGGGCGAACGCCATCATCTGCTCGGCCGCCTCGATGCGCTTGGTCGCGTAGCTCGGCCCGATCGTGACCGTGATCCCGTATTCGCCTTCGGACGGATTGAACGCGCGCCGGATTTTCCCCGTCACCGCGTCCCGCTGATTCGCCACAGGCTGCTTTTGCGTCGGGTCAAGAACGATCTGTTCCTCTTTGTCATCTTCGCGCAGGATCGTCAGCACACGCCGGGTGTCATAGACCTTCGGAATCAGGTCGATCAGCAGAACCCCCGTATGCCGCAGCGCGCGGGAGAAGTTGTCGATGTAGTGGTAGTTCCCGACATCGGTATTCCGCCGCAGTTCCTTCACCGCGAGGCCGGACTCGTCGGTCATGCGCTCCTGCAGCGTGGCGTCGAACCGGATGCCGGTCGTCGCCATCATGTCCTGCGCCGCGCCTTGCTTGACTTGCAGCCACGCGGCCTGCGGCGGCACCGGCGCCTGGCGCACCGGCGGCGGCGCAAGCTGACCGTTCGGAAGCTGCACCGGCTGATACAGCAGGAACGGGAAGTTCTTGCTGTTCGCCTGCTGCCACTGGTCCTCGTGGCCCTCCTGCTGCCCCTCGGCCATGATGTACGGGGCCTTGGGCGCGAGCGCGGTCGCCTCGATCTCGGCCGTTGCGGCATAGTTGTACATGCGCTGCGCGTCGCGGGCGTAGCGGATCACGCCGGAGAGCTTCACCTTGCCCTCGATGTCGATCTCCTCGCCGATCACGCGCACGATCGGAATCCACGCGCCGGGCCAATCGCGCTGCTCGAGCACTTCGACGGCCGTGATCTTGAACCACTTCACCTTCGGCACGCGGGAGGTGCGGCGCCGCACGACGAACGCGGGGTCGTCCGCGATCTGCACGCGCACCTCGTCGGCGAGTTCGTCCTCCCACCCAACATGCCCGTTGGCGAGCGCCACGAGTTCCCGTTCCTCGTGCGTCACCTCGAAATACTCGGCGATACGCACGCTGTCCTTGGTCGCCCAGCCAGCGAGCTTGTCCCCGGCCGCGCCCTCGGTCCACGCCATCGGCTGCGCGTCCGGATAGCGCGCCTCGAACTCGTCGCGCGGCACGATCTCGGAGATGAACGCGAACCGCGCATCGGAACCGTCCGGTTCCTGGCAGGCGGGGTCCAGATAGACCGAGAACGGGTTGCGGATGCGCCGGATGCGGATGTCGAGGTCGAAACTGTCCGGCCGGTCGTGATCGGTCAGGATGCGCCAGAACCCAAACCCGCAACTCACCGCGTTGTCGAATGCAGTGTCGTAGGCAATGTCCGCGAAGCTTTCGCGCTCAATCGCTCGGATCAGCCCGCGGAAAATCTGCGCCGCCTGCACGTCGCCGCGCTCGCCGACCGCGTTGACACTGATCGCCGGCCGGTTCTGCCGCTGCTCGTTCGTGATCTGGTGAACGAAGGTCGGGATTTTGTTGACCGTGAGCGTCGGGCGCCCCTCGAACTGGCGCCGCGACACGATATCGGACGGCCACTGATCGCCGGCCTTGAACTTCAGATCCTTCAGGCCCTCGCTGCGGTTGTCCGCTTCGGCGCCCTCGGCGAGCTTGTACCGCTTGCGCGCGCGCTCCAGCAGCGCGTCCTGTTCCTTCTCGGACATGCCGGCCCGACGCCCCGGCGCGACCGGCGGCAGCTTGTTCATGCCCGCGTCAATGCGCGACATGCCGATCTTGCGGCTGGCGCGGGGCTTGAGCGGGTCTTGGACCATCAGGGGGTCAGGGCTTCGGATTGGTTTTGATGGCAGGCTTCCGCGCGTCCGCCAGCGCCTTCTCCTGCGCGGCGAGGGCTTCGGTGACGGCGGGGCACTGATCGGCGCCCTGGCGCATCGTGCGGCCGTTCTGCGGGTTGTCAGCGAGGCACGCGGCCAGCGCGCCGAACGCCTCCTGCACGGCCGGCGTGGCGAGGTCCGGGTGCAGCGTCGCGATGGCTTGTGCGTCGCGGATCGCGGCTTCGACCGCTGCGCGCGGCAGGAGTGCCATGTCGGGCTTCTGCTGCGCCTGCGCGGCGAGCGGGGCGAGGAGGAGAGCGGAGAGGATGAGAGGGCGCATTAGCCGGCTCCTGCGGTCAGCGTGGCGTGATACCAACTGCCGCCGATGTTGATGTTGAGCGTGTTGGTGCTGGTGTTCACGACGATCGCCGGGCTTGTGACGGATGGCGTTCCGGTCGGTGCTCCCGCCATATTCGGCAGATGCAGGAACCCGGTTGTGGCCGTCGTGGCGAGCGCCGAGGCACTGTTCATCAGCGCGTCGCCGTTGCCGGTGAACGACACATGGCCGTCGTTCCACGAGTTGCCGGTGAAACTGACATTGTGGATGTCAACACCGTTCGCGACCGTCTGCGCGCTCTCGCCCGTTGCCAGCAAAAACCCGAACAGAGTCCCGGAAGCAGATACGGGGTTATCGCTGTCGATGCGTCCGACGCAAAACGCGCAGGTCAGTGTGGGAGTGCCCCCGTTCTGCAGCCCGGCAGCAAAAGCGATCCCTTCCTGCGACGGCGCAACGCTGTTCGTAGACAGAAGAATGACGGAAACACCGTGCAAGTTCTTCGCGGATGCGCCGGTCTCTATAGAGAGATCGTGCTCAACGGCGGCGTTCTCAACAAAATACGTTGCCCCGTTTTCAAGGCGGGCGTAAGAAGCAAACGCAAAGTTGTTCCCAAGTGATGCGGTGGATGTGCCGCCGGCATTCGCACGCATTTCCGCGTCGAAGTTACCGGCTTGGTAGAACGTGGCACCCGTATTGGCGGTAGTGGTGGTAAGGATATTGGCGAAATTCACGACAATGCGACCGCCTGTCGTCGATCCTCCTCCGAAATAGTGGACGACGTTGAGGCTGTATGCGCCCCCGCCGCTGGTCTGGTCGCCGTTGCCACAAATCAGGACATACCCCGGTACGCCATTGCAGTTGTAGGGGTTGGCGGCCGGATTTGCGAATGCGCCCGTGAATGTCGGCTCAGAGAAGATTATTTGCGACCCGACGCCAGTGGCCGCCTGGAACGCGATCCCTTGATTTGCATTTGATGAATTTCCTGTATTGAAAATAATAGGATTATTTGATTCGCCAGCATTGATATTAAGCCGACCCGTTACCGGAGAGGACGGATTTCCAATGATTACACCAAGACCACCAGGCCCGTTGAACGCGAATCCTGCGCTCCCCGTGCTGCTGAGGGTAAAATTAAACAACCCCGCTGTGCTGATCTGTGCCGACGCCGCCCCGCCGGAGAGCGTCAGGTAATCCGTGTTGGCGTTGCCGAACACCGCGTTGTTCCCTACACTCAACGCCGTCCCGCTGCCGGTGAGCGCCACGGCGCTGGTCGCGCGCAGCGTCCCGAACGTGCCGCCCTGCGCCGTCAGCGTGCCGGTGCCGAGGTTGCAGCCCGATCCCGCGTAGCACGGCACCCCACCCCCCAGGCCAAGCGATCCCTGCGCCCATGCCGCCCCCGGCAGCAGCAGCGCCAGCGCAACCAGCAGCGCGCGCATCAGCGCGGCCCCGCCTGGACGACCTCGAACGTGATCGTGCCCGAGGTGTACGAAGTCACGTTCAGCCGCACGCCCGTCACCAGCGCGCCGAGCGTCGCCGCCGCCGAGCCGGTCAGGCCGGTCATCCCGGAGAACGGCACCCACACCGGCGTCACGCTGCCGTCCACCGGGTCGCCGGTCACATCGACCTCGACCGTCGCGGACGCGCCGGACGAGAAGTTCACCAGCAGCGCAGGCGCGAACTGCGACGGCGAATAGCCGTTGATCGCGATCGGCGTGGACGCACCGGCCGCGGACACCACCACCCGGTTCGTCTGCGGGGTGGTCTTGAACGGCATCTGCGCAAGCGCCGGGAGCGCAAGCGCCGGCAGCGCCAGCAGCGCGAGCGCCGCAGCGATCTTCAGCATCTTCATCGGATGACCCTCAGATATTCAGCGTGCCCTTGGCGGACGCCCCGGTGCCGCTGATCGACACCACGTAGCCCGAAAAATACGCCGCCGGCACCGTGACGACCTGCATCGCGCTCGCCGCGCCGGTGCCCGACACGCTCGCCGCCGCCGCCACCGTGTCCCAATTCACGCCGTCGTTGCTCGCCACCGCCTGCAGCGTCGCCGCGACGGTCCCGCTGCCGGTGATCAGCCATTGCAGCGCGCCGTTCTGCGGGGCACTCAGCACGCCGCCTGCGCCGCCCGCGACCGACACCGCCTGTGAGCCGGTCGGCAGGTTCGACCCCGCCGCGCCACCTTGCACGGTGCCGGGCGCGGCCTGCGATGCGTTGGCCTGGACGAGAACGTACGTTGTCATGCCGCCACCCTCACCTCGCCGGGATCGCACCCGATGCGCATGGCCTCGTCGATCAGTTCCAGCGCGCCATGCACGCGGTCGCGATAGCCGCGGCCCTCCGCGTCCACCTCGCGCCAGAACTCATGGCCGTGCTCGTTGAACACGCTGATCCGCGCGACCAGACCGCCGGCCGTGATCGAGAACCGCTTGTGCTCGGAGTAGCCGCGGCGACGCATCAGGCGCGCTTGCCGGCCTTGCGCTCAGCCGCCAGCGTGCGGTTCGCCTTCCGGCCACCAGCCGCCTCGTGCGCCTTGCGCGTCTTGGCGGATTCGCCGCGGCCGGTGTGGTGCTTGCCGCCGGTGAAGCTCTCGGACAGCGCCGGCGCCTTGGCCGCGCGCTCGGCGGTCAGCACCTTGTTCGCGTGCCGGCCGCCGCGCGCTTCCTGCGCCTTGGTCAGATGGTTCTTCTTGGTCATGTTGGTTTCCTATCGACGGAGGTGGGCGAGATTCACTTCGAGCAGAGCGAGCGTCTCGCGCGTAATCAATTCCGGAGTGATTGTCGAAATCTCTTCCGGCGGGTGGCGCCTGAACCAAGAGAGCACCCAATAGAAAAATCGGCGCACCATTCACTTGCTCCTGCGTTTCGCGCCCTTGTGGGCCGCGGACTGGCGTTTCTCGCGATAGGCGGCAGCCGCCGCCTGCTTCACCGGATGCCCCGCGCGCACCATCTCGCGCAGGTTCTGCCGAAACGTCGCCTTCGACGTGCCGCGCTTGAGCGGCATCACTTCGCCTTCCGGGCCGAGCCGGACTTGCCCAGCTTGCGGTTCGCGCGAGCGTCGATCTTGCGTTCCTCGCCGCGCGACAGGCGCCCGGCATCGACTTCCTTCGACGCCATCGCCTTCGCCAGCCGGGCGTGTTTCTTGTCCGGGATCGGGTAGCTACGGCCCGGCCCCGCAAAGTCCTTCTTCGGCAGCGCCTTGCGCGCACGGGTCGTCAGCTTCGCCATCGGTCAGTTTCCCATCCATGACTCGCCGCCGCTGCCGGCGGTGTAGACGCGCGGGCGCGGGGCGTCGCGGCGCGCGATCCGCGGCGCCTTGATCTGCTCGATCCCGCGGCCGATCAGGGAGCACACGTCCACGCCATCGTCGTGCTTGCCGGCCGGGAAGCGCAGCATCTGCCCTACCAAGTCCGCCTTCCACGGCGCATGCTTCGGCATCCAGACCTTGCCCATCGACGCCAGCGCCTGGAACGAACGCGCCCGCGCCTCTTTGTCGGCGATCGACGCCAGCCATTCGATGCGGCAGAACGCGCCACGCTCGGCCATGCGCTTCATCAGGAATGGCTCGACCGCGCGCCGGATCGGACCGGCCTCACCGAACCAGCACGCCGGCTTGTGCTTCAGGATCAGGTCGCACTTGCGCTCGATCCACACATCCGAAGTCGTCTGCCCGCGCCACCAGTCCAGAACATAGAGATTGTCCCACGGATCGACCCCGAAAATGCCGTGTTCCGTGTAGTCCCCGGCGCCGTCCGTCACCGCGTAGTCGGACGCGCCGAAAGTGCGCAGATTGTCCGGCGCCTTATCGTATTCGCGGAACCAATCGGACTGGAAATACGTGCCGTCCTCCGCCGCCGGGCGCTGCTGATAGAGCGCATTCCATGCGCGGGGATCGCGCTTCGCCGTCTCGACCATTTCTTCGGTGAACCACTCCGGCCACAGCCTCTCGCCGGGCCGCCGTCCCAATGGATCGCCTGGGAGCGCCTCCATCGCCAACTCAATCAGGTGCCACCGATCTGCTTCGCGATCGAGGATGCGTCCGCCGAGGTCATCCTCGTGCCACCGGGTCATGATGACAATCTGCGACGCGCCGGGCAGCAGCCGGGTCAGGAAGTCGTTGACGTACCATTCCCAGGCACGCGACCGCCCGCGCTCGCTGTCCGCATCCTCGCGGCTCTTGACCGGATCGTCGATGATGCCGAGATGCGCGCGGCGCCCAGTGATCGCGCCACCAACGCCCGCCGCGAAATACTCTCCGCCGCGCTCTGTGTCCCACCGTCCCGCCGCCAAGCTGTCGCCCGACACCCCGACGCTGAAAACGTTGCGGTGCTCGGGGAGCGAGAACATATTGCGCACCCGCCGCCCGAACCGCTCCGCCAGTTCCTGAGTGTGGCTCGCCGCGATCACGGATCGCGTCGGGTTACGGCCGAGATACCACGCGGGGAAAATCGCGCTGGTGTATGTGGATTTCGCTGACCCCGGCGGCATGCACACCATCAGGTTCGGGATGTCGCCGCGCTCCAGTGCCTCCAGCGCGTCGATCAGAAGCTTGTGGTGCCGCGCTGGCCGGATGCCGATGCCGAGATAGTCAATGTACGCCGCCAGGCTCTCCGCTGCCTTCTTCCTCGCCAGCAACTCCAGAAGCAGCGAGCGCGGCAAGAATTTCGTCGGTGCTGAGGTCTCTGACATTCTTGTTCAGCGTGACATTCGCGGTGGATTTCGGCTTTCCTTCGGTGCGGTCCTGCCACTTCTCCGCTGCGGAGATGCGCGTCATACCAGGCTGATTGGGATCGAGCGCAACCTCGACGTAGACGCCCATCATCTGCTCACGGGTCGCAGTTCGGGCTGCGCTTTTCTCGGTCGCCTGCTTCCCACGCCCCGCGCCCGGCAGCGAACCACCGCCACCGCCGGGATTGGCCGGCGCGAACGGCTGCGCGGGACCACCGGCAGCGCCGCCCTTCGCCGCGCCACCCCAACCGGCCCCGTTGCCCTTGCGCGTGCCGCCCGTCGCCGGGCGGCCAGGCTTCGACGCCATCGGCAGCTTACTTCAGATACTCGCCGCTCTTGACGCGGCCGAGCGTGTGCGGGTCGGACGGCGCAGACGACTTGATCGGATGCGCGCTCTTGGCTTCCGGCCGGCTGGTGTCCCGGCCGGCGTTCATCACCGGCTTCGACTTCGGCGCGGGACCGCGCATGTCGGACTTGTGGTCCTTCATCGGAGGATGCTCCTGCAAGGGCGGAAACGAAAAAGGGCACCTATCCGGGTGCCCTGGCGCGACTCTCGCCGCATAGTCCGGAACCCTATTGACAGCCCCCGCGCCGTGTCAACTGCGAAATGCAGCGAACCCCCGCCGCGGCGCGATTTGGTAGTGGTTCGCCAGCGACAGCATCGCCCCGCGCACCCGCTTCTCGGCCGTGCCGTGGGCCAGGCGCATGCGCACCTCGTAGCTCTCCAGCGACGCGCCCTCGACCACCACCCACGACACGGCATCGACCTCCTCCGCCGTGAGCGCGCGACACGCGGCACGCACCCGCGCCACCGCGTCGAGCATCGCATCGGTCGGCGTGGCGAAACCACCGCCGCTCCCCACGCCATCCCGCTCGGCCCCGCGCAGCCCGCTCGCAATATCCACGTCCCGCCGCAGCCGATCCGCCGCGTCGCGCTCCAGGCTGCGGGCCGCGAACAGGTCGCGCACCGGATCGCGCCGACGCCAGCCGGCGACCTGCCACGGCTTGCGCGCGCGGTCGTTGGTGTCGGCGGGGTCATCCCACTCCGCGCGCTGGACCGCACCGCGCGCGCGCAGAACGGCCGCGGGCGTCGCGTCGGGTGGCTCGGGGAGCAGGCGCCGGGGATGGGACATCGCGTTCATCCGCGCTCCATGTCGTTGTCGATGCCAATGACCGCGCTTACCCGTGAAATTTTCGGCCGATCGGGTTTGCCCATGCCGCCCGGAGGTGACTTCTCGCGGGCCAGGCGGGTAGGGAGCGCGGCCGTCGCAGCCCGATGGCGCGGGCTGGGAGGAGTCGGCCACCGCAAAGTCATGCCGCCGGGTCCGGATCGTCGCGCACGTAGCCGAGCGTGCGCATGATCCGATCCTCGGCGTCCATCCGATACATCGAGCGACGCAACTCCGTCCGCGCCATGTCCGGCAGCAGCGCGTACGGGAAATCCGGGTGGTCCGTTTTCAGCGCGACGGATCGCCAGCATTCGCCGCCCCCATCCGGATCACGCCACCACGCCACGCAGGCAACGGCGTCGGGCGGCGCATCGCGCAACACGTCGGCCACGAACGCCCGCAGCGTACGCCCGGCTACCGACGTGTGCGGCGTCACCAGCAGGCGCACATCCGCGCCGCCGGCCTTCATGCGCACGCGCCCGATGCGGCAACCCGCGCTCACGCCGCCTGCAGCGCCGCGTTCGCCTGCGCCAGCGCCGCGTCGATCGCGGCCTGCTGCTCGGGCGTCGGCGCGGCCTTGGCGTTGAGCAGCGCGATCTCGGCCTGCGCCGCGGCGATGATCTCGGGCAGCACCTTGATGCCGAGCGCGACAAGCTGCAGCACCAGCGGGGTCAGGGACAGCATGCGCGCCTCCTACTTCGTGGCCGGGATGACAGCAGACAGCGCGCCCACCGCCGACACGGCGAGCGTGATATCGCCCTGCGCGCCGGACGCCTCGGCCGCCTTGACGGCACCGTACGCCTTCGCGGCGGCGTCCTTGATCCGCGCGACGGTCGCCGGATCGCTGCACGCGCCAGCAGCCGGACAGCGCGGCAGATCGACGTATTGCAGCGCGACCTGATCCGCCGCCGTGAGCGCGACGGCGACCTGCGCGACCGTGGTCTGCGCGGGCTGCGCGCACGCGGCCAGGCCGAGCAGCGCGGCGCCGATGGTGATGGGGCGGGTCATGCCGGCGCCCCCACCGCCTCGGCCACGGCATGCACGGCGTCGGCCGGCGCGATCGGCGCGGCAGGCGCGGGCGTCGCGACATGCCGCACGCCGCCGCTCTGCACGGTCGGATCGGCCGCCGCCATCGCCTTAAGCGCGGCGAGCAGCGCCGTCCCGCCGGTCAGGAACTCGCTCGCCGGAATGCCGGACGCCTGGAGCAACTGTCCCAGGTACGCGGTGCCGGCGGCAACCAGCGGCTGCACCTGCGGGTGCGCGGCGGTCCACTGCGTCACGTCGGACTCGACGGTGACAATCTCGTGGTAGACAAGGCCGGCGGCGTGATCGACCGCGGCCAGCAGATCGGACAGGCTCATAGCAAGACCCTCCAGATGACGGACAACAGCAGCGCGACGCCGCACGCGGCGAGCGCGGCGGCGAGCAGAACGACCGGCCGGAACTCGGGCTCGTCCGGTGCCGGGAACCATTCCTCATGCGGGGTCACGCGACCTCCACCGGCGCGAGCGCGGCCACGTAGCCGGCGATGGCATGATCCGCGAGCGGGTCGAGCGACGCCGCGCCGATCTCGGTGAGCGCGACGACGTGCTCGAGTACCCCCGGCAGGCACGGCACGTCGGGCACCGGATCGCCCGCGTGCCGGAATTGCCGCACCGGCACGGCGGACAGAAGGTGCTGCACCAGCGCACCACCGGCCCGCGGCGCACCGAACGTCACCACCCCGGCGACCGGGACACCGCCCGCGCGCAGATACGCCGCGGCGAGGATCGCAATCGCGCCGCCCATGCTGTGCCCGGTGAGCGTCAACGGCCGGTCGATCCCGCGCAGCCACGGCAGGATCAGCAGCGCACCGTCGCGGAAACCCTGGTGCACGTAGCCGATCTTCCGGTCCCACACCGGGACCGCGTCGAGGTCGCGCAGCCAGTCCGCGAGGCACTCGGGATCGGTGCCGGGGATCGCCACCACGTTGCCGTCGCGGCGCGCATGCACATCCGCGACGCTCCATGCCCACGGCGTGCCGTAGGACGCGGCACAGAGAGCGGCGAGGGCGTGATAGGTCATCCCACCCGCCCCGGGTGCAGCAGATACGGCGCACCGCCCGGATCGTCGTACACGCACGCCAGCGCCAGCACCTGCGCGAGCCGGCGCACCCAGCCGTGCCCGTAGACCGTCCAGTCCGCGGCGGCGTGGTACGCGCAGTCGCGCTCCCATGCGATCCCGGCGAGCAGGTCGAGCACGTCGGCGGCATGCACCGCGGCGAGCGTCTCAGGGCCGATGATCCCGTCCGCCGCGACGCCAGCGGCCAGTTGCAGCCAGCGCGCGGCCCGCTCCGGCCCCTGGTTCACCGCCGCGTCGAAGGTCAGCAGCGCGACCGGCGGCGGCAGGTCGTCGCCGGCCACGCGGTCCCAATAGTCGCGGCGGTAGATCGCCTGCGCGTCGGCGAGCGTCAGCGCCTCGATGTCGAGCGTCGGATAGGCCGCAGCCGAGATGCCGAACTTCGTCCCCCGCAGCACGCCCGCGCCGACCTGGCCGCCGGTCCAGTTGCCGGGGTCGCGCGGGTCCGCGCCGTAACCGCCTTCCTCGCCCACGACGACGGCGAACGCGGCGTCGAGCGCGCTCATGCCGCCACCCGCTGCAGGTCGCGCCCGGCATCGCTCAGGCCGCGGCGCAGCACCCCGCGCGGCACCGGGGAGGCATGGCGCGCGGCGCGGGCCAGCAGCACCATCACGCCATCAGCACCGCGCCGCTGCGCGGTCAGGAGCACGCCGGCGTCGCGGAGGTCGTCGATGGTGGCCTGGTCCCAGCCGTCCGCGTAGCGCCACAGGATGCCGAACGCGACGAATCTGGCGGGTGCGTCACGAGTGGCGATCGGGGTCCAGGCAGCGGGGAGCGGGGGGAGCGGCATAGCCCCGGCATGCCGCACCCGCAGCGCGCCGGGGAAGTTCCGGAGCCGTTACCGGCGGTAACGGGGCCGTTACGGTGGAGGTGCGTCCGCCAGCGCCTCGCGCGCCGCCTCGCGCGCGGCGGGGTCGGTGGTGGTGGTGGCGATGTGCGCGAGGGCGGTCTCGTAGCGGGCGAGGCGTGCGGAGAGGCGGGCGCGGGACAGCTTGGCCCGCTCCGCGCCGGTCATCGTGCGGTCAGGGTAGCGTCGTGGGGTGGGCATTATGCCTCCGCCTCGTCGCGGGTGCAGGCAACGCCGCCGCGCATGCGCCAGCCGATGTTACCGCCCTTCCCCTCGATCTCCGCCAGCAGCGCGGTGGTGGCGGGCTTGATCTGGTAGTCGTCCGCGCGCGTGTAGCTGCCACCCTCCTCCGGCATATCCTCGGACGGCAGCAGGACCGTCACCCGCGCTTCAGACATGCCGCGCAGGAAATCGGCCCACGCCTCATCGGCGGTCTTGCCTGTGCCCCAGATCGCTTCGTTGTTGGTCACGATGTAGCCGGCTGCCTGAATGGTGGTCATCGCCTCATCCTCCGTTTGCCGCCCGGCACCGCGCCGTTCGGTGAGGCAGGTATCGCACGTCACGAATGATCCGTCACGTGCGTTTCGTGCATGGCCACCATGCGTAACGTGCGCTTCCATCCGAACGTATCGGATCGTATGGTCTGCCCATCGAAACGGCGCCTGGCGCCACAGAGGAGGGTGAGACGATGACGAACTGGGGCAAGATCAACGATCCGATGCGGTTCCCGTGGGCGCGCGACGTGTGTGAGGGCGACATCCTGAGCGCCGAGCAAGGCGAGCGCATCGACGTGACGCGGCTGGCGGATTTCGGATACGTCCTGCGCCCGCGTCGTGCCGGCGGCTATCGCGTCTGCGCCGCCTAACCCACACCGCCGGGGCCAGCGCGCCCCGGCAACCGGAGACCCCGCCATGACCAAGACCGCCCGCTTCCTCGCCGCCAAGGAACGCCTCCAGGCCGCCCGCGCCAGCCTCGACTACGCGCTGGCCTACCCGGAGCGCGCCGCGGCGCCGATCGCCACCCTGCGCGCCAACGTCGAGGCCGCCGACGCCGAGTGCGAGCGGCTGTTCGGGCGGTTCTGAGCGCCATGGACGACGCGCCCGACAGCTACCGCGCCTGCCGCGACGCCATGCGGGCAGCCATCACGCAGTATCGCGCCGACCTCGCCGTCGAGGCGCAGCGGTTCAGCGTGCAGATCGGCACACTCCCGCATTCGGCCCGGCGCGGCACGAAAGCCCATGCCGCCCGCGCTGCGGCGTGGGCCGCGCACGCAGCTCGTGAGCAGGAGATCGAGGCCGCATACACGGCCGCGCTCGACCGATCCGTCTCGATCCGGGATGGCGTGGGCGCCTGACCACCCCACACCCGCCGCGCCCCGATCAACCCCGCTCCGGCGGGGTTTTTCGTGCCTATCGCGCGCGCCGTTGGGGGTAGGTTTGGGGGTAGCTCGCGACGGACGCGGAACCAACGGCAGATATCCGCCGTTCCGCGCGCGAGGCTGGCGGAGACACACTCCGCCATACCCCCGCCGCCGCATCGCGCTAGCCGGCTAGCGCGATGCCGGGCCAACCTTCCGGGAAACCCCAGGGTATTCCGGAATGCGCCGCGCCCCTCCCCACAGCCGCGCCAGGACGGCCGCAGCACCTCGGCCGCACCATCCGCACCCGCAAGCGCCACGCACCCGCTAGCGACGCTCCTACGCGCCGCGCGGGGCAAATCGACGGATCAGATAGGTCGGGCGGCTCACCTATCGAATAGGCCGCGCGCGCGGGTTTGGGAGGGGGTGGTAACCATCAAAAACCGCAGTTGCATGCGCCTCTCCGGCCGATTGGTTACCTGGTTACCGGGAACCCTCAATGAAATCAACGAGGTAACTTGGTAACCGATTTTCTGCTCAGATAGCCCCTATGGGAGAGATGCCCCTCTCACACGAACACATGCATAGGCGAATGCGCGGTTACCTACCTCTATATATATATCTTAAATGATTGATTTTATTATATTATAGGGGGTAACCGAGGGGTAACCCGGCCGGTAACCTGTAGGTAACCAGCGGTTACCATAGATGCAGACTGCAAGTTTGCGAAATCTGCGGCGCCGTGGCGCGCAAAAACGCCCGGTGACCACCTCCGTTGAGGGATGGTCACCGGGCGTGGTTACCTGGACGGCGTCGGCTGAGTTACCGGGGGCGGTTACCCGGCTGCTGGGTCGATCGCGCTCATGGGGATGAACACCGGCTTGGCGACGTGCGCGAACGCGAACTTCAGCGGCTTCTTGGTCCATTCCGCCCCCGGCAGCCGCACGAGCGCCCGCCCCCATTGCGCATGCCAGGGCGTTCCCTTCAGGATCGCCGCCAGCGCCGGGTGCGTGTTGCTGACGAACAACCCGCCCGGATCGGTGCGCATCCCGGTCTCCCGCAGCGTGCGCTCCGCGGCATCGGCCGGGATGCGCTCGTCGCGCCCGAGCGCGGCCTCGATCAGCGCCCCCACCGTGGCTTCTGTGGCACCACCATTGCCCCAAGCGACCCGCAGGCGGTGCTGCGTCAGGTGCGCGAGCAGCCGCGTCTCGTCCGGCTCGGTCTCGGCCGTGGTGGCGTCCCATGCCTGGCGCGCGACGTAATCGGCCGCCTGCTCGGGCGTGATGCGGCCGTCACTGTGCAGCGAATAGGCACCGGCCAGCAGCGCGCCAAGCTGGTCGCCCGCGCGCCGGGAGCCGAGCCGGAGCGCGACGGCATGCGCGAACGTCTCGGCGTTGGCGCGGATGGTCGGGAGCAGCCGGGCCGAGCGCGCGATCAGCGACGCGGCGAACGCGGGCGTGAGCGTCGATTGCACCTCGGCATTGAGCGCGGCAAACCGCTCGGCGGCGGCATGCGTGCCGTCCGAGGGGCGCAGCGTCAGGACCGAAATACGCGACTCGTCGGCGGCATGCTGGAGCGACACGTTGATCGACACGAGCGCGAACGACGACCGGATGCGGTAGCTGCGCGCGCCGGACTGGTTCGCACTGCCCTTGACGATCTCGCCGCCGGACTCGCTGGCGGACTGGCGGATCAGGTCGAGCACGGCCTGTATGCGCTGCTGTGATGCGGTGTCCTCGGCCTCGGCCTCATCGAACGCCACCGGCCGCGCATCGCTGGCGAGGCGCTGGCGAATGCCGGCCTCGCTGGTTTTGCTCTGGACGAACAGCGCATAGCCTCGCAGGCACGCGGCGATGATGTTTTCGTAAACAAACGTTTTCCCGGATCCACTGCGGCCGGTGAGCCAGATCGACGGACGCCACGCGAGGCCGCCGCAGATCGGCGCGACGGCAAGGAAACCGGCGAGCAACGTGCCGTGGATCGGTTTTTCCCAATTCAGCGACGCGCAGATTTTCACCAGGCGGTGCGCGTCCGCGCTCGGGAGCGGGGCCGGGATATCGCGCAGCATCGGCAAGCCGGCCTCATAGACGTGCCGACTGCCGGGGAGCGTGAGCGACGGCACCGGGATTCCGTCCACGATCAGCCTGTCACCGAGATGCAGCACGGCCCGGCCGTCGTCATGCCAGGCGCCGCGCCCGCGGATACGCTCCGGGTCGTAGATGCCGATGTCGCGGCAGGAGCGCATCAGGTGATCGGCGGCGGCGTCCCAGTCGATTTTGCCTTTCTCGCCGATGAACTGGGTACGCGCCCAATAGTGCGGGAGCGACGCCATCGCCAGGAAATGCGATTTGGTGTGCTGCTGCGCCGGGAGCGCGAACACCTGACGGGCGGCGCGACTGAGGTAGAAGAACGTCCCGCGGTCGTGGCCGAGCGGCACGATACCTTCCTCCGGCAGCGGCGCATCGTCGTGGATATCATGCTCCGGGATTTCGTCTTCCCACTCCGGAATTTCGGGGCTGTCACGCACGGCGCTGCGCTTTCAGCCGCGCGACGGCGGCGGTGAGTTCCGACTTGACCAGATCGGCGACCTCCGCGTCCGGGATCGCATTGAGCCGCCCGGCGCGGTTGTTGCTGTGCCGCGCCTGCGCGAGTATCGCGGCGGTGCAGGCGCGGCACGCGATCAGCGGCGCGATGGATCCGCGGATGCGCTTGGCGATGGCAAGCTCATGATCAGTGGCGGCGCGGCTGATCGCGGCGGCGAGGGTGGACTCGTATTGCGCCAGTGTCTCGGCGTCGGTTGTGAGTTCGGCCGCGCGGCGCATGATGGCTGCGTCGGCTTCGGGAAAATCCAGCAGCCCGGCGGCAACGAACTGGCCGAGCCGTTCGGCTGCGCGGACGAGGGCGGTGCGGTCGCTCATGCCAGCGCCGCCAGCGCATCGGCCGGCGAGCGCGCCAGCACATACAAGCCGCCCGCGCGCTCGACCGCCGCCTGGAATCGGCGCTGCTGCTGCGATTGCCGCCCGCGTTCGGTTTTCACCTCGATGGCGATGAAGCGCCCACGGTAGCAGGCGAGGATGTCCGCGCAGCCTGGAACGTTGGCGCGGATGATGCTGCGTGCAGCCGTGACCGCCAGTCCCGAGTTCGCGCGCCACGCTAGACAGCCAGGAACCGCCGTGACAGCAGCCAGGACCGCAGACTGGATGTCCTGCTCGCTCATGCGGCCTCCCGCTTCTTCGCCGCTCGCTGCTGTTCCTCGACATCCAGCAGGAACCGCAGCAGATCGCCCATTTCGATATTCCGGTGCAGCATATCGACCAGCGACTTGCCGTCCGTAGCTTGGCGCCACACGGCATCGACCATGCGCTGATAGGTCGGCTGGGCGTTCGGCGCCGAGACGCTCCGGATCGCGCCATCGTCGCCGATGTCGATCTGCAGCGGCACGGAAATTCCGTAGAGGCGCGCAGTAACGTTCACAGCGCCAGAACCTCCGCCAGTTCGTCGATTTCGTCACGCGCCGCGGCTGCCGAAACGGGCGCCGAGCGCGGCGGCTCGGGGGTCGGCGCGAACGCGATCGACGGCCCGCGCCGTCCCGCGCGCTGCTGCTCCACGAAATGCACCCACCCGCGCTTGAACCCGCGAATGCGCGCGATCTCGGCGAGCCGTTCACGCGTGTCTGCGAGACGCAACAGCCGCTTCCACGCATCGCCCGACGCCGTGCGAATGTCGATGCCGGGCGCCCATTCGACCGCCGCGGCGACGGCCGGCGGCGCGGCCACGGCAACAAGCTCGCCGTCCACCACTTCGGGCAACTCGCGCTCTGCCGGCTCGGCCGCAGGCTCCAACGCAAGGATGCAATCCGGCCCCGGCGCGGTCTCATTGCACGTCTGGCCGTTGCGCCAGCCAGGATCGGTGACGAACACGCGATAGCAGACATCACACCGCTGCGTCGGCACGCGGTCGCGCTTCGGCTTGCTGTCCAGCGTCCAGACGCGGGGTGTGTCGGGGAGACCGTGGCGGTGGACGTTCCCGACGTGATCTAGGATCACCGCCCGGCTGCCATCCGGCTTCGGCCGCAGCACGCGGCCAACCTGCTGCAAGTAGGTCGCGAGCGACTTGGTAGGCCGCAGCAGGATCGCGCCGGCCACGACGGGAACGTCCACGCCCTCGCTGATCAGTTCGCAGGATGTCAGCACCTGGAGCCGGCCATCGCCGATGGACGCGAGCCGCTCGCCGCGTTCCTGCTTCGTCATGCTGCCGTCTACCGAAGCGGCGCGGTAGCCGGCGGCGTTGAACTGCTCGGCTACGTGTTCGGCGTGCGCCACGGTCACGGCGAAGCAGATCGCCGGGCGACCGCCGAGGAATCGGCGATAATGCCCGATGGCGTCGCCCGTAATCGTGGCGCGGTCGAGTGCGGCGGCGAGGTCGTCGATGGCGTAGTCGCCGAGCCGGGTTTTGACGCCGCTCAGGTCCATCCGCTCCGGTGGCGCGAGGTAGTCATATGCCGCAAGCCATCCGCCGCGGATCAGATCCGCCATCGGCGGCGCCTCGACCAGCACGTCGAACACGTCGCCCAGGCCGCGCCCGTCGAGCCGCTCCGGCGTCGCCGTCACGCCGAGAATGCGCGCCCGCTGCCAGGCCGTGAACACGGCAACGTAGGTCGGCGAGATGCCGTGGTGCGCCTCGTCCACCACCAGCAAGTTCGGCTCCGGCACCCGATCCAGCCGCCGGCCAAGCGTCGCGATCATGGCGACCTGCACCCCGTCGTCCGTCATCGGGTGCCCCGGCTGGATGCGCCCGTGACGGACGCCGAAAGCGTCCAGTGCGCGGCTGATCTGGCTGACGATCTCGTCACGGTGCGCAACGATCGTGACGCGGCTACCCTTGGCGGCGGCGGACGCAGCGATATAGGCGAACGTCACGGTTTTCCCCGCGCCCGTGGACGCGACCGCCAGCACCCTCCGTTGCCGCGCGAACGCAGCCCGGATATCGGTGACGAGCGCGTCCTGATACGGGCGCAGGGACGGGATCACGCGACCGTCTCCCGGAACGCGCGGACCCAGCACCGTTCGCACCAGCAAACCGCCGGCTCGCGCCCCGGCCGCACCGCGAACACATCGGCGTCTCCGCAGACGCTGCAGACGCGGCCGGGGAGAATCACCGCCGCGCCTCCTCGACCCGGTGCCCGGTGTCCGTGACGACGATGTACCGCCGCCCGTCCGCCTCGTACCCGCACAGGATCGCGCCGCGGTTGTCGAGCGCCTTCAACGCGTACTTCATCGACTCGCGCGGATTCGAAAGCGTGTGATCGAGCATCTGGCACAGCGCCAGGTTGCTCGCCGGCAGCGGTATCCCGGCGATCGCCATGCGCCGCAGCAGCCGCAGCGTCCGCTCGGCGAGCGTCAGCGCGGGACTGTCCGCGTTGGCAGCGTCGGACGACATCACGGCCGGCCGCGGCGCCACGACGACACCGCCCAGCAGCGACGCGCCCCAGTTCGGCGGCAGGCGCGGTCGCTGGCCTTGGACGGCCAGGGCTTCGGCCGGGGTCACGACGCCTTGCGCTCCCGCCGCGGCCTCGGGGCGTCGTCCGCCGCGGCACGCGGCGTGACCAGCGACGCCTCGACCGTGGCATCCGCATGCACCTCCGCCAGCGCGTCCCGCAGCGCATCGAGCGCGGGCCGCACGCGGGCCATAATCTCGGCCTGCTCGAACAACGCATCGGGCAGCACCAGACGGCCCGAAATCCTCAGTTCCTTGGGCAAGACAATCTCCTTTCTGTTTTCGCCGACGCTACGACGAAGCGCCGGCCTCTCGACCCCACACCAGCGACCACGCGGCATGGGTAACGATCCGTGCGGGGGCGTGCGCGACCTGGAGCGCAATCCTCAGCCGGTACATGTGGGCCTCGATCGTGTGGCCGATCTCGCGCACCTCGGGCCACACGGCGGCCTGCAAGTCGCCGCGCGTCACGAGGCCAGGCGATGCCGCCGCCAACGTGCGCAGCATCGCTGCTTCCTTCGCGGAGATTTTCGCGCGACCGCGCGGTCCCACGACCGACACCGGCCGCGTCGGCGCGATCAGCGCCGCCATCAGGGCCTCAATGCGCTGGTGCTCGGCCACCGCTGCGGCGAGTGCCGCGTCACGCGGGGCGGCGGCGTAGGCGGCTGCGATCAGGGCGTCCGTGTGGGTCATGCCGGGTGCCGCATCTGCCGCGCGAGCATCGGCGCGCGATCCGGGTTGATGTGCCGCGCCATGCCGATCTCCGCGGCGCGGCGATGCACGGTCGTGAGCGAGCAGCCGAGTTGCTCGGCGATCCGCGCGTAGGGGATGCGCGGCGCCACCTGCAGCAGCGACACGAGCCGCTCGGCATCGACACTGACGCGCAGATGCGATTGCCCGCGCTTCCCCAGCCGCATCCGGTTCGCACGCCTCTCGACGCTGTACGCGGATCGCCCGAGAGAGACGCCGATTTGCTCGTGCGTCGCACCGGCCGCCCACATGCGGCGCAGCGTGGCGTCCTCGGCGGCGGTCCAGCGGACAGCGGTCATAGCGGCATCGCCTGCTGCTCGGCGCGCGGCGCTTGCTGCACGAACATGTCGGTCTGCCGCTGCGCGGCCTCGATGCGGCGGCAGGCGATGTTGAACCAGCGTTCGTCTTGCTCAATGCCGATGAAACGACGCCCTGTACTGATTGCCGCGGCTCCGGTCGTGCCTGACCCCATAAACCAGTCCGCCACGAAAGCGTCCTCCTGCGAACACTCCAAAATCAGCCATCGCATCAGTGTTTCTGGCTTTTCGGCAGGGTGGCCGTTTGGTTTAATGGCCGACCATTTCGCGCGCTGGATATCCGGCAAGCCGCGATTGGGGATGTGAAAATCCTCGCGCGGGAACAGTGCCGAAAGTTCATAGGATGGTCGCAAGCCACGATCACCGCCGGGGCCGATCCATTCCTTGTCCCACACCAGCATGCTTTCGATCGGCCAACCGAGATCGCAAGATGCTTTCTGGTAGGTTGCCACGGAACGCCAATTCAGGAATGTCCACATGGCACCGTCCGACTTCAGCGCGCGGCGTGTCATGCCGAACCACTCGCGGAACCAAAGCGCGCCGTTACAGATGTCGGCCCACGGGCTGAGTTTCCCCATCCCATCCGATTTCGTGTTCACCATGTAGGGCGGATCAGTGACGACTAGATCGATCTCACGCAGCGCAGGAATGATCTCCAGCGCATCCCCGCAATACAGCGTCGCATCCCCAATCTGTTCGACGCGCATCACGCCTCCTCCCCCGCCAGCGCGAGCGCCCATGCATCGCGGGCGCGCATGTTGTACGCGGCCATCAGCACGTGCACGCGCTCCACCACGCGGCGGTCGCGGGCGGCGGGGGTTTCGGCGGTGCTACTCATGTCCGCGGCCCCGGCATCTCCGCGAGCGAGGCCATGCGTTCGGCCTCCAGCGTCGCGGCGTTCTGTGCGTCGAGTTTGTCTGCCACCCGGCGCATCACGTCCGCCGGGATCAGCGCGAGCAGCGCGGACAGCAGCCGGCTTTGCGCGCGCGCCTCGATCAGCGCATCGTGCAAATCCTGCACCTGCGCGATCAGCCGCTTGATTTCAGTCGTCGCCGCCGACAGTTGGCGGCGCGTTTCCTCTACGAGACGCTGCGATCGGGCGATCTGGTCTGCGTCGGCATCGTCGGCTGCGGCTATCCTGGCAGTTCTCGGCACTGGCGTAACGCCTCCTCAAGCGCGTTCAGTTCTTGGGCAAGCTGATCGTTTGCGGCCTTGAGCCGCAGATACGCGGTGGCGGACGGTTCGCGCGTTCCGGCCCGGTATGCCTTGATGGTCGCGGCTGGGATGCCCGAGCTATGGGCCAGCCGCATCACACCGCCGTAGCCCTCCGTGGCGTGGCGAATCGCGGCGCACACCGCTGTTACCGGATCGGCTACATTCGTCGCCCATTGATTCGTTGTCGCACTCATTGGTTATCTCCTATGGTTTGTGCCACGGAGACAGACACACGGATGGAGGCCGCGCCTGACCGACACGACCAACACGAGCGACGAAGAGAGAGACACCAGCCCCGTAGCCGCGTCCCTGGCAGGATTGAGCGGCGACGGGGTTTGTCGTGTCGGAGGCAATAAAAAAGGCGCCCCGCCGCGCGCCGATGCGCAGCAGGCGGAGCGCCAAGTGCCCGCGTCCGGCCGGGGAGGCGACGGTCGTCTGGTAAGCGCCGCGCAGCCCGCAGAGGGGTGTCCACGCGACGGCGGGGTGGTGATACCGGATTGGCTGGCACGCGCGATCCCGCCGCACGAGCGGCCAACATGGGCGCGCTGGTGGCGGGGCGAGTGAGCATGGTCAGTCAGCGATGCGCCGATAGAGAACGCGGCCGGCGTCGGTCACGCGCACCATGCACACGCGGCGGTCGGTGGGGTGCGGCTCGCGCCGGACGACACCGTGCTTGACCAGTTTGTCCACATTGCGCGTCACGTCGGGCTTGTTCATGCGGAGCGATTCCGCGATGGCGCCGAGAGCGATGTCGCACGGCTCGGCGGCCTCAATGATCGCCACCTGCCGCAGAGTCAGCCGCAGCCCGTCGATTACTTCGTCCCGCACCAGATCAGCGTATGCCGGCATTGTGGTCTCCCTGGATGTAGCGCCATGCGCCGTCGAGCAGCACCGCGTCGCCCACCGTCACTCGCCGTCCCCGATATGCCGCAGCGCGGCGGACCACAGCAGCGCCGCCACGAGCGCGACGACGCACCAGCCGATGAGAAGGTCGGGGATGGTCATGACGGGGCGCCTCCGCTCGGCGGGAAAAAATCGGCCGCCGTAACGGGCGGCTCCAGCATTGCGCCGGCAGCGATGACCGCCGGAATCCGGCTAGAGGGGACGCGACCTTGTTTGATCCACCGCCAGACTTCGGATTGCCGCGCGCCTATGAGGGTCGCCATGCGGTTCTGGCTCCCGAAACGGGCCACCAGACGCTCAACTGGGTTCGGGCTATCGGCCATTGCGATAACAGCGTTACCGCATTTTGCCGATATCCGTCAACCGCAATCCGCGATATCGAGGGACGCCATGGCCCGGCCGCGCAAAAACATCCCCAACCAGCCGCCGCCGCCAAGCTGGGCGCAGCGGCTGGTCGATGCGCGCACGGCTCGCGGCCTGACGCAGGCAGCGCTGGCCGAAGCGTACGGGCAATCGCAGTCCGTCGTCTCAGACTATGAGCGCGGCCGGTCCGAACCAAATATCGACGGCTGGGGACGCCTGGCGCGCGTCCTGGGCGTCAGCCCTGCCTGGCTGGCGTTCGGGATTGGCACCCGCGAGCCACACGATGGCGACGCCAACGCGCTCCGTCTCACCGAAGGACAAAAACAGGACCGGCATTTCAGTCGCGCGCTCGTCGCCGTCGCCCGCATGCTGGCGGACGAGGGACTGGACGCGGATGCGCTGCTGACCGTCCAACTGGCGACCCGCATCGCCCAGGCTGCGCAGGACGCGACCGACAACCTGGAGGCTCGGGATCGGATCGACCGGGCCATCGAGGCGGAGCGGCTGGAACTCCGCCAGGGGCTGGACGCGCTCATAAAAAATCGGGTTCGCCGATAATCGGCGGTTGACGTTATCGCATAATGCGGTATTGTGGCCTCCATCCGCTGGAGGCACCCGATGTCGTCCCACGCTCTCCTCCCCAGCTTGCCGGCGGGATTGCCGCGCTCACACGATCGCGAGCGTTGCACCGATGTTCCGGGGCCGGAAACTAAATTTTCTGTTAGTTGTTGCAGCACCGCCGCGCGCGTGAACGCGACTTGGCGGCAATCCGCCACTAGCGCGGATTCGTTTCGCCCCATGCGCGGCGAAATGTGATGAGCCGATCTGCAACCGTTCCCCTGCTGCCGGTAATTGCCCGCGCGCACGACGACATCCGCGCGCTCGCCAGCCGGCTCGATCTGCCCGGAAAGCTCCGTGCCGAACTGCATCGCATCGCTAACGGATTGCTGTCCGTAATGCTGACCTACAATCGAGGAAACTGACATGCTCAAGCTTCTCCCGAGCAACCCCGACGCGCGCGGTTTCGAGGCCGCCGCGCTGGCGATGCTGGACGCGCCGGACACCGAGCCTGCGCCGCTGAACACCGCGCGGCCGATGCTGGCCTTGCGCGACAAGGCCCATGCGCTGGCGCATCTGCAGGCTGCGCAAACGCTGCTCGCGCGCAGCACCGGCGTTGCGGCAGCCGAGCGCGCGCTGGACGACGTGGACGACGACCTGCGCTCGCTGATCGGGCGCGTGACACTGGCGGTCGGCATGCTGAACGCGGCGGGTGCGCGATGAGCGCGCACCTCCATGACTACCCCGAACACATCCTGCGTGACATGCGCGCCCTGTGCGAGCGCATGGAGCGCGTCTGCCGCGCATGGGGCCGCGTGCCCGGCGATGATGAGGCGGCCGATGCTCACACGCACCTGACAAACGCGATCGACACGTTCACCGACGCTATTGCCGCGCGCGACGGATACAGCGAAGCCGACCGGCAGATGGATTTGCTTCGGGATCGGCAGGATGAGCGGAGGGCCGCAGCATGACCCCCCACACCCTGCGCGCCGCCGCCGTGCGCGTGATGCACGACGAGACGCTGCCGCCCGACGAGGCCCGCGCGGAGGTGCGGCGGCTGATGGACGAGGCCGAGCGCATGGAGCGCGACGACGCGCGGAGGGTGGCGTGACCGGCGCCGACGAAGCCCGCGACGGGCTGGTGACGCGCATCGCCGCGTGCAAGCCGGCGGTGATCGCGGCCATCAACGCCCTGCGCGGCCCGATGGCCGGCCTGACCGGCGACGCCGACCTATCCGACGCGATGCGCGCCGCCGCCGAGACGGTGCTCGCCGCCGAGGCGCTGGAGGATGCCGCCAAGGCCCTCGCCGCCACCGCCCGCGCCACGCTGGCCGAGACGATGGACGCGACCGGCGCGACGGGTTTCCGCATTTCGCACCACACGGTCAGCGTGTCCGAGCCGAAGCGCGGCGTGTTGATCACCGGTGATGTGCCGGCGGAGTTCCTGCGCCAGCCGCCTCCGGCGCCCGACAAGCACGCTCTGCACAAGGCGTTGTCCGCCGGCCTCACGGTGCCCGGCGCGACGCTGAGCAACGGCGGTGCGCCGACGCTGACATTTCGGGCAATCAAGCGGGAGGAAAAGGCGGCATGAGTTGGAACACGCGCCCGCGCAAGTTCGTCGCTGGCCGGCCGCTGCGCGACATCTTCGACGTGCTGGTGACGATCGACGCGGGCCATTGGCTCATGTGGCGCCACAAGCCGATGCACCCGTCCATCGTGCGGAACTGGTCCATCCTGCAAATCGAAAGCGCAGCACGGGTCGGCTGGCTGCACGTCGCTGATCCGAACCCCAACCACCCCGACAACCAGCCGGCCGAGCCGGAAATGGAGATGCCGATATGAACGCGATCACCCGACCCGGCGGCACGGCACTTGCCCCCGTCCTGCAGCCCAACAGCTTCGGTGAACTGGTGCAGTTCGCGAAGATGGCCGCCAGCAGCGACCTGATGCCGCGCGACTACAAGGGCAAGCCGGAGAACATCATGATCGCCGTGCAGATGGGCAGTGAGGTCGGCCTCTCGCCCATGCAGGCCATCCAGAACATCGCCGTCGTCAACGGTCGCCCGTCGCTGTGGGGCGACGCGATGCTCGCCCTGGTGCGCCGCGATCCGCGCTGCCTCGACGTGGCCGAGCATATCGAGGGCGACGGCGACGCGCGGGTTGCCGTGTGCGTGGTCAAGCGCGCCAACGCCTCGCCGATCACCGGGCGGTTCAGCGTCGACAACGCCAAGAAGGCCGGCCTGTGGGGCAAGCCCGGCCCGTGGCAGCAGTATCCCGAGCGCATGATGCAGATGCGGGCGCGCGGCTTCGCTCTGCGCGACGCCTTCCCGGACGTGCTGAAGGGGCTGCAGAGCGCCGAGGAGGCGCGCGACATCCCGGCCGAGCCGCACCGTGAGCCGCCGCACGCCGGCCCGACGATCGAGGCCCGCGTCGAGCCGGCGTCCGACATCCCCACGCTCGACGAGCCGCCGCCGACCGAGCGCAAGCGCACCAAGCGCGAGCTGCTGCGCGATAAACTGGTCGGTTGCTTCTCGCGCGATGATGTGGCCGCGCTCAACGAAGGGGATTGGTGGCGCGACCTGACCGCTGGCCTGAACGCGGACCAGATCGCCACCCTCCAGGCGATGGTGGACGAGAAGTTCCGCGCGCTGCCGGAGCCGGCCGGCGAGGAACTGCCGGAGCAGGAGGGCATGGAGGTATGATCGCCCTCCCCGTCCTCCGCCTAACCCCCACGGCGACGCTGCCCACGCGCGGCAGCGTCCACGCCGCCGGCCTCGATCTGACGCGGGCACTGGCGCACATGCGGAGGCGGACATGAAAACCACCAACACATGCCGCGTGGAACGCCTCGACAGCATGGGCGATGACCTGTCCGTTGTCGATGCCGCCCGCGTGTCGTTCGCGCGGCAATCCGCATGGGCGGACGGCGACCACACGCTTGTCGAGCGCGACTTGCGGCTTATCGGCTATCTCGCGCGCAACAGGCACTGGACGCCGTTTAGCCAGGTCACTGTGAAGTTGCGCATCGCGGCGCCGGTGTTTGTGGCGCGGCAGTGGATGCGATCGAACGTTGGAGTGTCGCGGAATGAGGTATCGCGGCGGTATGTGGACGATGCGCCGGAGTTTTTCGTGCCCGACGCGATCCGCGCGCGGCCGGAAAGCAGCGTGAAACAGGGGAGCGGCGGGGAGCACCATGATTGCCGTTATTGGCGCGGCAAAATGCTGGAGATGTGCGAACATGCTTTGTCTGTTTACGACACCATGATCCGCGACGGCGTAGCCCCCGAACAAGCACGCATGATCCTCCCGCTCGCGCACATGACCGAGTGGATCGAAACCGGCTCGCTGGCCTACTACGCCCGCGTGTGCGGCTTGCGCGCGGATGGGCACGCGCAGGCGGAAATCCGCGATCTCGCCGCGCTGGTCGCCGCGGCTGTGGAACCTGTCGCGCCGGTTTCGTGGCGCGCGCTGATGGAGGGCGCCCATGACTGACGCCCGCACCATCACCGCCGTGCGCGCGGCGTGCCCCCAGAACACGGCGGCCTGCCGCTATCCATCCTGCGCGTGCGGCATCGCAATCCCCGTGCGGGCCGCGCTCCAGGCGGCGGACGAGTGGGACGCCGCGCAGTGCCACGTCGGAATCGGCATGAGCGACCGCAGCGCCAGCGAGGCGGCGCTGCGGCGGCTGGCCGAGGCGGTGGATCGGAGAGGGCGCGCATGATCGACCCCTGCTGTCCTCCCCTCCGCCGGGTGCGGCGCCGGCATGGCATCTGGCGCGGCCACCGGCACGCCGCACACCATGCCGCGCCATGCGTGCGAAGCTGCGTGGCCAAGGCACTGCTGTTCGGCGCGCTCGGTGCCGGCGCGGTCGGTGCGGGCGCGGCTGCCGGCTGGACGGCGACGGCGTTGCAGCAGCGGCCCGATTTCGCGGCTCCTGCACGCGGAGCAGGCGACGGCGCCGGGGTGCCGTTCGGGGGGTCTGCCGGCGCAATGTGGGGCGCGGCGGACGAGAACCACGCCCCGGATCGGCATCATGGGAGGCCGCCACCGCAGCCCATCCCGGAACCGTCCGGCGCGTGGGTGCTGGCGGCGGCGCTGGCCGCTGTCGTGGTGGTCAGGGGGCGCGCATGACCACCACCATAGAGCGCATCGGCCCCGACTGGCGCGCGCTGGTCGAAACGCGGCGGCTGCTGGCGGTGGCCTGGTGCGCGACGCGCGAGGATGCCGAGCGGTGGGTGCGGGCGATGCGGGAGGCGCTGGTGCATGGTTGCAATCTATAACGAGGTCGATCCAGATGCCGCCCGATGGCTCCGCAACCTCATCGCAGATGGACTTGTTCCAGCCGGAACCGTCGAGCAGCGCAGTATCGTCGATCTCGCCCCCGACGACGTTGGTGGCCCAGGACAGCGGCACTTCTTCGCGGGAATCGCCGGCTGGGGGCTTGCCTGCCGCCTCGCCGGCATCCCGGACAACTTCGACATCTGGACCGGCTCATGTCCGTGTCAGCCGCTTTCGGTCGCTGGACGCCAACGAGGCCATGCCGACGAGCGCCACCTCTGGCCCGCTTTTTTCCGCCTCATCGCCGAGTGCCGCCCTGCAGTCGTCGTTGGCGAGCAGGTTGCGGGCGCTGCTGGACGTGAATGGCTCGCCGGAGTTCGTGCTGACCTGGAAAGCGCAGGATATGCCTGCGGGGCCGCCGATCTGCCGGCTGCAGGCGTCGCCGCGCCGCACCGGCGCGAGCGGCTGTTCTGGTGCGGTGTCTCCTTGGAGCACGCCACGCGCCTGCGATCATTTCCAGGGCTACGAGACAGCGGCGCCGGTGGCCGATCCTTCGAGCCAGGGCGCCTGGATGAAGGCGAACTGCGGTGCGACGCTGACGACGGAACTGGTGGCCTTCGGCGCATGGGCCACCCCGACCGCGCGGGACTGGCGCAGCGACGAGGCGAGCGAGGCGACGCACGCGCGGAACGCGAGGCCGCTGAACGAGCAGATGGTGGCGGCGGCATGGAGCACGCCGCGGGCAAGCGACGGGGAGAAGGGTGGCCCGAACCAGTCCTTCGGCGCGGGCGGGACGCCGCTGCCGGCGCAGATGCACACGGCCACTGGTCCGACGCTATCTGGCTCCAATGCCACGACGGCAAGGCGCGGCGTGCCCAACCCGGCGTTCCCCTGCTGGTTGATGGGATATCCGGCGGCGTGGTTGTGGAACGCCCCGGCGCCGAAGCGCGGACGGTCAGCCGCGTCGCCGCGTGGCGGGGTTTTGGCAACGCGATAGTGCCCCTGGTAGCGGCGGCATTCCTGCGGGCCGTAATGGACATCGCGAATGCCTGACACATCAACCCCTTGCGCGCACGGTGACGGCTGCGCGGCGCAACGGTCAGGTGGGCCTGATAATGCTGGCCGCGTATGGCCGACAAGCCGCTTATCGGACATAGGAGAGCGCGATGACCGCACCTGACCCGTGCGACGACGATCCACGCGACGATGACGAGGAAGACGGCGACGGTGAATGTGGACTGGGGCCGGATGGCCAGTGCTCGCTGGCCGGCACGGAATGGTGTGATTGGGACTGCGGGAGGCTGGGATGATCTGGCCTCCCCTGCAAACGACCGTTTCTAGGGACTTTCTCCAACTGTAAATGAAGGGAAATAGGAATGAATTTCGGACAGGCTCTTGAGGCGCTGAAAACCGGCGAGTGGATTGCTCGTGCCGGCTGGAACGGCAAAGGGATGCATCTTTACCTGGAGGACTCCCTGACGATCGACCTTCCGCGCCTGGACGCGCGCGGCAGGCCGACGCATCAGCAGACGCGCCGATACGAGCCGTGCATCGTCATGTTCACCGCCCAGGAGAAGCATCAGCCCGGATGGCTCGCCTCGCAGGCGGACATGCTCGCGGACGACTGGCAGATCGTGAACCCCGCCGCGACGAAACAGACGCAGCCTCACGCGCTTGTGGACGGCTTTCCGCGCCGCAACCGTATCGACCTCCAGACGCCGGCCGAGAAGGCGATCCGCGATGCCGTCCAGGCCGTCGAGGAAGCCGGCGCAGATGAGCGCCTGACGAGTGCCGTGATTCTGCTGGGGGAGGCACTCGACAAGGTGGCGGATTACGTCGAAGCGCCGTGA
>JAJZUI010000014.1:0-320 GCA_021847175.1 Pseudomonadota bacterium
GACAACTCGGTAGCAGGTCACCAGCACTCGACCTCCGAAGCCGAACGTTCTCGGATCGCTTCGCGTGCGCCCCTCCCCCGTTTCCAAAACTACCAAAACTCCAAAACTCCCCCAGCTTCCCGTAGCTCCGACAGCCCCGCGCGCCGCGCCGCCGTCCTCCAAAACCTCCAAAACCGCCAAAACCTCGTCGCCGCCTGCCGCCGGCCCCGTCCGCGCGCCCCCCACCCCCCCCCCCCCCAACCCCCCCAACCCCCCCAACCCCCACACCCCCCCCCCCCCCAAACCCCCCCAAACCCCCCCAACCCCAACCCCCCCCCCCA
>JAJZUI010000014.1:330-30140 GCA_021847175.1 Pseudomonadota bacterium
GCGCCCCCCGCGCCCCGTTCCCAAAACCCCCAAAACCCCCGAAACTCCAAAACTCCCCCGTCTCCGAAATCTCCGAAATCTCCGAAATCCCAAAACCGACGCCCGAGAGGCCCGCCATGCCGCAATACGAGATCACCGCGCTGCGCTACGCCACCATGTCCGCGCGCACGCGCGGCGATAACTTCATCTTCCCCGACGACCACACCGCCCCGATGCCGATCGACTATTTCATCTGGGTCGTGCGCGGCGAGGGCCGCACGATCGTGCTCGACATCGGCTTCGACGAGGTATCCGCGAAGGCGCGCGGGCGCACCTGGATCGCCTCGCCGCTCGACCTGCTGCGCGGCGTCGGCGTGGCGCCGGAGGCGGTGGACGACGTGGTGATCTCGCACATGCACTGGGACCACGCGGGCAACTTCGCCGGCTTCCCCCGCGCGCGCTTCCACATGCAGGAGGCGGAGATGGAATACTGCACCGGGCGCTGCATGTGCCACGAGCCGCTGCGCCGCCCCTTCGACGTGGAGCACGTGACCCAGGCGGTGCGCCACGTCTTCGCCGAGCGCGTCGCCTTCCACAAGGGCGAGGCGGAGATCGCGCCGGGCGTCACGCTGCACCTGGTGGGCGGGCACTCCAAGGGGCTGCAGGTCATGCGCGTGCCCACCGCGCGCGGCAGCGTGGTGCTCGCCTCGGACGCCACGCATTTCTGGGAGAACATCCGCAAGCGAAACCCGTTCGTGCTGCTCCATAACCTGGAGGCGATGCTGGAGGGCTGGGCAACCTGCGAGCGCCTGGCGGACGGGCCGGACCACATCATCCCCGGCCACGACCCGCTGGTGCTGCAACGCTTCCCCGCCGTGCCCGGCAACCCGAACGCGGCGCGGCTCGACCTGCCCCCGTTGCGGTAGAACCGCCGCCGGATGCGAACGCTGCTGCGCTGGCTGCGCCGCCTCGTCCTCGCCGCGGCGGCACTCGCCGCGGTGGCGGGCGCCGCGCTGGCCGGGCTGGTCTGGGCGACGGTGCCGGGCGGCAACCTCGCGGCCAGCATTCCGGGGCTTTCCGCGCCGGTCCGCGTCACGCTCGACCAGGACGGGGTGCCGCGCATCACCGCCGCCAACCGGCTCGACGCCGCGGCGGCGCTCGGCTTCCTGCATGCCCGCGAGCGGATGTTCCAGATGGACCTGATGCGCCGCGCGACCGGCGGCACGCTCGCCGCGATGGTGGGTCCGGCAGCACTCTTCAACGACGAGCTGATGCGCACGCTCGGCGTCCGCCGCGCCGCCGAGAACGAGCTCGCGCACCTGCCGCCGGCGACGCTGGCGATGCTGCAAGCCTACAGCCGCGGGGTGAACGCCTGGATCGCGCTGCGCGGGCGGTTCTCCGGCCTCGAATACCTCTGGTTCGGCAAGCCGAGGCAGTGGACGCCGCTCGATTCCGTGCTCTGGGGCAAGGCGATGGGGCTCTACCTCTCCGGCGATTTCCGCGCGGAGCTGGCGCGCGCCAACCTCGCGCGGCGGATCGGGCAGGCGGCGGCGGAACAGCTTTGGCCGGCGCGCGGCGGCGCGGGACATCCGCAGGCGAGCCTGCTGCCGCGCCTGTGGGGCCGGGCCTATGCCGCGGTGTCGCGCGCGCTGGTCGGCCGCCTGCCCCGCTTCCCGGATGCGTTCACGCTGCCGCGCCAGGCCTCCAACGAATGGGCGGTGGACGGGGCGCACAGCACCACCGGCGCGCCGCTGCTGGCCGGGGACCCGCATCTCGGCTTCGGGCTGCCCGGCATCTGGTACCTCGCGCGCATCGACACGCCGCACCAGACGCTGGCCGGGGCGACGGCGCCGGGCGTGCCGTTCCTGGTGATCGGGCGCAACCGGCACATCGCCTGGACCTTCACCACGACGGGCGCGCACGTGCAGGACCTGTTCGTCGAAAAGCCGGCGGGCGACGGGATGTACGCGACGCCGGAGGGCCCGCGCCCCTACACGGTGCGCCACGAGACGATACGCGTCGCGGGTGCCGCGCCGGTGCTGCTCACGGTGCGCACATCCCGCCACGGGCCGATCGTGAGCGACCTGATCGGAGCGGGCCAGGCGCCGATCGCCGTGGAGGAAGCCAACCTCGCGCCGGGCGACACCGCGGCAACCGGGCTCTACGAGCTGAACGAGGCCACCTCCGTCGCGGCGGCGGGACGGGCGGCCGCGGCGATCACCTCGCCGGTGCAGAACCTGCTGGTCGCGGACAAGACGAACATCGGGCTCTTCGTCACCGGGCGGGTGCCGATCCGGCGCTCGGGCCACGGGCTCTGGCCGGAGAACGGCGCGAATGGCCGGCACGACTGGATCGGCTGGGCGCAGGGCAGCGCGCTGCCGCACTATGTCGATCCCCGGAGCGGGCGGCTGGTCAACGCCAACAACCCCGTGGCACCGGCGGACTTCCCGGTCTGGATGGGGCGTAATTGGTTCGGCGACTGGCGGGCCCGGCGCATCCGCGAGCTGCTGCGCGCCCGGCCCAGGGCATCGCCCGCCTATTTCGAGCACATGCAGATGGACACGGTCAGCCTGCTCGCCCGCGACGCGCTGCCGCGGCTGCTGGCGGTGAAGGTGCCGGGTGGGCTGGCGGCGGACCGGCTGGCGGCGCGTGCGGAGGCGCTGTTGCGCGGCTGGAACGGCGACATGGCCATGAACGAGCCGCAGCCGCTGATCCTGGATGCCTGGCTGCGCCGCTTCCGCTCGCTGCTGCTGCGCCAGCTCGGCGTGCCGCCCTTCGCCGCGGCGCCGTGGCCGGAGTTCACCTCCTACGCGCTGAAGCCGGCGGCGGCGCACTGGTGCGGCGGGGACTGCGACCCCCTGCTCGCCCGCGCGCTCACCGAGAGCGTGGCGCGCCTCGCCCGCGCCTACGGCCCGGACCCGTCGCGCTGGCGCTGGGGCCGGGCGCACCAGGCGGTGTTCGCCAACCCGCTGCTCTCGCACATCCCGCTGCTGCGGCGGTTCGCGGTCGCACGGATCGCCGCCCCCGGCGACAACGCGACGATCGACGCGGGTGGCATCGCGGACTATCCGCTGACACGCTTCGACGACGTGCACGGCCCCGCCTATCGCGGCGTCTACGACCTCGCGGACCTCGGGCGGAGCCGGTTCGTCGTCGCCCCCGGCCAGTCCGGCAACCCGTTCTCGCCCTTCGCCGCCAACTTCCTGCGCCGCTGGCGCGACGGGACGATGGTGAGGCTGGGGCGCAAGGCGGATAAGGTGAGCGCGACAATCACGCTGGAGCCCGCGCCATGAGCACGGACCTCGCCCTGCCCTGGACTCCCGGGGCGCTGCTCGCCGGCGTGCGGCGGCGGCGGGTGTTCGCGTGGCTCGTGGACATCGTGCTGATCGGCTTCCTGGCGCTCAGCTGGGTGATGCTGCTGGTGGGGCTGGGGTTCCTGACCTTCGGGCTGACCTGGGGCCTGCTCGGCTGGGTGCCGCTGATCCCGCTGCTCTACAACTGGCTCTGGGTCGCGAGCCCGGCCTCGGCCACGCCGGGGCAGATGCTGATGGGGCTGATCGTGCGGCGGGACGCGGATCTCGGCCGGCCGTCGCCGCTGCAGGCGGTGGTCTCGGCGCTGGGCTACGAGGTGACGATCGCGGCCGGCGCCGTGTGGTTCGCGGTCTGCCTGGTGACCACGCACAAGCGCTGCCTGCACGACCTCGTCTCCGGGCTGGTCGTGGTGCGGCGCTACCCGCCCGCGTTCTACCATTTCCCGGACTGACCCGGCTTGCCGTTGGCCGTTGCCGGCGGTGATCGCCCGGCGGGGGCGTTTTGTCATTGACCGGCGGCGCTGGCATCGTGAACATGGGCGTGCCACGGACTGATTTCGCATGAGCTTCAAGCCGCCGCGCCGGCCGCAATTCTTCTACACCACCGCCCCGCTCCCCTGCCCCTACCTGCCGGGGCGGACCGAGCGGAAGGTGGTGACCGAGATCACCGGGCCGGAGGCCGAGGCGCTGCACGACCGGCTCTCGCGCGCCGGCTTCCGGCGCTCGCACAACATCGCCTATGCCCCGGTCTGCCCGGCCTGCAACGCCTGCGTGCCGATCCGCATCCCGGTCGAGACCTTCGCACCGGACCGCACGCAGCGGCGCATCGCCAGGGCCAACGCCACGACGCGCGGCTACGACCTTCCGGCGCGCGCGACCGCGGAACAATTCCAGCTCTTCCAGCGCTACCAGCGCGAGCGCCACGGCGACGGCGACATGGCAACGATGAGCTTCTACGACTACCGCGCCATGGTCGAGGACACGCCGATCGAGACCTTCATGGTCGAGTTCCGCGACGCGGATGAGCGCCTGGTCGGCGCCTGTCTCACCGACCGGCTGGCCGACGGGCTCTCCGCCGTCTATTCGTTCTACGACCCGGACGAGGACCGCCGCTCGCTCGGCACCTGGGCGATCCTGTGGCTGGTGGAGCGCGCGCGGGCGATGGGCCTGCCGCACGTCTATCTCGGCTACTGGGTGCCGCAGTCGCCCAAGATGGCCTACAAGGCGCGCTTCCAGCCGGCCGAGATCCTGGCCGGCGGCGGCTGGCGGCGCCTCGGCCCCGCCGATCTTGAGTCCGGCCCCCCGGCGCGCGCGGCGCTGCGGGAGACGGTGGCTTAGAAAGCCTTCTCCACCCCGCACCAGTCCGCGACCAGCAGGGCGATGGCCTGCGTCACCGTGTCGAGCGAGGCGAGGCCGACGCTCTCGTCGATGCCGTGGATGTTGTCCGAATCGGGGCCGTAGCAGGTCGCCTCCGTGCCCTGGTAGAGCACGTAGTGCCGCGCGTCCGTGAGGCCCGTCGCGGCGTAGTGGCGCGGCTCCTCGCCCGCGACCTCCGCATGGGCGGCGGCGACGGCGCGCGCGATCGCCTGGCCGGGCGGGAAGACGCAGCCATCGGCCATGAAGCCGGCGAACGAGACGCTGGCCTTCGCACCGGGCATTTTCGCGACCGTTTCGGCGACGATGCGCTCGATGTCGCGCGCCACCTCGCGGCAGGACACGCCGGGCATGACGCCGACGCGCAGGCCGATGCGCGCGCGGGTGGGAACGGAGGAGTTCCACTCGCCGCCCTCGATGCTGCCGAGGTTGATGTTGACCGGGTGGTTGTCCGCGGCGAAGGCGGGGTGGCGGCGCTCGGCGCGGTTCATCGCGTCCTCGTAGGGGCGGAAGGCGGCGGCGATTTCCGTCGCGGCCTCGATCGCGTTCACGCCGCTCCGCATCTCGCGCACATGCGCGGGCCGGCCCGTCACCGTCACCCACGCCCACACCACGCCCACCTCCGCGACGTAGAGCGCGGGGTAGCCGGGACCCGGCTCGGGGATGAGGCATGCGTCGGGCTTGTCCAGCGCCTGCATCACCGCGAGCGCGCCGTTGCCGGTGCATTCCTCCTCGATCACCGCGGCAAGCTGCACCGGGGCCGCCGGCTGCACGCCTGCGAGCCTGAGCGCGCGGAACGCCGTGACATAGGCGGCGATGCCCGCCTTCATGTCCGCCGCGCCGCGCCCGTAGAGACGCCCGTCGCGCACCACGGGCTCGTAGGGCGGCGTGGTCCAGAGGTCGGCGGCCCCTTCCGGCACGACATCGACATGGCCCTGCAGCATCAGCGAGCGCCCCGTGGCCTCGCGCGGCGCATGCAGCGCCACCACCGGGGCGCGGCCGGCATAGGCGATCAGCGGCGGCGAAAAGCCGGGATGGTCCTCGATGCCGGCAATCTCGATCCGGCGCGGCGAAAGCCCCATCTCCGCGTAGACCGCCTCCATCTCCGCGAGGCAGGAGGCCTCCTCGCCCAGCACGCTGCGGTGGCGGACGAGACGTTGCGTGAGCGTCACGGCATCCTGGTGCAGGGAGCCCGCGGCCTCGCGGATGGCGCGGCGGAGTCCGGCATCCATCGTCACGAGAACTTCCCCGAGCGCGGGAAGCCGTTGGGCACGATGCGCCCGGCCTGCGCCCGCTCGCCGCGCCACGGGTCGAGGTCGGTGAACAGCCGCGTGCGGTCGCCGGTGCGGCAGGCAAGCCCCTCGGCGTAGCGGAACACCATCGCGTCCTCCATCGCGCCGTCGCGGTATTTCTGCAGGATCACGCCGGCGCCGCGCGCCATCTCCGGCACCTGTTCGAGCGGGAAGATCAGAAGCTTGCGGTTCTCGCCCACCACCGCGACGTGGTCGCCCTCGGCGGGCACGCAGACCGCGGCCTCCTCGCCGGGCTTGAGGTTCAGCACCAGCTTGCCGGTCCGCTTCTCCGCCATCAGTTCCGATGCCGCAACGACGAAGCCCCGCCCGGCACGGCTGGCGACGAGGTATTTCGCCCCTTCCCTCGCCACGAACATCGCGATCACGTCGTCCTCGTTGGAAAGCTCCGCGAGCAGGCGGATCGGCTGGCCGTCGCCGCGCCCGCGCGGCAGGTCGGCGGCGCGCAGCGTGTAGGCGCGGCCGTTGGTGGCGAACAGCACCAGCCGGTCGGTCGTCTCGCAGGCGACCAGCGCCCTGAGCCGGTCCCCGTCCTTGAAGCGCAGCTCCGCGGGGTCGGCAACCGCGCCCTTCACCGCGCGGATCCAGCCCTTCTCCGAGAGGATCGCGGTGATCGCCTCGCGCTCGATAAGGGCCTCGACGGCGACCGCGATCTCCGCCTCGTGCGGCGCCTCGGCGATGGTGGTGCGCCGCTGGCCGAGCGGCCCTTCGGCGAACTGCTTGCGCACGCGCTCGATTTCCTCGGAAACGCGCTTCCAGCGCAGCGCCTCGTCGCCGAGCAGCGCCTTGAGGTCGCGGCGCTCGCGGCCGAGCGCCTTGTGCTCCGAGCGGATCTCCATCTCCTCGAGCTTGCGCAGCGAGCGCAGGCGCATGTTGAGGATCGCCTCCGCCTGCTCCTCGACCAGGCTGAACGCGGCCATCAGCGCCGTCTTCGGCTCGTCCTCGGTGCGGATGATGCGGATCACCTCGTCGAGGTTGAGGTAGACGGCGAGGAAACCCTCCAGGATCAGCAGCCGCTTCTCGATCGCGGCGAGCCGGTGGCGGGAGCGGCGGACCAGCACCTCGTGGCGGTGGTCGAGCCAGGCGCGCAGCACCTCGCCGAGGCTCATGACGCGCGGCGTGCGGCTCGCGTCCAGCACGTTCATGTTGAGGCCGAAACGGGTCTCGAGCTGCGTGGCGCGATACAGGCTCGCCATCAGCACCTCGGGCTCGACGGCGCGCGTCCTGGGCTCGAGCACGATGCGCACGTCCTCGGCGCTCTCGTCGCGCACGTCGCCGAGCAGCGGCAGCTTCTTCTCCTCCAGCAGCTGCGCGATCTGCTCGATCAGCCGCGCCTTCTGCACCTGGTAGGGGATCTCGGTGACGACGACGCTCCAGGTGCCGTGCTTGCCCCGCTCCACCTCCCAGCGCGCGCGCAGGCGCAGCGTGCCGCGGCCGGTCTCGTAGGCGGCCTCGATCGCGGCCCGGTCCTCGGCGAGGATGCCGCCCGTCGGGAAATCCGGCCCCTGCATGTGCGCGAGCAGGTCCGCCGTGGTGGCCTTCGGCTTTTTGATGAGGTGCAGCGCCGCGGCACAGACCTCGCCCGCGTTGTGCGGCGGGATGGCGGTCGCCATGCCCACCGCGATGCCGGCCGCCCCGTTGGCGAGCAGGTTGGGGAACGCGCCGGGCAGGACGACGGGCTCGCTCTCCTCGCCGTCGTAGGTCGGGCGGAAATCGACCGCGTCCTCGCCGATCCCCTCCAGCAGTGCCTGGGCAACAGCCGTGAGGCGCGCCTCGGTGTAGCGCATCGCCGCCGCGTTATCGCCGTCGATGTTGCCGAAATTGCCCTGGCCCTCGACCAGCGGATAGCGGACGGCGAAATCCTGCGCGAGGCGCACCATCGCGTCGTAGATCGCGGCGTCGCCGTGCGGGTGGTACTTGCCCATCACGTCGCCCACGATGCGCGCGCATTTCTTGAACCCGGCGGCCGGGTCGAGGCGCAGCTGGTGCATCGCATAGATCAGCCGGCGGTGCACCGGCTTCAGCCCGTCGCGCACATCCGGCAGCGAGCGCGCGGTGATGGTGGAGAGCGCGTAGGCGAGGTAGCGCTCCGACAGCGCCTCGGCGAGCGGCGTCGTCTCGATCAGGCCGATCCCATCATCCGCCATCGTTCTCTCCAGCAAGCTTCTCGATCAGGTCGTAGAGGGCGAGGCGTGGTTGCGGCAACGGGCGGTGGTGGATGCCGAACGCGTCGCGGGCAAGGAAATGCCCGGTGAGACGCAGCCCGTCGCGCCAGTCCGCCCTCGTGCCCTCCTCCCCGGAGTCCGGCAGCAGCAGCGGCGGCAGGCGCAGCAGCTTCTCCTTCCAGATGCCGGCGGCGGCGTCGGAAACCGCCCGCCCGGTGCGTGGCGAGACCCAGGCCAGCCCCTGCGTCTCGCCGGAGACGGCGCACCGCGAAAGATCGAGCCCGTAGCCGAGCTCCGCCAGCAGCAGCGCCTCCCAGCGGATCAGCGCCGCGGGGCCGAGCGCGCCGGCGGGGATGCCCGCGACGAGCCGCAGCAGCCCCTCGAACACCGCCGGGTGCGCCTCGCGCTCCGGCAACGCGCCGTCCGCGACGGCACAGGCGGCGGCAAGCTGGGCCAGCGCCAGCCGGTTCTCCATCGCCAGCGCGGCGGCGGGGTGGACGAGCTCCGCGCCGTAGGTGCCGAGCTGGTCCGCGAGCCGCCCGACCCAGCGCACCTGGATGGCGTTGCCCGGCTGCCAGGTCGCGGCGCCGCGTCGGGACAGCGCCCCGCGCGCGAGCCCGCGGTGGGCGCCGTGCTCGGGCGTCAGCACGTTGGCGATGGCATCCGCCTCGCCATAGGGCCGCAGCGAGAGGATGATGCCGGGCTCGTCCCACTCCATCGGCTAGGCTTCTTGCGGCACCGGCCTCGGCCTGCCGTCGTCGCCGATGGCGACCAGCACGAACATCGCCGCCGTCACCTTGCGCAGCGCCGCCTCGTGGCGGTGACGGCGATAGGCGGCGACGTCGACATGGATGGACGTGCGGCCGACCCTGGTGATGGCGGCGTGGATCGAGACCTCGTCGCCGACCGCGACGGGATGCAGGAAGCTCATGCTGGCGACGGCGGCGGTGGCGACGCGGCCCTGGGCGCGGCGCGATGCGACGGAAGCCGCCGCGAGGTCCATCTGCGACATCAGCCAGCCGCCGAAGATGTCGCCCGAGGGGTTGGCGTCCGCGGGCATGGCGATGGTGCGGATCGCCGGCTCGCCCAGCGTGGCGGGGTCCGGCATGTCGTCGGTGTACACGTCGAGGCTCATGGTTCCTCCAGGCCCAGTGCCCTGAGCCGCGCGGTCTCCTCGTCCCAGCCGGGACGTTCCTTGACGTTGAGGAAGAGGTGCACCTCGCGCTCCAGGATCGAGGCGAGCTGCGCGCGCGCCGCGGCGCCGATGGCGCGTATCTTCGCCCCGCCGGCGCCGATCAGGATCGCCTTGTGGCCGGGCCGCGCGACATAGATCGTGGCGTCGATCCGCACGGAGCCATCGCGCTGCTCGCGGAAGCTCTCGGTCTCGACCGTGGTGCCGTGCGGCACCTCCTCGTGCGTCTGCAGCAGGATCTGCTCGCGCACCAGTTCCGCCGCGAGCGCCCGGTCCGGCAGGTCGGTGATGTCGTCGTCGGGGTAGAGATGCGGGCCCTCCGGCATCGCCTGCGCCAGCGCGTCGAGCAGGTCGGCGACGCCGTCGCCGGTCGCCGCCGAGACCATCAGCGTGCGCTCGAACGCAGCGAGCTTCGTCAGCGCCCCGGTGAGCGGCAGCAGGGCGGCGGGCGGCACGAGGTCGATCTTGTTCAGCACCAGCCAGGCGCGGCCCCAGGCGCCGCCGTCGAGCTTCCCCGCGATCGCGCGCACCTCGTCCGTGAGGCCCGCCTTGGCGTCCACCAGCAGCAGCGCGAGGTCGGCGTCCTTGGCCCCGCTCCAGGCGGCGGCGACCATCGCGCGGTCGAGCCGGCGGCGCGGCGCGAAGATGCCTGGCGTGTCGACGACGAGGATCTGTGCCTCGCCCCGCAGCACGATACCGGTGGTGCGCCGGCGCGTGGTCTGCGCCTTGGGCGTCGCGATGGCGAGCTTGGCGCCGGCGAGCCGGTTGAGCAGCGTGGATTTCCCGGCGTTGGGCGCGCCGAGCAGTGCGACATAGCCGCAGCGTGTGGTCATGGCGCCAGCCTTGCGATCAGTTGGCGAGCTTTTCAAGCAGTCTGGGCAAGCTTTTCAAGCAGCCTCGCGGCGGCGTCCTGCTCGGCGCCGCGCCGCGTGCTTCCCTCGCCCTCCGCCTGTGCCTCGCCGGCGCGCACCCGCACGCGGAACGAGGGGGCATGCGACGGCCCGCTGCTGGAAGCGAGCGCGTAGGCGGGCAGGCCGATCCCGCGCGCCTGCGCCCATTCCTGCAGCGCGGTCTTGGCGTCCTTGGGCGGTGCCGGCTGGGCGGCGATCGCCCCCTCCCAGAAGCGGCGCACCACGTCGCGCGCGGGGCCGAGCCCGGCATCGAGGTAAAGCGCGCCGAGCAGCGCCTCCAGCGCGTCGGCGAGCACGTTGTCGCGCTTGCGGACCCCGGCGCGCGACTCCCCTTCCGCCACGGCCAAAAGGTCTGCGACCCCGTTCTCGCGCGCGATGGCCGCGAGCGCGGGGGCGGCGACGAGATGCGCGAGGCGGCGGCCCAGCGCGCCCTCCGCCTCGGCGGGGAAGCGTTCGGCGAGCCATTCGGCCATCAGCAGGCCGAGCACGCGGTCGCCGAGGAACTCCAGGCGTTCGTTGGAAAGGCGGGCGCGCCGCGCGCGCTGCGCGCCCTCGCCGAGCACGGAGCGGTGGGTCAGCGCCTCCGTCAGCAACTCCCTGCGGGCGAAGCCGTGGTCGAGCAGTGCCTCGGCGCGCCGCAGCCGGTCCTCTTGCGTCCCCGGCGAGGCCCCGCTCAGTGGATCACCGTGAACAGCCGGCCCCAGCGGACCTCGACCGGCCAGTACCAGAACTCCCACCACGGGTACAAAGGCCGCACCGAGAAGAACACGATGTCCGCGCGGCCGACGAGATTGGCCTTGGGGATGAAGCCGACAGCGCTCATCACCCGGCTGTCCTCGCTGTCGTCGCGGTTGTCACCCATGACGAAGAAGTCGCCCTTCGGCACCTTGTAGGCCGGCGTGTTGTCCAGCGGCTCGTTGTTGCCGAACTTCAGGATCGAGTGGGTGACGCCGTTGGGCAGCGTCTCGAGGTAGCGCTTCGCCTCCACCGGCGGGCCCTCGCCGTGGTAGAGGTAGTGCCCGTCCCCGACGCGCTTCACTTCCTTGCCGTTGATGTAGAGCTGCCCGCCCTTCATCTGCACGGTGTCGCCCGGCAGGCCGATGATGCGCTTGATGTAATCGACGGACGGGTCGCGCGGCAGGCGGAACACGGCGACGTCGCCGCGCTTCGGCTGGGTGTAGAAGATGCGCCCGGAGAACAGGTCCGGCGAGAACGGCAGCGAGAAATGCGAGTAGCCGTAGCTGAACTTGGAGACGAGGACGTAGTCCCCGATCAGCAGCGTCGGCACCATCGAGCCCGATGGAATGTTGAACGGCTCGAAGAACAGCGTGCGGAACACGACCGCGATCAGCACGGCGTAGACGACGGTCTTGATCGATTCGGCCAACCCGCCGCCGCCGGTCTTGCGTTTGGGCATGTAAAAGGTCCGGTCAGGTGCCGCGGGACAAACCCCAAGCACCCAATTCTGTCAAGGAAACCTTCCCGGGGAGGAACGACCCGGGCCTGGCTTCCTCAGCCGCCCCCCTCCCGCAGCGCCACCGCCAGCAAGGCGAGCGCCCGCTCCACCGTGGCGCGGCGGACCGCGGCGCGGTCGCCGGGGAAGACCTGGCGCTCGGCATGCGTGGCGCGTCCGCGGCCGGCGAGGCCGAACCACACGAGGCCCACCGGCTTCTCCGCGCTTCCCCCGCCGGGCCCCGCGATGCCGGTAACGGCGATGGCGAGGCGGGCCCGGGAACGGGCAAGCGCGCCCTCCGCCATGGTGCGCGCGACCGCCTCGCTCACCGCGCCATGGGTCGCGAGTGCGGACTCGGGCACGCCGAGCACCTCCCGCTTCGCCTCGTTGGTGTAGGTGACGAAGCCACGGTCGAACACGTCCGAGCTGCCGGCGATCGCGGTGATGGCGCCGGCGATCAGCCCGCCGGTGCAGCTTTCGGCGGTGGCAAGCATCGCGCCGGCGGCGCGCGCGGCCGCCAGCAGGTTCTCGGCCTCGAGCAGGATGGCGTCGTCGAACATCGGGCTCCCCTTCCGCGCCCGTTCTAGCCCAGGAACCGGAGATCGAGGATCCGGGCATCGAGGATCTGGGGTGCGTAAAGGCTCAGCGTCGCCATGACGATCGCGGTGACGAAGCCCGCGACCAGGTCGTCGCCCATCACCGCGGCGGGGCCGCGCTGGCGGTCCACCCAGCCGACCGGGCCCAGCTTCGTGATGTCGAGCAGGCGGAACACCAGGAAGGCGGCCGCGACGCCGAGCGGCGTCAGCCGCGCGAGGCCGAGCAGCGCCACCCACTGCCCCGCGACCTCGTCGATGACGATCCATTTCGGGTCGCCCAGCTCCCCCCTCGCCTCGCGCGCGACCGCGCCGATCGCCCACATCCCGACGACGATCGCCGCCAGGGTCGCGAGCGGCAGGAGGGCCTTGTCGAGCGAGATCAGCAGCGCACCCAGGACCACCGCCGCCGCCGAGGCGACGGTGCCTGGTGCCCTGGGCGCGAAACCGAGGCCGAGCCCCGCGGCGATCAGGCGCGCCGGCTTCACAGCGCCGCCAGGAAGCGCTCGATCGCGGCGGCCGCGACGGGCTCCGCGAGGGTCGGCGCGTGGCCGACATTGGCGACGGTCGCGACGGTCATGTCCGGCCGGCGCGCGCGCATGCGCTCGACCGTCCCCTCCAGCAGCAGCGTGCTGGCGCCGCCATGGACCAGCAGCACGGGCACGCCCTCGAGCGCGTCGAAGAACGGCCAGAGGTCGCGCGGCGGTCCCCCGAGCATCTCCGCGATCCGCCGGTCCCAGCGTGGATGCAGGCGCCCGTCCGCCCCCTCCTCGTAGGTGAGGCGGGCGAACTCCAGCCAGTCCGCCTCCTCGGTGAACGAAAGAGTGGGCAGCACCGTGCGCAGGTACCCCGCCGCCGCCGCCAGGTCCGGCCAGGCCGGGTCCTCGGCGACGAAGCGGCGGATGAAGGCCTCGCCGGCGGCGCCGATCTCGGGGCCAATGTCGTTCAGCACCACGCCGCCGAGCAGGCCCGGGCGCAGTACCGCGATCCCCATCGCCATCAGGCCACCGAAGCTCGTGCCGACGACGACCGCGCGCGGGATCGATAGCGCCGCCGCAACGTCGAGGATATCGCGCAGCGTCGCCTCGGGCGTGTAGCGCGCGACGTCCCTCGCCCGCCCGGAACGGCCGCGGCCCGGGTAGTCTATCGCCACCACCCGGCGCCCGCCGCCATGCGCCGCGCCAAACCGGGAAAAGTCCTCGCCGGTCCGCACCAGGCCCGGCAGGCAAAGAAGGGGTGGCAAGCCGGTCTCCTCGCCCCAGCTCGTGGCGTGGATCGCAAGCCCGTCCCAGGCGCTGACGCGGTGCTCGCGCGCGCTCGTCATCGTTGCGTCACCGTACGGTCTCTCACCGTACCGGCGGCATGTCCGGCGAGACGCCCTCGAGCGCGCGGTACACGACCAGGCTCTCGATCACGCGCTCCACGTAGTCGCGGGTCTCGGCGAAGGGGATGGACTCGATCCAGTCGATCCAGTCGCCCTTGCCGTAGCGCGGGTCGCCGTTGGTCGCGAGCCAGTTGTCGACGTTGCCCGGCCCCGCGTTGTAGGCGGCGATGGCGAGCGGCAGCGCGCCGTTGTAGCGGGCGAGCAGGCCGGCGAGATAGGTGGTGCCGAGGCGGACATTGAGCGCGGGGTCCGCGGTCAGCGCCGCGGTGCGCACATAGATGCCGAGCCGCCTGCCGACATAGGCGGCGGTGCTGGGCAGCAGCTGCATCAGGCCGAGCGCGTCGGACGGCGACCTGATTTCGGCATCGAAACTGCTTTCCTGGCGGATGATGGCGAGCGCCAGCGCGCGTTCCACCGGCGCGTCCGGCGGGATGGAGGCCGCGACCGGCCAGCCCGACTGCACCAGCGCCACGCCTTGCGCGCCGGCGCGGCGCGAGATGGCGACGGCCGCCGGGGCGAGGCCGAGGCCGAGTGCGAGCCGCGCGGTGAGCACGCGGGCCGTGGCGTCCGGCACCGTCTCGTCGAGGCGCAGCAGGAACGGCACCGCGCGGCGCGGCGCGCCCCACGCGACGAGGATGGCGGCGGCGCGCGCCAGCTGCCGGTCGGCAAGGTGGTTGAGGCGCACGGCGCTGACCGGCGGGTCGCGCATGGCGCGGATGCGCTGGCCGAGGTTCTCGCCAAGCTGTGCGGCGGCGAGCTGGCCGTAGAACGTTTCGGGCCAGGCGGCGGCACGCGCGAGGTCGAGCGCGCGGGTCTTGGGGTCGGACTCGCATTGCGCCATCCAGTACCAGGCGCGGCCCTGGGTGATCGCGGCCGGCGAGATCGCGGCGAGATGCGCGAAGAACGGCTTCGCCGCCGCCGGGTCGTGCCGCAGGCGCAACGCGATGAAGCCGGCGAGGAACGCGGAATCCGTCGCGGGATCAGCGGCTTTCTGGTGCATGTCGTCGGCGAGCGCCTGCGCGGTGCGCAAGTGGCCCGCCTGGATCGCGTCGCGCGCGAGCCGGGCGCGCTCCCACCAGAACCGGCCGGCGAGCGCGGGGTCGGCGGCCTCCGCGGCGTCGCCCGGGCCGAGCAGCAGCCGCGTCTCCTGCCGCGGGTGATGCGTGCGGTGCAGCCAGTAGGCCTCGTCGAGCAGCAGCCAGGGGTTGCGCGCCTGCGCGGCGCCGAGGGCCGCGAGGCGGGCCCGCGCATCCTGGGCGTCGGCGCGCAGCGCGAGGCGTGCCCCGGCGAGGCGCCGGTCGGCGGGCGCGAGGCGACCCATCTGGCGCGCCGCGGCGACGCGGTCGCTGTGGATCAGCACGTCGAAGCGCGCGCGCTGGTCAGCCGGGCGCAGCGCCCAGCCCCAGCGAGCGAGGAAGTTGCGCTCCGCGCCGGGGTCGCCCGCCATCGCCACCCAGGCGGCGCGGATGAAGGGCACGGCCTTGGCGCGCGGCAGCGCCTCGGCGCAGCGCTGCAGCGCGCCCTCCTGCGCCGGCATGCGCGAAAGGCAGAGGCGCCGCGCCGTGGCGTCGTCCGGCTCGTTCGCCAGCGCCTCGTCGTAGCGGCGGGCGAGCACGTAGCCGAGCGGCCAGTCCGGGTTGCGCGCCATGAAGGCGGCGATCTCGGCGGCACTCGCCTGGTTCGGCGCCAGCAGCCGGTAGAAGGTGACGAGCTTGACCGCGACCGGGTCGCCCACCGCGCGCGCCGCCTGGGCGGCGGCCTGCCAGTGGTTCGCGCGCACCAGTGCCATCGGGCCCGGCTGGGAACGACTGCCCTGGAACAGGCCGGGGTGGAAAGAACTGGGCTGCGGCGCGGGCTGCGCGAGCGCGGGGCTGGCGAGCAGGAGCGGGAGCAGGAGCGGGAGGATTCGGCGCATGGCCCAGTGTAGCGGGGCGCGCGCTTGCGGCGTATCCCCCGCGCGCCTAGTTTCGCGCGCCTGTTCGAGGGAGAGCCGCACGCCATGTTCAAGGGATCGCTGGTCGCGCTGATCACACCGATGCGCGAGGATGGCGCCGTGGACGAGAAAGCGTTCGAGCGTTTCGTCGACTGGCAGATCAACGAAGGCTCGCACGGCGTGGTGCCGGTGGGCACCACCGGCGAGAGCCCGACGCTGTCGCACGAGGAGCACAAGCGCGTCACCGAGATCACGGTCGCGGTCGCCAAGGGCCGCGTGCCGGTGATCGCCGGAACCGGATCGAATTCCACCGCCGAGGCGATCGACCTCACGCGCCACGCCAAGGCGGCCGGCGCGGACGCGGCGCTGGTCGTGACGCCCTACTACAACAAGCCGACGCAGGAAGGGCTTTACCTCCATTTCAAGGCGATCGCCGACGCCGTCGACCTGCCGATCATCATCTACAACATCCCGCCGCGCAGCGTGGTGGACATGTCGGCGGACACGATGGCGCGGCTCGCGAAGCACCCCAACATCGTCGGCGTGAAGGACGCGACGGCGAACCTCGCGCGCCCGCTGCACACGCGCCGCGGCTGCGGGGCCGGGTTCTGCCAGCTTTCAGGCGAGGACCACACGGCACTGGCGTTCCTCGCGGCCGGCGGCGTCGGCTGCATCTCCGTCACCGCCAACGTGGCGCCCAGGATGCTGAGCACGATGCACGAGACCTGGGCCGGGGGCGACATCAAGGGGGCGATGGCGATCCAGGACCGGCTGGTGCCGCTGCACGACGCGCTGTTCGCGGAAACCAGCCCCGCCCCGGTGAAATATGCCGCGAGCCTGCTCGGCCATACCGCGGACCGCTGCCGCCTGCCGCTCGCGCCGGTGAGCGAGCCGGTGAAGGCGCGGGTGCGCGCGGCAATGACGGAAGCAGGGCTGCTCAACTGACCGCCGGAAAACTGATCAGCCACGGGCTCGCGGCGCAGAACCGCAAGGCCCGGTTCGACTACGCGATTCGCGAGACGGTCGAGGCCGGCATCGTGCTCAAGGGGCCGGAGGTGAAGAGCCTGCGCCACGGCCGCGCGACGCTGGGCGAGGCCTGGGCCGGCGAGCGCGAGGGCGAACTGTGGCTGTTCAACGCCTACATCCCGGAATACCAGGGCGGCGTCCTGTCGCGCTTCGAGCCGCGCGCGCCACGCAAGCTTTTATTGAAACGCAAGGACATGCGACGGCTTATTGGAGCAGTGACACGGGAGGGCGCGACGCTCGTGCCGCTCGACATCCACTTCAACGACCGCGGCCTCGCCAAGGTGCAGTTGGGTCTCGGCGTCGGGCGCAAGAAGGCGGACAAGCGCCAGGCGATCGCCGAGCGCGACTGGGCGCGCGACAAGGCGCGGCTGATGCGCGAGCGGGGATGACGCCTCCGCCATAGCCGATTATAGTTCGACGCTGAACATTTCACTGGTGAAACGATGGACAACATCAAGACGGTGTGGGCGCCGCGTGCGCTGAGCCTGTTGCGGATCATTGCGGGGCTGCTGTTCCTGGAGCACGGGCTGATCAAGGTGTTCGCGTTTCCCCACGGTCCCGGCTTCTTGCACCTGCCGCCGCTGATCGAGGCGGCGGGGCTGATCGAGGTGATCGGCGGCGTGCTGGTGGCGGTGGGGCTGTTCACCCGGGCGGCGGCCTTCATCATGTCGGGCGAGATGGCGGTGGCCTATTTCATGATGGCGGCGCCGCGGGGCTTCCTGCCGCTGGTCAATCACGGCGAGCCCATCATCCTCTACACGTTCATCTTCCTCTACATCGCCGCCGCTGGCGCGGGGCCATGGAGCGTTGACGCGCTGCGGTCCGGAGGCGCCGACTAGCCGAGCCGCTGCTGGACCGAGGCAAGCACGCCGTCGAACATCGCCTCGGTCAGCACGCCCGTGTTCATGTTGTAGCGCGACACATGATAGCTGTCGGCGAGCACGCGCCCGTCCGGCAGGTGGTGCAGCGCGCCGTGGCGGAAGACGGCATGCGCGGCACGCAGGCCCAGCGCGCGCAGCACTGCGTCGTGCGCGATGCGGCCGAGGGCGAGGACGACGCGCAGACGCGCCAGCCCCGAAAGCTCGGATTTCAGGAAGTCGTTGCAGGCCCGGATCTCGGGCGGCAGCGGCTTGTTCTGCGGCGGCACGCAGCGCACCGCGTTGACCACCCGCACGTCGAGCCGCATGGCGTCGTCGGGTTGCGCGGTATAGCGCCCGTGCGCGAGCCCCGCCTTCAGCAGCGCGCCGTAGAGCGTAATGCCCGCGCCGTCGCCGTGGAACGGGCGGCCGGTGCGGTTGGCGCCGCGCAGCCCCGGCGCGAGGCCGACGATGAGCAGCCGCGCGTCCATCGGCCCGAGGCTCGGCACCGGCGCGTTGAACCAGCCGGGGTTGGCCTCCCGGTTGGCGGCACGGAAGGTAGCAAGCCGCGGGCAGAGGGCGCAGTCGCGCGCCGGTTCCCTGATCACAGTTCCCTGATCACGGCTCGATGATCCACGGCTCGGCGATCACGGCTCGGCGATCACGGCTCGGCGATCACGCGTCCGTCGGGTCGGCGTAGGGCTCCGCGGGCGTCGCGCGCGGGGCACGGGCCGGGCGCGGCTCCATCTGCCGGCGTGTGAACTCCTGCCCGATCTCGGCGAGTTCCAGGAACTGGTCGGCCTGGCGGCGCAGCTCGTCGGCGACCATCGGCGGCGAGGTCTTGATCGAGGACACAACCGAGACGCGCACGCCGCGCCGCTGCACCGCCTCGACCAGGCGGCGGAAATCGGAGTCGCCGGAGAACAGCACCGCATGGTCGATCTTGGGCGAGAGCTCGAGCATGTCGATCGCCAGCTCGATGTCCATGTTGCCCTTCACGCGGCGCCGGCCGGTGGCGTCGGTGAACTCGCGCGCGGGCTTGGTGACCAGCGTGTAGCCGTTGTAGGCGAGCCAGTCGGTGAGCGGCTTGAGCGGCGAATACTCCTCCGTCTCCAGCACCGCGGCGTAGTAGTAGGCGCGCAGCACGTTGGTCTGTTTGCGGAAGAAGGTGAGGAGGTTGCGGTAGTCGACGTCGAAACCGAGATTGCGGCTGGCCGAGTAGAGATTGGCACCGTCAATGAAGAGCGCCGTGCGCTCGTTGGGTGAGAAATGCATTCGCGGGGGTCCGTGGTTGAATAGGGCGGCGGAGCATAGGCGTCGCCGATACCGATGCAATGGGCCGCGACGCATGCGGATGCAAGGGTTCGTGGCGGCGCCATGATCCTGATCGGCATCGGCGCCAACCTGCCGGGGCCGCACGGCGAGGCACCGCTGGCGATGGCGCGCGCGGCGGTCACGGCGCTCGCGGGGATCGCGGGGCTGCGGCTGGTTGCCGTGTCCGGCTTCTGGGAAAGCGCACCCGTGCTGCCCCCTGGCGAGCCGCCATCCGGCCAGCCGCGCTACGTCAACGCGGTGGCGCGATTGGAAGGGGGGGCCGATCCGGCCTGGCTGCTGGCCCGGCTGCACGCGATCGAGGCCGCGGCGGGGCGGGTGCGCGGCGCACCGAACGCACCCCGCCCGCTCGACCTCGATATCCTGGACATGGACGGCATGGTTCGCGCGGCACCCGCCCCCGAGCTGCCGCACCCGCGCATGGCCGGGCGCGCCTTCGTTCTGCGCCCGCTTGCGGAGGTGGCGCCGGGATGGCGGCATCCGGTGACGGGGGCGAAAATTCGCGAGTTGCTGGCGGGCGTGGCTGCGCAGGACGCAGCCCGGATCTGAGCGATTTGCCTTGCATCCGGCCGGGCCGGAGCCTATGTGTCCGCTCTTATCCCTTGATTTTGCTATGGAGGACGCCGCATGGCGCGCGTGACGGTCGAGGATTGCGTGGAGCGGGTGCCGAACCGCTTCGAACTGGTGCTGTTCGCGGCCCAGCGGGCCCGCAACATATCCCGCGGCGAGGAGCTGACGATCGACCGCGACAACGACAAGAACCCCGTTGTCGCGCTGCGCGAGATCGCCGACGGCACCCTGACGATGGAGAAGCTCGAGGGCGACCTGCTGAAGTCGCTGTCGCGCGCGCCGGAGCCGGAGCCGGCGGACGAGGAGGTGATGGACCTCATCCCCACCGACCAGAACATCTTCGGCCTGCAGGATCTCTCGGCCGAGGAAGAGGCCGCCGCGATCCCGCCCGAGGAAATGACCGCCGAGGACATCGAGGCGGCCATCGCCGCCGAGCTGGGCGGCGGCCGGCGCTGACGGAAGCCGGGAGCACCGCATGCAGGGGCGCGGCGAAGACGGCTGGCGCGCCCCGACCTTGCGCCTCCCCGATGGGGTGACGACGGCGGAGGCGACCGCCTCCGACGTGGTCTCCCCTGCCCTCGTCGCGCCGTTGCTCGCGGCGGTACAGGGCTACGATCCCAACGCCGACATTGCACTGCTCGGGCAGGCCTGCCAGCTGGCCGCGCGCGCACACGCCGGGCAGAAGCGCGACAGCGGCGAGCCGTACATCACGCATCCCGTGGCCGTCGCGATGATCCTCGCCGGCTATCGGCTCGACGTCGGCTCGCTGATCACTGCCGTCCTGCACGACACGATCGAGGACACGCCGGTCACGCGCGCCGAGATCGCGCGGCGCTTCGGCGAGGAGACCGCGGGCCTGGTCGACGGGGTGACCAAGCTCACCAGACTGGAACTGCAATCGGACCGCACCAAGCAGGCGGAGAATTTCCGCAAGCTGGTGCTCGCCCTCTCGCGCGACATCCGCGTGCTGCTGGTCAAGCTCGCGGACCGGCTGCACAACATGCGCACGCTCGGCTCCATTCCGAAAGCGGAACGTCGCCAGCGCATCGCGCGCGAGACGATGGACATCTACGCGCCGCTCGCCGACCGCATCGGCATGGACGCGATGAAGACGGAGCTGCAGAGCCTCGCCTTCGCGCAGCTCGAACCGGACGCCTACGAGACGATCACGGCGCGCCTCAACTTCCTGCGCGGCCAGGGGGCGGACGTGATCGAGCACATGCGCGGCGAGCTCGCGCGCATCTGCCGCGAGTCGGGCGTCGACGTGGTCGAGGTCACGGGGCGCGAGAAATCGCCTTATTCCGTCTGGGAGAAGATGAAGCGGCGCAACGTGGAGTTCGAGCAGCTCTCGGACATCATGGCGTTCCGCATCATCGTGCCGACGCGCGAGGCCTGCTACGCGGCGCTCGGCGCGGTGCACGCGGCCTATCCCGTCACCGCCGGGCGGTTCAAGGATTACATCTCCACCCCCAAGGCGAACGGCTACCAGAGCCTGCACACGGGCGTCGCGCTGCGGGCACCGCGCAACCAGAAGATCGAGATTCAGATCCGCACCGCGGAGATGCACGCTGTCGCGGAAAACGGGGTCGCGGCGCACTGGCACTACAAGGATGGCGGGCGCGCGGGGCAGGAGGCCGACGAGCTCCGGCGCTTCCGCTGGGTGCAGGACCTGCTTGAGATCCTGGAGAATTCCAGCGCCGACGAGTTCCTCGAAAACACCAGGCTCGAGCTCTACCAGGACCAGGTGTTCTGCTTCACGCCGAAGGGCCAGCTGATCCAGCTGCCGCGTGGCGCCACACCGGTTGATTTCGCCTATGCCGTGCACTCGCAGGTGGGCGACACCTGCGTCGGCGCCAAGGTGAACGGCAAGCTGATGCCGCTGCGCCACGTGCTGCAGAACGGCGACCAGGTCGAGATCATGACCTCGCGCGGCGGCACGCCCTCCGCGCAGTGGGAGCGCTTCGTCGTCACCGGCAAGGCGCGCGCGCGCATCCGCCGCTTCCTCCAGCAGCAGCAGCGCGAGGCGAACCGCGACGCCGGGCGCACGGCGCTGACCAAGGCGTTCCGCGCCGACGGGCTCGACGGCTCGGAGAAGGTGCTGGAGGGCGCGCTCAAGACGCTGAAGCTCGCGAGCCTCGACGAGTTGCTGATCGCGGTCGGCACCGGGCATCTCGGCGCCAGGGAGGTGGTCGCCGCGGCCTATCCGGAGCTGCGCGTGGCGGCGCGCGCGCAGCACATGCTGCCGAGCCTGCCCGCGCGCCCGCGCGCCCCTTCGGGCGGCACCACGCTGCCGATCACCGGCCTCGTGCCGGGCATGGCGATCAAGTACGCCGGCTGCTGCCACCCGGTGCCGGGCGACCCGATCGTGGGCATCGTGACCACCGGCAAGGGGGTCACGATCCACGCGCGCGACTGCCCGACGCTGGAAACCTTCGCTCCGACACCGGAACGTTTCATCGACGTCGACTGGGAGCAGGGCGCGCACGTGCAGACGCCGGCGAAGGGCGAGGGCTTCACCGGACGGCTCTCGGTGATCGCGGACAACGCGCCGACCTCGATCGCCTCCGTCACCAACGCGATCGCCAAGCAGGACGCGGCGGTGGCGAGCCTGCGCGTGGTCAACCGCCAGGCGGATTTCTTCGAGATGCTGGTCGATGTGGAGGTGCGCGACCTGCAGCAGCTCGCCGCCGTGATGGCGAGCCTGCGCGCGGCCTCGCATGTGCACGAAGTGGACCGCGCCCGCGGCTGAGCGGCAGCGCACGCCGGCGAGGCAGGGGAGAAAGCGATGTCGCAACGACTGGACCCGAAGCAGGCGGCGCCCGCGGCGATCAGCGCGATGCTGGCGCTGCAACGGCACGTAAACGAGAACGGCATCGACAAGAAGCTGCAGGAGCTGGTGAAGATCCGCGCCTCCCAGATCAACGGCTGCGCCTATTGCCTGGTGCTGCACGCCGATCTCGCGCGCAGGTACGGCGAGGCGCAGGCGCGCATCGACCTGCTGCCGGTCTGGCGCGAGGCGGGCGACGTGTACAGCCCCGCGGAACGCGCGGCGCTGGCGTTCGGCGAGGCGGTAACGCGCATCGGCAAGGAAGGCGTGCCGGACGCGGTCTATGCCGAGGCGGCGCGGCATTTCCCGCCGGCGCAGATGGTGGAGCTCACGCTCATGATCGGCGTGATCAACACCTGGAACCGGCTGATGGCGACGTTCCACGTGCCGCCCCCGCCCCCCAGCCCCACAAACGCACCCGCGGGGGCCGCGTGAGCGGGCGCGCATGATCATCGGCGTCGGCTCCGACATCTGCGACATCCGCCGCATCGAGGCGACGATGGAACGCTACGGCGAGCGGTTCCTGCTGCGCGTGTTCACCGAGACGGAACGCCGCAAGGCAGAGCGGCGCAACGGGCAGAACCGCGCCGGCACCTACGCCAAGCGCTTCGCCGCCAAAGAGGCGTGCGCCAAGGCGCTCGGCACCGGGTTCCGCCACGGCGTGTTCATGTCCGATCTCGGCGTCGTGAACCGGCCGGGCGGACAGCCCGGCTTCCTGCTCACGGGCGGCGCCGCGGCGCGGCTCGCGCTGCTTGTGCCGAGCGGCTACGCGCCGCGGCTCGACCTCACGATGACCGACGAATACCCCTATGCCTACGCGCAGGTGATCATTTCCGCGGAACTCGCCCAGATGGGGCTTGCGTGAGGCGTTTGCGGCCTGGCCACTCGTCCGGGTGCGGCGGCGGGGAATTGCTGCTAGACAGCGGCGGAACCGGATGGGCGGACGAGCGACGATGAAGGAATCGAGGCGGTGCGCGCGGATCGTGACCGGGGCGGGAGGCGTGGCGTGAAGCGCCGTTCCCTGCTCGCGTCCGGGACCGCGGTGCTGCTCGGCGGCGTCGCCGCCTTCCTGCTCGACGAGGGACGGAGCGAGGCGGCGGCGAAGAGTGTCCTCACCCGCGAGGCGCTCTTCTACGACCCCGGCGCGCCGGTGCTCGGCAACCCTAAGGGGACGCTGCCGATCGCGGAGTTCTTCGACTATCGCTGCCCCTATTGCCGCGGCATGCACCCGATGCTGCAGCGCCTGATCGCGGCGAACCCGGACATCCGCTACGTCGCCAAGGAATGGCCGGTGTTCGGCGGCCCCTCCGTCACCGCGGCGCGGGTGGCGCTGGCATCGAACTACCAGGGCAAGTTCGACGCGGTGAACGGCGCGCTGTTCAAGACGCATATCGTCGACACCGCCTCCGTCGTGGACGCGGCGGCGCAGGCAGGCGTGGACATGAAGCGGCTCGAAAGCGACCTCAAGGCGCACACGAGCGAGATGGACAGCGCGCTCGGCACCGCCGCGACGCAGGCGCTCGCCCTTGGCCTGCAGGGCACGCCCGGGTTCATCATCGGCCCGTTCCTGATCCCCGGCGCTCTCAGCGAGAAGAACCTGGGCATCGTGGTGCGCAACGCGCGCGCGAAGATGGCGAAGCTGCCGCAGCAGAAGAGCTGACCGGCCGGAAGAAGAGCTGACCGGCCGGAGAACGGCAGGCACGCGATGCGCCCGCCGTTTCCCGGTTTCGCGGGCCGGAAGCCTCAGTTGCCGACGATCTCGCGGATGACGCCGACCGCCTCGTCCACCCCTGCCCTGTCCACGTCGAGGTGCATGCAGGCGCGGCCGCGCGGGCCCATCACCGAGAAGGCGATGCCGCGCGCGCGCGCCTTGGCGGAGAGCGCCTCCGCCGTGATCCCGGCACCCGATGGCTCGAAGAACACCAGGTTGGTCTCCGGCGTCTGCACCCGGAAGCCCGGGACCTGTGCCAACCCCGCGGCGAAGCGCTTGGCGTTGGCATGGTCCTCGGCCAGGCGGTCGACGTGGTGGTCGAGCGAATAGAGGCACGCGGCCGCGCAGATGCCGGCCTGGCGCATCGAGCCGCCGAGCCGCTGCTTCCACCGCCAGGCGGCGTCGATGAACTCGGCCGAGCCGCACAGCACGGCGCCGAGCGGCGCGCCCAGCCCCTTGGTGAAGTCGAGCCACACGCTGTCATAGCCCACGGCCATCTCGGCGGCGGGAATGCCGGCGGCGACGGCGGCGTTCATCAGCCGCGCGCCGTCCATGTGCGTCGACATGCCGTGCGCGTGCGCCCATTCCGCGACCGCGCGCAGCTTGGCCAGCGGCCAGACCGTGCCGCCGCCGATATTGGCGGTCTGCTCCACCTCCACCAGCACCTGCGGCATGGAATAGCGGGTCTTGGCGCGCAGCGCGGCATCAAGCGCCGCGACCTCGAACTGCCCGCCCTCGCCCGGCAGGCCGGTGATCTGGGCACCGGTGAGCGCCGCGCCGCCGCCGCCCTCGCTGGTGAGGATGTGCGCGGTGTGGTGTGCCAGGATCTCGTCGCCGGGGCGGCAATGGGTGAGGATCGCGATCTGGTTGCACATCGTGCCGCTGGGCAGGAACACCGCGGCTTCCTTGCCGAGCAGCTTCGCCATGCGGTCGCACAGCGCGTTCACGGTGGGATCGAGCCCCGCCTGCTCGTCGCCCATCTCCGCCGCCATCATCGCCGCCTTCATCGCCGGCGTCGGCAGCGACTGGGTGTCGGAGTAGAGGTTCACCCGCACCGGCGGCAGGCCGGGTGCGGGACGAGGCGGGGCATGGACCATGTTGTTGTTGTTTCCGGCTGTGTGAAAAAGGGTCGGGAGGCTGGAAGGTCTCAGGCAGGAGGGCCAACGCGCTCCAGCCGCCCGAAATACACCACCTTGCCGGTAGGTTTTCCAGTGGGCGAGCCGCCGGGCGGCTCGATCGAGATCATGATCTGCATGCCCGCCCGCGGCAGCACCGCGGGGTGGACGATGGTCATCGCCGTCGCGCCGGGCGGCATGACGCCCAGCGAGACGGGCGCGGCAGCGCCTGGTGCCAGGCCCCAGAGCTGGAACGCCTTGCCTGCCGGCGGCGCGGGCATGGCGCCGGCATCCGCGCGCACGGCGATGATGCGCAGGCCCCCGCCGGGTGCCGCGGCGGCGGTGAAGACCGGGGTACCCTGGTCCGGCACCAGCACCGCGGTCATGGTCGGACCCTTCGGCGTGGGCAGCAGCAGGATCACGGCGAGCGCCACGGCGGCGACGCTGGCGCCCATGGCCCAGAGGCGCCAGAGCCAGGGCCCGCGGGCTGGCGCCGGGGCGGCTTGGTGTGTCTCGCCATCCAGCGCTGCCTCGATGCGGTTCCAGAGATCGGGCGGCGGTGCCTCCGGCACGGCGAGCGCCGTCAGCGGGGCGAGGTCGCGCTGCCAGCGTCCGACAGCCTCACGCCAGGCCGCGTCGCGCGCCATCGCCGCCTCCACCGCGCGCGCGGTGCGGGCGTCGAGCGTGCCCAGCACGTACTCGCCGGCCAGCGCCTGGATGTCCTCGGGCGTCGTGGGCAGCCCCGTCATGGCTGGCGCACCGTCATGACAGGCACTCCCGCAAGCTGAGCAGGCCGCGGCGGATCCAGGATTTCACCGTCCCCATCGGCACCGACAGGCGCTCGGCGACCTGCGGGTGCGAGAGGCCATGGACGAAGGCGAGCAGGATCGACTCCCGGTTGCGCGGCTCCAGCCGGTCGAGGCAGGCGCGCAGCCGGACCGCGTCCTCGGCCTCGCCGAGCCGGTCGAGCACGTCGGGCGCCACCGCCTCGTCGCCGAGGCCTGGGTCGTCCGTCAGCACCTCGCGGCCGCGCGCGCGGGCGATGTCCAGCGCCGCGTTGCGCGTGATGCCGGCGAGCCAGGCGGCGGCCGGCCCGCGCGCCGGGTCGAACTGGCGCGCGCGCTGCCAGACGCGCAGGAACGCGTCCTGCAGGGCATCGGCGGCGGCGCTGCGGTCGCGCAGGATGGCCATGGCGATTCCGAACAGCCTCGTGGACTGCCTGGCATAGAGCGAGCGCAGCGCGGCCCGGTCGCCGGATGCCACCGAGGCGAGGAGGCCGGCCAGATCACCCTCCCCTTCCATTACGCGGCGCCGGCCCGTGCGGATGCGGGCGGCGCCGTCGGGCGGCCATAGACCGTGGCGGCGCGGCGGATGAAGGCGCTGACCATGCGGCGAACCGCCTCCTGGAACACGACGCCGATCGCCGCCTGCAGCACGCGGCTGCGGAACTCGAAATCCACCTTGAAGTCTATCCGGCAGCCCTCGCCCGCCGCCTCGAAGATCCAGTGGTTGGTGAGGTAGCGGAACGGTCCGTTCTCGTAGGTGACGACAATGCGTCGTGGGCGGTCGAGCGCCACGCGGCTGGTGAAGCTCTCACGGAACGGGCCGAAGCCGATCGTGAGGTCGGCGATCATCAGCATTTCGTTGCGCGAGCGCACCCGAGCACCGACGCACCAGGGCAGGAACTCCGGATAGCGGCCGACATCCGCGACGAGGTCGAAAAGCTGGTCGTCGCGCCAGGGAACGGTGCGGATTTCGGCGTGCCGCGGCATCAGGCGCCAGGGTTCAAGGCGCGGGAGCGGGCGGCCCGCAGCGCCGCGAAATCCTGGTCGGCGTGGTAGGAGGAGCGCGTGAGCGGGCTCGCCGAGACCATCAGGAAGCCCCGGGCGCGGGCGAGCGAGGCGTATTCCTCGAACATCGCGGGGGTCACGAACTCGGCGACCGCGGCGTGCTTCACCGTGGGCTGCAGGTATTGGCCAATGGTGAGTAAATCGACGCCGGCGATGCGCAAATCGTCCATCACCTGCATCACCTCCGCGCGGGATTCGCCGAGGCCGACCATGAGGCCCGACTTGGTGAAGATGCCGGGCGAGAGCGTCTTCATCCGGTCGAGCAGGCGCAGCGACTGGTAGTAGCGCGCGCCGGGGCGGATGGAGGGATAGAGCCGCGGCACGGTCTCGAGGTTGTGGTTGAACACGTCCGGGGGCTCGGTAGCGACGATCTCGGCCGCACCATCCTTGCGCAGGAAATCCGGCGTGAGGATCTCGATCGTCGTGCCAGGCGCGCCGTCGCGCACGGCGCGGACCGTGGCGGCGAAATGCGCGGCGCCGCCGTCGGCCAGGTCGTCGCGATCGACCGAGGTGATGACCACATGGCGCAGGCCGAGCTTCGCCACCGCGTCCGCGACGCGGCGCGGCTCATCGGCGTCGAGCGGCTGCGGCTGGCCCGTCGCGACGTTGCAGAAGGCGCAGGCGCGCGTGCAGGTGTCGCCCATGATCATCATGGTGGCGTGCCGCTGCGACCAGCACTCGCCGACATTGGGACAGGCGGCTTCCTCGCACACCGTCACCAGCCGGTTGCCGCGCATCAGTTCGCGGGTCTCGTGGTAGACGGGATGGGTCGGCGCCTTGACGCGGATCCAGGCGGGCTTGCGAACGATCGGGTTGTCCGGGCGCGCCGCCTTTTCCGGATGGCGCGCCGCGCCGACGCGGGCGCCCTCCCGGCGGTGGTCGACCTCGATGCGCGTGACCGGATTTTCCATGGCTCAGAAGTGGACAGCCCGCCCGTAAGCGTCAAGCACGGCCTCGTGCATGGTCTCGCTGATCGTGGGGTGTGGGAAGACGGTGTGCATCAGCTCGGCCTCCGTCGATTCCAGCGTCCGCGCGATGGCGTAGCCCTGGATCATCTCCGTCACCTCCGCACCCACCATGTGCGCGCCGAGCAGCTCCCCGGTCTCGGCGTCGAACACGGTCTTCACCATGCCCTCGGGCTCCCCCATCGCGATCGCCTTGCCGTTGCCGATGAAGGGGAAGCGGCCGACGCGCACCTTGCGCCCGGCGGCCTTTGCCTTCGCCTCCGTCCAGCCGACCGAAGCGACCTGCGGCATGCAATAGGTGCAGCCGGGGATGTTGCTCCAGTCGAGCGGGTGCGGGTGCAGGCCCGCGATGTTCTCGACGCAGACCACCCCCTCATGGCTCGCCTTGTGGGCGAGCCAGGGCGGGCCGGCGAGATCGCCGATGGCGTAGATGCCGGGCTCGCCGGTGCGGCCGTATTCGTCGATCACCACGTGGGTGCGGTCGACTTTGATTTTCGTGCCTTCGAGGCCCAGGTTCTCGACATTGCCGACGATGCCGACCGCGGAGATGACGCGATCGACCGTGATTTCCTGCGTCTTGCCGCCGACCTCCACCGTGACCGTGACGTTGTCCGCACCCTTCTTGACGCCCTTCACCGAGGCGCTGGTGAGGATGGTCATGCCCTGCTTCTCGAAGGATTTCTTCGCGAAGGCCGAGATCTCCTCGTCCTCCACCGGCAGCACGCGGTCCATGACCTCGACCACCGTGACCGCGGCGCCCATGTTGCGGAAGAAGCTCGCGAACTCGATGCCGATGGCACCGGAGCCGATGACCAGCAGCGATTTCGGCATCGCCGGCGGCACCATGGCGTGGCGATAGGTCCAGACCAGCTTGCCGTCCGCCTCGATGCCCGGGAGCTCGCGCGCGCGCGCGCCGGTCGCGAGGATGATGTGCGGGGCGGAGAGCGTGCCCACCGGCTTGCCGTCGTTCGTGACGGAAAGCCTGCCGCCGCCGGCGAGCTTCGCGGTGCCATCCACCACGGTGACCTTGTTCTTGCGCATCAGGTGCGCGACGCCGGACGAAAGCTGCTTCGCAACCGCCCGCGAGCGCTTCACCACCGAAGCGATATCGAAACGGATATTGTCGGCCGCGAAACCGTAGTCCGGCAGGTGGTGCAGGAGATGGTTGATCTCGGACGAGCGCAGCAGCGCCTTCGTGGGAATGCAGCCCCAGTTGAGGCAGATGCCGCCGAGATTCTCGCGCTCCACGACGCAGGTCTTCATCCCCAGCTGGGCCGCGCGGATGGCGGCGACGTAGCCGCCCGGTCCGCCGCCCACCACGATGATGTCGAAGCTCTGGTCGGCCATCGGTGTCTCCCTATCCGGCGAGGGTGGCGAGGCTGTCGCCCTCGAGGCGCATCCCGGTCCAGTCGTCGAGCGGCCTGGCGCCAAGGCTGCGGTAGAAGGCGATGGAAGGCGCGTTCCAGTTCAGCACCTGCCAGTTGAGGCGGGTGCAGCCCTCGGCCACCGCGCGTGCAGCGAGATAGCGGAACACCGCCTTGCCGATGCCGCCACCGCGGTGCCCGGGCTCGACGAAGATGTCCTCGAGATAGATGCCGGGCCGCGCCTGGAAGGTCGAGAAATTGTAGTACCAGAGCGCGAAGCCGATGGGCTCGCCCTCCTTCTCGATGATCATCGCGTGCGCGTGCGGCCTCGGCGCGAAGAGCGCGCGGGCGAAATCGGCCTCGGTGCCGATCGCCTCGTGCTCCATGCGCTCGTACTCGGCGAGGCGGCGGACGAAATGGGCGACGAGGGTCTCGTCGCCCGGCTTGGCCTCGCGGAAGACGACGCCCGCCGGGGTCACGGAAAAAGCCCCGTCACAGCATCAGGCTCATCGGATCCTCGACGACGCGCTTGAAGGCAGCGAGCCACTTCGCCCCGAGCGCGCCGTCTATCACGCGGTGGTCGACCGA
>JAJZUI010000235.1 GCA_021847175.1 Pseudomonadota bacterium
AGCGCCGGCCAGGCAGGGAAGGGGCCATGCGCCTGCTCCCCATGCCCGACCGCGTCCCGCGCCTCGCGCTGGACAATCGCGCAGGCCCGCGCCATCGCCGGCCGCTGCGCCGCCCGCGCCGCCGCCGCCATCGTGCCGAGCCGCGCGATCGCCGCGGAAATGGAAAGCGTGCCGCTCATCCGTTCCGCTTCCACCCCATCCGTGCCCAGTCGAACTCGAGCCCCTCGAACATCCCGAACGCCACCGCCATCGCCAGCCGCATCGCCGGCTCCATCGTGAACGCCCGCTCGAATTCCACCCCGTTCTTCACCAGCCAGCAGGCGGTCACGAAGTCGGGGTGGCCGGCGAGTTTTTTGCGACACTCCGCTCCGCCGCCAGCCGCGCCGCTTCGTCGGTCTCGTCCATCTCCGCGCGCATCGCCCGCATCACGGCGGCAAATCCCTCGTCGCCCAGCGTGCCGATCGCCGCCATCACCTGCGCGTGCGTCGCGGGCCTGGACATCGGCACCCCGTCGATCTCCGTCACCGCATAGGCCACCGTCGCCATCTGCATGAACACGGCGTTCTGCGTGTCCTCCGGGTGCCCGCCGCGCCCGACCACGAGCGCGAGCCGCGCCTGGTCGAGCACGGAGAGCACGCAGAACAGGATCCGCCGCCCCCGCGCGTCCGTCACGTTCCTCGTTTCGCTCACAGCGCCACCCTCTGCGTCGCGGTGAACGCCACCTCCATCGCCGCCGGCGCCTCGGACTTCCACACCTGCTTGCCGAAGTTGAGCGCGCAGTTGGTGAACTGGTAGCGGGAGACGGACCCGTCCGCCTCGGTGACCGCCTGCGTGATGGTGCCGTTCTGCAACGACCCGCCGTTGAGCCACAGCGCCTCCACCTCGGCGAAGAACGCGTCGAGCCCGTCGTTCGCCCGTTCGAGCGTGAAGGTGCCCGTCCACCCCTTCGGCAGCTCGGCGAACAGGTTGGTGCCGTCCAGCCGGCTCACGTTCACCTTGGCATAGACCGCGTTGGCCTCGAACCCGATCACGTTCTGCAGGTCGATGGTCTTGCCCCCCACGGTCAGCACCACGGAAATATCGCGGCCGATGCTGATGTTCAGCACGCCGTTGTTGCTCACAGGCATCTCATTCCTCCGTTATCGTGCCGAAACAAGATCAGGCGCTCGCCTGGCCGCCGCCCACCACCGTGCCCTGGCTTGCGATCTGCACCGTGGTGCCGCCCTCGAGGTTCACGATGAACTTCTCGTTGATCCCGAGGTACTGCACCTGCACATCCGCCTGCAGGTAGCCGAGCGCGGTGCGGCCCGGCGGATTGTTGGAGGCATCCACCACCACGGAAAACGCCTGGATCATCTTCGCGTCGCGCAGATTGCCCAGGAACTCCGCGAAGGTCGCGTGCACCTGGTTGAAAAGGTCCGGCGTGATCACCTGGCCGACATAGACGCCCATCGCCGCGTCGAAGGTGAAGGCGAGGAAGTTGGTCATGCGGGTATAGTTGTCCCCGCTCGTCCCGGGGTTGCTGGATGCGTTGTGTCCCAGCCCCGCGGCCCAGTACGCGCCGCCCGGCGAGGGGTTCGCCACCAGGTCCATCCGCGCGGCGAAGATCGCGCCCTTGTCCGCCTCTGACCACTGCCCGTTCACCGCCGAGCCGGCGAGCCCCGATTTCTGCGAACCGACGATCCCAACCAGCTTCTTGTTCAGGCTCGACTGGTGCGGCGCCAGCGTCGCCAGCCTGCCGGCGAGAAACGCCGCCGGCCCGGTCAGCCGCGTCGCCTGGTTCACCGCGTCGTACCAGTCGAGCCAGTCGCCGAAGCAGATCTTCACGCCGTAATCATCGAGCCCCGAAGCGGCGATTTCGCCCGCGGCATTGCCCGGCGTGTCGCCGGCCGCGGTCTCCAGGATCGCATAGACGCCCTCGCCGTCGGCGAACCCCGCGACCGTCGTCCACTTGGTCGCGTCGGTCATGTCGGCCAGCACCATCAGCGACGCACCCTGGCCGCGCAGCGCATACATCCCCGTCCGCGGCGCCGTGTCCGCGCCCACCAGCGTCGCGGAGGTCACGCCCGCCGCGCCGTCGCTGCCGTTGTTCCACGCGCTCGCCGCAGCCGGCCCCACGGAGGGATAGGCGCTCGCCGAATAGGCCCCCGTCGCCCCGCTCGCCACCAGCCACTGGCTCGGCCCCTGCAATCCGGTGCCGGCGTTGATCGCTGCCTGGATCGCGGCCATGGAGCCCAGCGCGATGTTGTCGAACACCTCCACGGTGCCAAACCCGCTGACGAGCACGGAGACCTTCACGGTCGAGGCCCTTGTGCCGGGCGCGAACACCACGTTGACGTTGTTGCCGAACCAGGAACCGGTATAGCGAGCCGTCAGCGTCAGCATCTCGGCCCCGCCGAGCAGGCTGATCGTGCTGCTCGCGGCGGTGTCGGTCCCGTCCGTCACGCGCACGCAGCGGAAATTCTGCGCGCCCTGCTGCGCCATCTTGGCGATCTGCGTGCCCATGTCATTGGCGCGTGCCACCAGGTCGCCGAAGCTCTGCTTGAACTCGGCATAGCTCCCCACCACCACCGGCACATCCACCGGCCCATAGGACGCGGTGCCGACAACGCCCACGATATCGGTCGGGATGCCGTTGATGATGGTCTGCGGCGGCACCACCTGGACATAAAGCCCCGGCACGAGCAGCGCGTTGGTGTTCAACGCGCCGAGAGGGGTCACGGACATGGCAATACTCCGGGGTCAGGTCTGGGTTGGGTCGGTTGGGGGGTTACGCGCTTGCCGCGACGCGCACGACGTGCGGCAGGAAATCCTTCTCCACCACCGCGATCGCGGCGGCATCCCGGATCACGTCGCCCTTCGCGTAGGCGAGGAATGGCGAGACCACGACATAGAAAAACTCCGGCTTCACGGCCGGCGCATCCGTTGCGGACATCGGGGAAACTCCGTCAGGCGGTTGTGTTGTCGGTAACGAGTCCATAAGCGGCGAGGGCGGCCATCAGCGAAGCCAACGCCGCGTTGCCGCCCTTCGCCCCGCTCACCGTGGGCTTCGCGATGGGCGCCGCGCCGTTGAACCCCGCGCCGCCCTTCACGGCGAGCGCGTCGGCCAGGCTCACGTCCCCCGTGGCGCGGTCGATCGAGAGCGCAAAATCGAGGAACCCGCCGGCGTCGCTGTAGCGCGCGATAACGTAGCTGGACCCGGCATTGCCGCCGCTCTCCGCGTCCCCGTTGGCGCCGACGTTCCAGCGCGGCGTCCCGGCGGTCTGGATGTTGATGAACCGCGTCGCCCCCGCCGCGGCGCCCATGACCATCTGGGTGAAGCCGGACGTGTTCGAGCCGACCAGCAGCGCCTGCTGCGACCAGACATCGCCGCTCGTCACCGTGAGCCCATTGCCGCCGCTGATGGTCACGTTGCCCAGGCTCACGGCCCCGCTCGCCGTCAGGCCCGTTGTCGTCACGCCGCCGTTGAGACTGGCCGCTCCCCCGGCTGTCAGCGTGCCGCCCACCGAGAGCGCGCCGGTCGTCCCCAGCGCCCCATCGACGGTCCCTGCGTCCATCGTCACGGCGTAGGTTCCGCCCGCGAGCACCTGCCCGCGCCAGGCCGCCATCGCGGCGGTGTCGATCGCGCCGGCATAGTTCGGCGAAACGAACCGGCCGCCGAGGACGGTCCACAGCGCCGGTTGCGCCAGGAAGACCTGGGGGCTGCCGAGGATCGCGATGTCGATCTCGATGTTCTGCGCATAGACGCCGGTGACGTGCGCGGCGCAGTTGAACGCCGAGTTCGTCCACTCCGGGTTATGGTCGCGATAGACAAACCCATAGATGCTCGGCGTGTTGGTCGCGCCGTCCACCAGAAAGGCGTCCGTGCAGGAACCGTTCTCGATGTGGACATCGAAATAAGTGTCGTTGACGCCGAACCCGTAATCGGTGGTGCTTCCCCACAGCACCACCGCCTGCGTCGCCGTGTTGCAGTCGCAATAACCGCCGACGTAACGATGGCGCCGCGTGCCGCCACCCATCCAGATCGCGTGGCCGCCGTTCGGCTTGCGCACGTCCGGCTGCTCGAACAACATCTCGTTGAAGCTGCCGGAGGTGTCTGCCAGCGAGGTCTGCGGCGCAAAGGTCGAAGACACACCGAAATGATTGCAGGCATCGACGATCAGGCCATAGCTGCCGGTGCCCGTGTCGTTGTTCCAGCATTTGAGGTTGTAGGCCGCGCTGGTCTCGGTCGCGATGAAATACGAGCAGGCGAGCGTGAAGCTGCCGCTGATGTGGACATTCTGGATCACATGGCAATCCGCCACCCGCGTCCCGATATTGCCGCCCGCGAGCCCCAGCGCCGGCTCGAAACCCGTCGCATTCGTGATGAACAGGTCCCGCAGCTTCAGAAAGCGCGTGTCGAAGAAATCGAACACGATCCCGCCGTTGAAGTTGCCGACAATGGCGCTCCCGCAGCCGTCGATCACGATCCCCGGCGACTGCAAACCCGTCGCGTTGATCGGCGAATCCACCGTGTAGGTATCCGCCGGAAACACCACCCGCGCGCTGGCGCTCGCACCCAGCCCGCGCACATAGGCCAGTGCCGCGTTGATCCCCGGCGCGCTGTCACCGCCGGCGGAGCCAGGTGCCCCGAAATCCTTGACGTTCACCACCTCGGCGGCTCGCTCGGCCAGCGTGCGCCCCGCCTCCCCGCCGCGGGGCACCACCAGCAGTGCGGAACCGTCCACGCCCGCGGGCACCACCTGCGTGCCGGTGAACTGCGAGGGCACGACGTTCATCAGCGTCATGCTCGAGGGCGAGATCAGCGTGCCGGAAACGGTCCACAGCGCCGAATCCGCGAACAGCACCGGCGACTGCGCGAGCTTCGCGATGTCCACCGTGAGGCTCTGCGCAGTGACGCTGGTGATCTGCGGCGCCGTGCGGAAGATCGAGCTCCCCGCCTGCGGCTCGGGGTCGGTATAGGACAGGCCCTGGATCACCGGCGCCGGGTTCGGCCCATCGACCAGGAACACGTCGGTGCAGGACGTGGTATCCTGGTGCAGGTCGAGCGTGAGCTGCGTGATCGACTGGTCGGTGTTCGCGGCGGATGCCCACAGCACCACCGCCTGGGTCGGTGTCGCGCAATCGACATAGCTCGCCTGCCAGGTGTGGCGGCTCGCGCCGCCGATCCAGATCGCATGCCCGCCGTTTGGCTTGCGCACGTCAGCCTGGGAGAACAGCATCCCGTTGAAGCCGGTGAGCGTGTCCGCCGCCAGCGTCTGCGGCGCGAAGGTCGATGAAACGCCGAAATGGTTGATCCCGTCCGCGATCAGCCCGTAGCTCCCAGCCCCCGCATCCCCGTTCACGCACCGGAGCGACAGCGCCGCGGATGTCTCCGTCGCGATGAAATACGCGCAGGCGAGCGAGAAGTTCCCCTGCACCAGGACGTTCTGGATGTTGTGGCTGTCCGCCGGCCGCGTCCCGACGGATCCGCCCGCGATCCCGATCGCCGGCTCATGCACCCCGTCCCACGTGATCACCAGGTCGCGCAGCTTCAGCCAGCGCGTGTCGAAGAAGTCGAACACGATCCCGCCGTCGAAGGCGCCCACGACCGTGCTGCCCCGCCCCTCGATCACGATCCCCGCCGACTGCAGCCCCGTCGCGTCGATCGGCGAGTTCACGGTATAGGTGTCGGCGGGAAACACCAGCGTCGCCACCGCGTTCGTCCCCAGCCCGCGCAGATACGCAAACGCCGCGTTGATCCCCGGCGCGGAATCCCCGCCCGCACTTCCCGGCGCGCCGAAGTCCTTGACGTTGATCACCTCCTGCGCGCGCGCCTGCACGCTGCGCAGCACG
>JAJZUI010000015.1 GCA_021847175.1 Pseudomonadota bacterium
GACCGGGCCGGAGCCGGCCGCCTCGATGGCCTCGATCGCGTGCAGGGCGGTGACGCCGAGGGCCTGGATGTCGTTGATCGGCCCGTCATGGCACTCGCCGACCACCGGGTTCGCGGTGCTGGTGGTGCGGCCGATATCGGGGTTGGTGGCGATGGCGTGGCGTACCAGCCCCTCCATGCACGCATAGACGGAGAGCGTGTTGGTGAGCAGGATCGGCGTCTCCAGCAGGCCCAGTTCCTGCAGCTGGACGAAGCCCATGCTCTTGCCGAAACCGTTGATCACCTCGCAGGCGGCGATGGGCTTGTCGCGGAAGACGTTGCCGCCATGGGGCACGATGGCGGTTATCCCGGTCGCGAGCCCGCCGCCGAGCAGGGTGCGGTGGCCGACCAGTACCCCCGGCACGTCGGTGATGGCGTTGAGGGGGCCGGGCGGGAGCGTGCCGCAGACGAGGCCGTGCTCGCGGGCGCGCTGGCGTGGGTTGGGGCTCGTGGACATCCGGTTCCTCCGTGGGCGGGCCCGCCGACCCTGCCGTTGCTGGGGCGGGTTGGGCAAGCGCCGGGGGGTGTGGCCAAATAGCCATGGCGTGGGTGATTTCACCGGCGGCAAGGATGATTTAGGCTGGCGCCGTGTCCGGATTGAATCAGGGCGGCGGACCGCGCTACGCGGCGCCGCGATCGAGATCCCGGGTGGCCGCGCCGCTGGCGCTGGGGGCCGTGGGTCTTATCGTGCTCGCCGTCGCGGTGGTGCTGGGCACGCGTTCTTCCCCGCCGCCCGCGACGCCGCCGGCCGCGAAGCCGGCCGCGGCACCCGCCGCGCCCGCGTCGTCTTCGCCGGCGGCGCCCGCGCCCCAGGCGGCGCCCTCCGCGGCCACCGCGACGCCGAAGCCTGCCGTGCCGCCGCCCAGCTTCGACATCGTGCGTATCGATCCACGGGGCAGCGCCGTCATTGCCGGCCGCGCCGCGCCGGACGCGAAGGTGACGGTGGAGGCCAACGGCAAGCCGATCGGCGTCGCCAGGGCGGATTCGTCCGGCCAGTTCGTCATCCTGCCGGATTCCAGGCTGGCGCCCGGTACGCAGAAACTGACCCTTTCGGCGCGCGCGCCTTCCGGCACGGTGACCAAGGGCACGGTGCCCGTGGTCGTGGCGATCGCCCCATCCTCCGCCGGCGCCGCCAACGCACCCCCGCCCGGGGCGCTGGCGCTGCTGACGCCGCCCCACGGACCCGCCAAGGTGCTGCAACCGCCTGCCGGCGCGCCGCGTGCGGGGCCGGGGGCGAAGGTCGCGCTGTCCTCGGTGGACTACGGCAACAAGGGTGAGCTGCACCTCGCCGGTACGGCGCCGCCCGGCCGGACGGTGCGGGTCTATGTCGACAACGCGCCGGTGGGCGACGCGAAGGCGGGGCCGGACGGGCGCTGGACCCTGGCGCCTTCGGTGCCGGTGGCCGCGGGCACGCATTCGCTGCGGCTCGATGAGCTGAGCCCGAGCGGGCACGTGACGGCACGCGTGGAGCTGCCGTTCACCCGCGCCGCGATCCCGCCCACGTCGCTCGCCACGGGGCAGGTGGTGGTGCAGCCGGGCGACAATCTCTGGGAGATCGCGCGCGCTACGTATGGCAGCGGCATCCGCTACACGGTCATCTTCACCGCGAACCGCAGCCAGATCCGCGATCCCAACCTTATTTACCCGGGTCAGGTCTTCACCCTGCCAGATGCGAAGGGCCCGCCACGATGATGCCGCTTGCGCCGCGGCGGCGCAGACCATAAGCGCCGGGCATGTCGCTGCTGCAATCGACCCGCCTCGTCCTCGCGCCGCCGCACCGCGCCGGCTTTCCGTTCCTGGCGGGCGGGCTGGTGGTGATGCTGCTCGGGCTGCTGCTTTGGAACCCGCTGGCCTGGCTCGGCGCGCTGTTCGTGCTGTTCTGCCTCTACTTCTTCCGCGACCCCGAGCGGGTGGCACCGGCGCGACCGGGCGTGATTGTGGCACCGGCCGACGGGCGGATCGTGGTGCTGGACGAGGCGCCGCCGCCCGCGGAGCTCGACCTCGGGAACCGGCCGCGCTGGCGCGTCGGCATCTTCCTTTCCGTGCTCGACGTGCACATCAACCGCATCCCCGCGGGGGGCACGATCACGCGCATCGCCTACCGGCACGGCAAGTTCCTCGACGCCAGCCTCGACAAGGCATCCGAGGAGAACGAGCGCAACGCAATGGCGATCCGCCTGCCGAGCGGCGCGGTGATCGCGGTGGTGCAGATCGCGGGGCTGATCGCGCGACGCATCGTCTGCGAGGTCGCGGAGGGCGATGCGGTCGCGACCGGCGCGCGCTACGGGCTGATCCGTTTCGGCAGCCGCACGGATCTCTACCTGCCGGAGGGCGTTGAGCCGCTGGTCGCTATCGGCCAGCGCATGGTGGGCGGCGAGACCGTTATTGCCGAGCAAGGCAGGGGGGCGGAGCCGGACCGCGCGGGGATGGCTGGATGAGCGGCGCCCGTCCGCTGCCGCACACGCCGATCCACCGGCTGCGCCGGCGCTTTCGCCCGCGGCAGCGCCCGCGTTTCCGCGGCCTGTCGTTCAACCGCATGGTGCCGAACCTGCTGACCATGCTGGGCCTGTGCTCGGGCCTTACCGGGATGCGTTTCGCGCTCGAGGGGCGGTTCGCGGCGGCGGCGGTCGCGATCACGGTGGCCGGCGCGATCGACGGGCTCGACGGGCGGATCGCGCGGCTGCTCAAGGCGACGTCGCGCTTCGGCGCCGAGTTCGACAGCCTCGCCGATTTTCTCTGTTTCGGTATCGCGCCGGGTTTCGTGCTCTACCTGTGGTCGCTGGACGGCGCGCGCGGCTGGGGCTTCCTCCCCTGCCTGATGTTCGCCGTTTGCATGGCGCTGCGGCTCGCGCGCTTCAATGCCAGCCTCTACGCGGAGCGGCCGCACCCGGCCTACACCTACAATTTCTTCACCGGCGTGCCGGCGCCGGCGGGCGCGGGGCTCGCCTTGTTTCCGCTGTTCCTCGGGCTCGAGGGCCAGGCCAATGGCTGGGGCTGGCTCGAGGCGTTCGCCCACAGCCCCTGGCTCTGCGCACCGATCCTGGTAGGCACCGCGGTGCTGCTGGTCTCCACACTGCCGGTGTGGAACTTCAAGAACTTCAAGGTGCCGGCCCATTACGCGCTGCCGCTGCTGCTCGGCACCGGGCTGCTCGCGGCGATGCTGGTGACGGAGCCCTGGGCGGTGCTGGCGGGCCTCGGCATCGCCTATATCGGCATGCTGCCGTTCTCGGTGCGCAGCTTCCGGCGGTTGCGCCAGGCGGCGGAGACCACGGCCGAGGCGTGATCCCCGCGCCCGTTCAGCGGCGTCGCACGGTGACCAGCACGCCGTCCTTTTCCAGGGCTGCGATCGCCTCGGCGTCGAACCCGTGGGCGGCGAGCACGTCATGGCTGTCGGCGGCGAAGCGCGGCGGCTTGCGCCGCGCGCCGCCGGGCGTGCGCGACAGCTTGATCGGCGTGCCCAGCCCGCGATAGCCGTCGAGCTCCGCGATCATGGCGCGCGCCTCGGTATGCGGGGCGGCGAGCGCCTCGTCCACCGCCTGCACCGGCCCGACCGGCAGGCCCATGTGCAGCAGGCGCAAGGACAGTTCGTACCCGTCGGTCCCTGCAAGCACCGCGGCGAGCGCCTCAATCAGCGCCGGGCGGTTTTCCAGCCGTTTCGCATTCGTCGCGAAGCGCGGATCGGCGGCGAGGTCGCCGACGCCCAGCGCGTCGCAGAGCTTGCGGAACTGGCCGTTGTTGCCGGCGGCGATGAAGATCTCGCACGTCGCGGTCTTGTACTTCTCGTACGGCGCGAGGTTCGGGTGCGGGTTGCCGGTGGCGCGCGGGCGCTTGCCGTTGAGGAAATAGTTGGCTGCCTGCGGGTGCAGCAGCGCCATGCCGCAATCGTGCAGTGTCATGTCGAGATACTGGCCCTTGCCCGAGTGCTCCCGCTCGTGCAGGGCCATCAGGATGCCGATCGCGGAATAGAGCCCGGTCGCGAGATCCACCACAGGCGTACCCATGCGCGTGGGCCCGAGCGAGGCATCGCCGTTGATGCTCATCAGCCCCGTCATCGCCTGCAGGATCGCGTCATAGCCCGGCAGGCCGCCGAGCGGGCCGTGGCCACCGAAGCCGGATACGCGGCAATGGATCAGCCGCGGGAAACGCGGCGCGAGATCCTTCTCGTAGCCGAGTCCCCATTTCTCCATGCCGCCGGGCTTGAAGTTCTCGACCAGCACGTCCGCGCCATCAAGCAGGCGCAGCAGCACCGCGCGCCCCTCCGGCCGCGAAAGGTCGAGCCCGATCGAGCGCTTGTTGCGGTTGACGCCGATGAAGTAGCTGGCGTCGTCGCCGTCGAAGGGCGGGCCCCAGTCGCGCACCTCGTCGCCCTGCGGCGGCTCGACCTTGATGACGTTGGCGCCATGGTCGGAGAGGATCATCGTGCAGTAGGGGCCGCCCAGCACGCGGGTGAGGTCGATGACCTTGAGCCCGGCGAGCGCGCCGGCGGAGGCGGCGAGGCCCCTCTCCTTGCTCGCGGGCCCCTTGCCGATGGGTGTCGCGGCGTCGTTCATGCGGCTTGCTCCTTGGCGCCCGTTTCCTTCATGCCACGCCCCCAGACGCGGCGGCAGAAATCGGGGTAGGTCTCGATCATCGCGTCGCAGACCGGGCCCGCGAGCAGGGCGGACTGCGCCTCGGTTGGGCCCTCGGTGACGGTGATCTCGCCGGGCTCGTCGTAGTCGAAGCCGGTGGCGGCGCGCACGCCTTCGCGCGTCTCGCCGGGATGCAGCGAGGCCAGCGCGAAGCGCGCCCTTGCGGGATCGAAACGGAACACGCAGCGCCCGGTGACCAGCGCCTGCGCGTGGCCGCGGCGGAACGTGCCGGGCGGCGAGATGCCCGGAGCCGAGATGTGATCCACGCGCGGCACCAGCACGCGCGGCGAATGCTCCTCGCGGAACAGGATCGTGCGATGGACGGTGAGATACATGAAGGCGGAACCGAAGCTGCCGGGAAACCGCACGGCAGTGCCGGGCCAGTCGCCGGTGCCAATGAGGTTGATGTTGGCCTCGCCATCGATCTGACCGCCGCCGAGGAAGAAGAGGTCGATGCGCCCCTGGCCTGCGAGGTCGAACAGCTCGCGCGTGCCCTCGGTGAACGGGTTGCCGCGCGGGCGGTGCAGCAGCGAGAGGCGGATGTCCGCACCCTGCATCTTCGCGAGCCAGCAGGCAGCGGCGGGAATGGGCGAGGCGGCGCCGACCGCGGCATGGCGGACGGGATGCCCCAGGGGATCGGTGATGAGCCGCGCGATGGCGGCGATGAGCAGAAGCTCGTCCGACTTGCCGCTCATTCGGCGGCCCGCGCGACTTGTGCGTTGACGAACCGGGCACAGTACTCGGCGAAACCTTCGTCGCTGCGCGCCAGCTTCGCGTAGAGTGCCACGTGATCGGCGTCGTAGCCGTATTCGTCGAGCAGGCCGATCGGCCAGGCGCCATGCTCCGCAACCGCGGTCGCGCTGACATAGACGCCGGCAATCACGCCGGGTGCCAGCCGCTCGTCCTCCAGCATGTTGCCACGAACCGTTCGCTCGACGGTGACGAGGCTGCGCTGCGAAGCGTGGGCGAGGGTCGCGAGCTCCCGCCTGCGGCCGACCCAGACATTGCCATCCTCGTCGGCCATCGCGGCGTGGAAGGCGGCGAACTCCGGCGAGAGGGCCGGCAGCAGCAGGATCGGGTCGCCGGCTTGATACGGGTTATCAATGATCTTCCAGTCCGGACGGTGCGCGACGAGGTCGCTACCGAGCACGCCGCGCAGCGGCATGAAGGGCACGCCCTTCTCGGCGGCCTGCAGGCGGGTGTGCATGGCGGGGCAGGTGGCATCCGTCACGCGCAACTTGCCGGCGGCCAGCGCCGCGGTGAAGCGCGGCGCCATGCCGGCCTCGCCCAGGGTGACGGCGGAGGTTTCGATCTCGGCGACACAGCCCGCGCCGATGAGCAGGTCCGTCGCGTAGCCCGAGACCGGAACGCCGACGAGCCGCAGCCCGCGCACGCCGCGACGCACGAGCGCGCGGGCGAAGGCGCCGGGCGAGAGCGAGTTGTCCGGCACCAGTGCGAGCTGGGCGCCATCCGGCACCAGCGCGGCGAGGGCGTCTACGTCCATCGGCGTTCCTCCTACGGGCGTTGTAACACCGGCAGGAGGATAAGGAAGGTCGGGCAGAGCCTGCTCTTAGATGTAGTGCTCCTTCAGCGGCGCGAAGCCGTTGAAGCCCTGGCTCGCATACGTGGTCACGTATGCGCCGGTGGCGCGCAGCTCCACGCGGTCGCCCGCCGTGAGCGCCAGCGGCAACCGGTAGTTGGACTTCTCGTAGAGAATGTCCGCGCCGTCGCAGGTGGGCCCCGCGATCGAGACCGGGCCGGCCGCGGTGCCGTCATGCGGCGTCGCGATGCGGTACTTGATCGCCTCGCCCTCCGTCTCCGCGAGCCCGCCGAAACGGCCGATGTCCAGATAGACCCAGCGCACCGGGTCCGCGGGGTCGCGCTGGCTGACCAGCACCACCTCGGAGGCGACGACACCAGCGTCGCCCACGATGAAGCGGCCAGGCTCGACCACGATATCCGGCAGCGCGTTACCGAAGGCGCGCGCCAGCGCCGCGCCGATCGCGGCGGCGAAGGCGCCGATGCCCGGCACCTCGTCGCGGTAGCGGGTGGGGAAGCCGCCGCCGAGGTTCATCATCCGCAGCTTCACGCCGGCGTCGCGCAGGTCGGTGAACAGGATCGCCACCTTGGCGATCGCGGCCTCGTAGCTCGCGGTCGAGGTCTGCTGGCTGCCGACATGGAACGAGAGGCCCATCGGGTCGAGGCCGAGCTCGCGCGCCTGCAGCATCAGCTCCCGCGCGCGCTCCACGGTGGTGCCGAACTTGCGCGAGAGTGGCCAATCGGCGCCGGCGTTGGCGACCATGATGCGGCAATAGACCGCGGCCCCCGGCGCGTGGCGGGCGAGCTTCTCCAGTTCCTCCGCCGAATCGAATGCGTACATGCCCACGCCATGCGCGTGCGCGCGGGCGATGGCGGAAGCCTTCTTGATGGTGTTGCCGAAGCTGATCGCCTCGGCGCGCGCACCGGCGGCGAGGCAGGCCTCGATCTCCTCGATGCTCGCGGCGTCGAAGAAGCTGCCGAGCCTCACCAGGCGCTCGAGCACCGGCGCGGCCGGGTTGGCCTTCACCGCGTAGTAGATGCGCGCGACCGGCAGCGCATGCTGAAGCGCGCGGAAATTCTCTTCCGCGCGGTCGACGTCGAACACCAGGCACGGCGTGGCCGGCTGATGATCGGCAAGGTAACGGGCGATTTTCTGTGTCATCGCACGTGGCCTCCCAGTTAGAGGCCCGCCTGAACAAGGCGGCGGGCCCAGATTGCGAAACGGTCGAACGAACCAGCGACCAAACGATTGCCAGAACGCTTGACGTCGTTGCGTAACCCGAGGGCCAGAGGCACGTGCGCGCTGCGTGGACGCGGCACATAGGACCCGCCCCCCCCCCTTGCAAGCATTATTTCGCCGCCGCTCTCCCCGGCCGCGAATTCCTGCTAGCGGTTGGGCGCATGGCGGAGAGCGCTGAACAGGCAAGGATAACCGAGCGTGCGGCGAGGCGCTGGCCCATCGTTGCGGCGCGCGTGGGGCGGTCGCTGGCCGTACGCGTCTTCGCGCACCGCACGGCGCTCGTCGCCGCCGGCTGCGCCTTCTACGCGACGCTGGCGCTGTTCCCGGCGCTGGCACTGCTCGTCTCCATCTACGGGCTGATGTTCGATATCAACACGGTCGCGCCGCAGCTGGTGACGCTGCAGGCCTTCCTGCCGCCGGACGCCTACGGGATGATCGCGCAGGAACTCGCCGTGCTGGTCTCGCATCGCGACTCCTCGCTCTCGCTCGGGGTGGCGATCTCGGCCGCGTTCACGGTGTGGAGTGCGACGACTGGCACCAACTCGCTGATGGCTGCCCTCAATTTCGCCTACGACGCGCGGGAGCGGCGCTCGACGCTGCGTGTGCTCGCCACCGCCGCCGGCTTGACGCTCCTGGGGGTGATCGGCGCGGTGGTGGGGCTCGCGGCGATGGTCGCCCTGCCCGCGGTGGCGCAGCAACTCGGCATTCCGGGCGACACGCGCAATCCGATCCACATCGCCTCGCTCGGGCTGACGGCGATGTTCGTCGTCTCGGTGCTCGGCGTGCTGTACCGGTTCGGGCCGAGCCCGGAGGCGGGCGGGCGGCGCTGGATCTTGCCCGGCGCGTTGTTGGCGACGGCAAGCTGGATGGCCGCGACCGTGATCTTTTCCAGCTACGTCGCGCGGGCGGCGCGCTTCGACGCGACGTACGGCCCGCTCGCGGCGGTGGCCGGGATCATGCTTTGGTTCTGGGTGTCCACCTTCGCCGCCCTCGTGGGCGCGGAGCTGAACGCGGCGCTGGACCGGGAGCTTACCGGATCAGCCCCGTCAGCGGACTTGACGGGTCTGCCCCCATCCGCCGAGGCATCCGCCCCGCCAGAAAGCTGAGCCGCCCGGCCTCGACCGCCGCCTTCATGGCGCGCGCCATCATCACCGGGTCGCGCGCATGGGCGATGGCGGAGTTGAGCAGCACCGCGTCGCAGCCCAGTTCCATGGCGATCGCGGCGTCGGAGGCCGTGCCGACGCCGGCATCGACGAGCAGCGGCACCTTCGCCTGCTCGATCAGCATGGAGATCATCGCCGGGTTTTGGATGCCGAGCCCGGAGCCGATCGGGGCGCCGAGCGGCATGATCGCGACGCAGCCCATATCTTCCAACCGCTTCGCCGCCACCGGGTCGTCGGCGCAGTAGACCATGACCTCGAAGCCGTCCGCGATCAGCGCCTTCGCGGCCTCCATGGTCGCGGCCATGTCCGGATAGAGATGCGGCGGCGGCCCGAGGACCTCGAGCTTGACCAGGTTCCAGCCGCCGGCCTCGCGCGCCAGGCGCAGCGTGCGCACGGCGTCCTCTGCGGTGTGGCAGCCGGCGGTGTTGGGCAGGTAGGTGTAGCGCTTGGGATCAACGAAATCCTGCAGCATCGGCGCGTTGGGGTCGGAGAGGTTCACGCGCCGCACCGCGACGGTGACGATCTCGGCCCCCGAGGCCTCGATCGCCGCCGCCGTTTCCTCCAGCGACTTATACTTGCCGGTGCCGACGATGAGGCGCGAGCGGAAGGTCCGCCCCGCGACACTCCAGGTATCGGCGGGCACTGCAGCCCCGTCCATCATCCGCCTCCGATGAAGTGCACGATCTCGACCGCGTCGCCCGGTTCGAGCCAGGTCTCGGCGTAGTGGGCGCGCCGGACGATCGCCTTGTTGCGCTCGACGGCGACCTTGCGCGCGTCGAGCCCCAGGCGCTCAAGCAGGCCAGCGACGCTGAGTGGCCCGTCGAAGGCACGCTCCTCGCCGTTGACGCCGATGGCAAGAACGGTCGTGGTGTCCATGGCGGCCATATTCGCGGCGGAACGGCCCCGCGCCAAGGGGTGGGCTCGCGGCTTCCGGCGCCGCGCGCTGTTGGCGCGGCGCGCGCGCCATGCTACCGCGCGGCCATGGCAGAGCGACCCCTGATCTACGTGCTGAACGGGCCCAACCTGAACCTGCTGGGGCAGCGGGAGCCGGAACTCTACGGCCGGGCCACGCTCGACGATGTCGAGGCCCTGTGCGCGGAGCGGGCGGACCAGTGCGGCGTCGCGATCGATTTCCGCCAGACCAACCACGAGGGTGAACTGGTTACCTGGGTGCAGGAGGCGCGGCGGATGGCGCAGGGCATTGTCATCAATCCGGCGGGTTTCACCACCACCTCTATCGCGCTGATGGACGCGCTGCTCGCCTGTGACATGCCGGTGATAGAGGTGCACATCACCAACATCCACCGCCGCGAGGAGTTCCGCCAGCACTCCTACGTGTCCAAGGCCGCGACCGGCGTCATCGCGGGGCTGGGCGTCACCGGCTACGCGCTGGCGATCGAGGCGCTGTCGGAGTTGGTGGAGGACGGGGAATGAAGGTTCCGGCATTCAACGCGGATGCGGTGCGGGCACTCGCCGCGATCCTGACCGAGACCGGCCTCACCGAGATCGAGATCGAGGGCGAGGAGGGCCGCGTCCGCGTGGCGCGCGCGCCGGCGCAGGTGGTGGCCTCGGTGGCGGGCCCGGCGCTGGCGCCGGCTGCCGCTGCCGCGTCGGCCGCGGCTCCGGCGGCGGCCATGGACGATGCCGCCCATCCCGGCGCCGTGCGCAGCCCCATGGTGGGCGTCGCCTATCTCTCGCCGGAACCGGGGGCGGCGCCTTATGTCACACCTGGTCAGGGTGTCTCGGCGGGGCAGACGCTGCTTCTGATCGAGGCGATGAAGACCTTCAACCAGATCAAGGCGCCGCGTGCCGGCACGGTGACGCGGGTGCTGATCGCCTCCGGCACGCCGGTCGAATACGACCAGCCGCTGCTGATCATCGAATAGGCGCGTGTTCCAGAAGATCCTCATCGCGAACCGCGGCGAGATCGCGTTGCGCATCCAGCGCGCCTGCCGCGAGATGGGCATCCCCACCGTCGCCGTGCATTCGACCGCGGATGCAGAGGCGATGCATGTGCGCCTGGCCGACGAGAGCGTGTGCATCGGCCCGCCGCCGGCGCGCGATTCCTATCTCAACATCGCCTCGATCCTCTCGGCCGCCGCGATCACCGGCGCCGACGCGATCCACCCCGGCTACGGCTTCCTCTCCGAGAATGCCGAGTTCGCCGACATGGTGGAGGCGCACGGCCTCACCTTCATCGGCCCGTCCGCCGACCATATCCGCATGATGGGCGACAAGATCGCGGCCAAGACGGCGATGGCCGGCCTCGGCGTGCCGCTGGTGCCGGGCTCGGACGGCGAGCTCGCGAGCCTGGATGAGGCGCGGCGCGTCGCGGAGCGCATCGGCTACCCGGTGCTGATCAAGGCGGCGGCGGGCGGCGGCGGGCGCGGCATGAAGGTTGCGAAGGACGCCGAGGGGCTGGAGGAGGCCTGGCGGCTGGCGCGCACCGAGGCCGCCGCGGCATTCGGCAACGATGCCGTCTACCTCGAGAAATATCTCGACCGCCCGCGCCATATCGAGCTGCAGATCCTGGCCGACGGGCACGGCAGCGTGGTGCATTTCGGCGAGCGCGACTGCAGCCTGCAGCGGCGCCACCAGAAACTGGTGGAGGAGGCGGGCTCGCCGGCGCTCGATGTCGCGGCGCGCGACGCGCTGGGGGCGACGGCGACGGCGGCGCTGCGCCAGCTCGGCTACCGCAACGCGGGCACGCTGGAGTTCCTGTGGCAGGACGGGCAGTTCGCCTTCATCGAGATGAACACGCGCCTGCAGGTGGAACACCCGGTGACCGAGATGGTCTGCGGCATCGACCTGGTGAAGGAGCAGATCCGCGTCGCCGCGGGCGCCGAACTCGGCTATGGCCAGAAAGAGGTTCGTTTCTCAGGCCACGCGATCGAATGCCGTGTGACGGCGGAGGACCCCGAGACCTTCGTCCCCTCCGCCGGTCGCGTCACCGCGTTCCACGCGCCGGGGGGCCTGGGCGTGCGCGTCGATTCCGCGCTCTACGCGGGCGCTTCCGTGCCGCCCTGGTACGACAGCATGGTGGCGAAGCTGATCGTGCACGCGCCGACGCGCGAGGAGGCGATCGCGCGGCTGCGCCGGGCACTGGCGGAGTTCGCGGTGGTCGGCATCAAGACCACGCTGCCGCTGCACGAGCGTATCGCCGCGCACCCCGATTTCGCAGCGGGCGACTACACCATCCACTGGCTCGAGCGGCTGGTCGCCGCCGGCTGATGCGCGCGTGACGTGGTGAGGCCGTGAGATGAGCGGGGCCAAGCAGCGTTCGCGTCGCGATGGCCGCATTGACATCCTGCGCGGCATCTCGCTGCTGATGATCTTCGTCGATCATATCGGCGGCAACCGGGTCAGCCAGATCACGCTGCGCAACTGGGGTTTTTCCGACGCCGCCGAGGTGTTCGTGATCCTCGCCGGCGTTTCGAGCATGCTCGCCTACGGGCGGGTGTTCGAGCAGGAGGGCGCGCGCCACGGCGTTGTGCGGGTGGCGCTGCGCTGCCTGCATCTCTATGCCGCGCAGGTGGTGCTGCTGGTCTCCACCTTTCTCATCGTCGCCCTGTGGGCACATTATTTCGGCACCGAGTTCCTCGGTATCGAGCCGTCGCGACCGCCGGGGCTGGGCGCCATGGCCCGCGCGATGGGGCTGGCGCAACTGCCGACGTTCCTCGACATCCTGCCGCTCTACATCGTGCTGCTGGCCTGCTTTCCCCTGATGCAGGCGCTGTGGCGGATCTCGCCGGCCGCGCTGCTGCTGCCGTCGCTGCTGGTATGGCGCGCGGCGCAGATCTACCCGTGGCTCAACATTCACAACGTGCCCTCGGGCGGGGGGTGGTTCTTCAACCCGTTCGCCTGGCAGTTCCTGTTCGCACTGGGCATGGCGCTCGCGGTCGAGCATCGCCGGCGCGGCTTCACCCTGCCCCGCTGGCGCCCGCTGCGCGCCGTGGCGGTCGTCTACCTCCTCTACGCGTTGCTCGCGGTCGCCCCCTGGCGACGCTGGGGCTGGTACGACTGGCGACCGCTCATCGTGTTCGCGCCGGACAAGAGCACGCTCGACCCGCGGCGCATCCTCGATGTCGTGGCGATGATCTACCTGGCACTGTCCTCCGAGCGCTTCCGCGCGGTGCAGGACCATTGGCTGCTGCGCCCGTTGGCCATGTGCGGTCGGCATTCGCTCGAGGTGTTCGCGGCCGGTACGCTGCTCTCGCTCCTGGGGAGGTTGGTGTTCACCACGTTCGGCACGGCGCCGGTGGCGCAGGTTGTGGTGAACGGCGGCGGGTTCGCGGCGATGATGGCCGTTGCCGCGTGGTTCGAGCATCGCGCCAGGCAGAAAATGGCACATCGTCTCGCCGCGTGATACCGGGCGCCTCGCCGCAACGTGGTCTTTGCGCGAGCGCGGATCCGTGTTAAGAGATTGTCATGCTCAAAGCCCGTGATGTTTTCCGGGGCATCGGCGCTGTTCTCGGCGCCCTGCTTCTCGCCATCGCCTTGCCCACCGCCGTGCCAGCCGCGCGCGCCGATGCGCCCCTGCATCACTGCGCCGCGCGCCTCGCGGCCGGGAAGAAACTGCTGATCGTGGCGTTCGGCTCGTCCTCGACGGAGGGCATCGGCGCCAGCAACCGCAGCCATGCCTACCCGGAGCGTCTCGCGCGCCTGCTCGCGGCGCGCCTGCCGGTGCCGGTCGTGGTTCGCAACGAGGGCATCGGCGGGCAGGACGCGGACAACATGCTGCCGCGGCTGCTGCACCAGGTGATCCCCGAGCATCCGGCGCTGGTGATCTGGCAGACCGGCAGCAACGACCCGCTGCGTCACGTGCCGGTCCGCCGCTTCATTGCCGAGACGCGGGCGGGGCTGGCGGCGCTACGCGCGGCCGGGATCGACACGATGCTGATGGAGCCGCAGGTCTCGCGCGTGCTGCACAAGGCCGGTGGCTCGCTGGCCTACCGTGACGCGCTGCGCGCTCTCGGCCGGGAGTACGGCGTGCCCGTGATCCCCCGCTACGAGTTAATGCGCCGCTGGCTCGCGGCCGGTACCGTCCCCGCCTCCGCGCTGATGGCGCCGGACGGGCTGCATATGGCCGATGGCGGCTACGCAGCGCTGGCACGCGAGGTCGCGCGCGAGATCGCGCGGGGCATGGGCCTGCCCGGAGGCACCGGGGTCACATTCGTGGCGGCCGGGCCCGCACGGCCCATGCCGCCCCGGGCGCGATAGGCGGCGATCGCGGGGCCGCGGGCGACGACGGAAGCTCGGATCGTGTCGCATCCCACCGACAAGCGGCGCCGGCTGGTGCTTACGCCCGACCTGATGCTGCGGGCGTACCGGGCCGGCCTGTTCCCGATGGCGCCCTCGCGCGCGAGCACCCGCCTCGAATGGCTTGACCCGCCGGAGCGCGGCATCCTGCCGCTCGACGCGTTTCATCTGCCCGCCCGGCTCGCGCGCACGCTGCGCGGCGGCGCCTTCACGGTGCGGGCGGATGCGGATTTCCCCGCGGTGATCGCCGCCTGCGCGGCGCCGGCGCCGGGCCGCACCGGCACCTGGATCAACGAAGAGATCGAGCGCGTGTTCAATGCGCTCGCGCTGTTCGGATACGCGCACAGCATCGAGGTACTGACGGAGGGGCGGCTGGTCGGCGGGCTCTACGGGGTGGCGATCGGCGGCGCGTTCTTCGGCGAGAGCATGTTCAGCCACGCCACGGACGCCTCGAAAGTGGCGCTGGTGCACCTTGTGGCCCGGCTGCGGCTGGGCGGCTTCACCCTGCTCGACACCCAGTTCGTGACGTCGCACCTGTCGCGGTTCGGCTGCATCACCATGCCGCGGGACGAATACCATGCACGGCTGGACGCGGCGGTGGGGACGCAGGCGCGCTGGCTGCCCGAGCTGCCCGAGGAGCAGCTTGCCGCGGAATTTGCCCGGATGCGGGCCGTGCCGCCGCCACAATCATGACGTTTCGTTCGTGGATTGTCTGGAAAGAATCAGCAGAGGGAGACAAGCCGATGCGTCATCTTGCCGCCGCCTGCCTGTTGCTGCTCACGACAACTCCCGCCTGGGCCCAGGGTCGCCCGACGTCGTTCCCGACGCGCGACGTCACGGTCACCTACCAGAGCCCGAACGGGCATGACGTGACGATCGAGTTCAGCGCCTCGGCCCGTCGCATGCGCATCGTCGGCATGGGCGCGCAGGGCGATTACGCGATCATCGAGCGCGATGGCAACGACATGTTCATCGTAATGCCTGCCCGGCAGATGGTCATGCGCATGCCGGAATCGCCACAACTGCACGCCACGCTGTCCCTGCGCGCGTTTTCCGGCTTCAAACGCATGGGCTCGGCGACCGTCGCCGGCGTTTCCTGCCGGTTGTGGGATGTGCAGGGCCAGCACGGCGAGAGCGAGATCTGCATCACCCGCGACGGCGTGCTGCTGCGTGCGCGCCGCGCCGGAGCCGCCACCCCGAATGACGGGACGCTGCAGGCGGTCAAGGTCGTCTACCACAGCCTGCCGCCTAGCGATTTCGAGGTTCCCGCCGGCTACCGGGCGATGACTCTGCCGCAGGGCATGCCTGGCGCGATGCCGCCGGGGGCGATGCCGCCCGGGGCGATGCCGCCGGGGGCCAAGCCCAAACCCTGAACCGTCTCGCGACGGCGGGTGGGGGAACGTTCCGGGGGCGGGCGGTGCAACCGCCTGCCCCCGGATTTTGATCAGGCAGCCCTCGCCATGCCCCGCAGCACATAAGGCAAAATGCCGCCGTGGCGGTAGTACGAGACCTCGTCGAGCGTATCGACGCGGCACAGCACCGGAACTCGATCCACGCTGCCGTTGGGCCGGTGGATGGTCAGCTCCAGCTCCATGCGCGGCGAGAGGTTCTCGAGACCGGCGATGTCGATCAGCTCCTCGCCGGAGAGCGCCAGCGTCTTGCGGTCCATGCCCGGTTTGAAGGTGAGCGGCAGCACGCCCATGCCGACGAGGTTGGAGCGGTGGATACGCTCGAAGCTCTCAACGATCACGGCCCTCACGCCCAGCAGCATCGTGCCCTTCGCCGCCCAGTCGCGCGATGAGCCGGTGCCGTATTCCTTGCCGCCGAAGATCACCAGCGGGACGCCTTCCTTCTTGTAGCGCATCGCGGCGTCGTAGATCGGCATCTGCTCGCCGGAGGGGAGATGGCGCGTGATGCCACCCTCCACACCCGCCACCATTTCGTTACGGATACGGATGTTGGCGAAGGTGCCGCGCATCATCACTTCGTGGTTGCCGCGCCGCGCGCCGTAGCTGTTGAAGTCCGCTTGCCGCACCTGGTACGAGAGCAGGTAGTCGCCTGCCGGCGAGGTCTTGCGGATGTTGCCCGCGGGGCTGATGTGGTCGGTGGTGATGGAATCGCCGAGCAGCGCCAGCACGCGCGCCCCCTTGATGTCGGCGACCGGCGCCGGCTCCATCGTGATGCCCTCGAAATAAGGCGGGTTCTTCACATAGGTGGAGCCGTCGTTCCAGCGATAGGTGGCGCTGCCGGTCTCGACCGCGATCGCCTGCCACTGCTTCGGGCCCTTGAACACCTCGCCGTAACGGGCGAGAAACTGCGCGCGCCCGAGCGAGGCATGCACGGTGTCGGCAATTTCCTTGTTGGTGGGCCAGATGTCTCGCAGATAGACCGGCTTGCCATCCTTGGAGGTGCCGAGCGGCGCCGTCGTGATATCCTCCGTCATCTTGCCGAGCAGGGCGTAGGCGACGACGAGCGGCGGCGATGCGAGGTAGTTGGCACGCACGTTCGGGTGCACGCGGCCCTCGAAATTGCGGTTGCCGGACAGTACCGAGACCGCAACGAGCTTGTTCTCCTCGATCGCGTCCGCGATTGCCTCGTCGAGCGGGCCGGAGTTGCCGATGCAGGTGGTGCAGCCATAGCCCACGGTTTGAAAGCCGATCGCGTCGAGATCCGCCTGGAGCCCGGACTTCTCCAGATACTCTGTCACCACCTGCGAGCCGGGGGCGAGCGAGGTCTTGACCCAGGGCTTCGGCGTGAGGCCGAGCGCCCTCGCCTTGCGCGCGACGAGCCCGGCCGCGACCATCACCGAGGGGTTAGAGGTGTTGGTGCAGGAGGTGATGGCCGCAATCACCACGTCGCCATGGGTGAGGTCGAAATTCTTGCCCTTCGGCTTCGCGACGGTGCCGGCCTCGCCCGCGGCGACGCCGAGGCTCTTGGTCAGCTCCGTCGTGAAGGCGGCGGCCGCGTCCTTGAGCAGCACGCGGTCCTGCGGGCGTTTCGGTCCCGCCAGCGAGGGCTGCACCGTGGAGAGGTCGAGCTCCAGCGTGTCGGTGAAGACCGGGTCCGGCGCGGCACTGTCGCGCCACATCCCCTGCACCTTGGCGTAGGCCTCGACGAGCGCGATGCGCGCCTCGTCGCGGCCGGAAAGGCGCATGTACTCGAGCGTCGTCCGGTCGATCGGGAAGAAGCCGCAGGTGGCGCCATATTCCGGCGCCATGTTGGCGATGGTGGCGCGGTCCGCGAGGCCCAGCTGATCGAGGCCGGAGCCGAAATACTCGACGAACTTCCCGACCACGCCCTTCTTGCGCAGCATCTGCGTGACGGTGAGCACGAGGTCCGTCGCGGTGGCGCCCTCCGGCAACTTGCCGGTGAGACGGAAGCCGATGACGTCGGGGATCAGCATCGCGATCGGCTGGCCGAGCATCGCTGCCTCCGCCTCGATGCCGCCCACGCCCCAGCCCAGCACGCCCATGCCGTTCACCATCGTGGTGTGGCTGTCGGTGCCGTAGAGCGTGTCCGGGTAGGCGTAGGTTGTGCCGCCGACATCCGCGGTCCACACGCCCTGCGACAGGTATTCGAGGTTGACCTGGTGGCAGATGCCGGTGCCGGGCGGCACCACTCGGAAATTGTCGAACGCGGTCTGGCCCCAGCGCAGGAAGGTGTAACGCTCGCCGTTGCGTTCGAACTCGATCTCCACGTTCTTCGGTAGCGCGTCGGCGCGGGCGGAGACATCCACCATCACCGAGTGGTCGATCACGAGGTCGACGGGCACCAGCGGGTTCACCTTGTCGGGCGAGGCGCCGAGGCGCTGGATCCCATCGCGCATCGCGGCGAGATCGACCACGGCTGGCACGCCGGTGAAGTCCTGCATCAGGATGCGCGCCGGGCGGAACGGAACCTCCTTGGTGGAGGAGGCCTTCTCCAGCCAGCCGGCGATCGCCTTGGCGTCGTCCACCGTGTAGCTTGTGCCGTCCTCGAAGCGCAGCACGTTCTCCAGCAACACCTTGAGCGAGACCGGCAGGCGGGCGATGTCGCCCAGCGTCCTGGCGGCTTCGGGGAGGGAGAAATACGTGTAGGTCTTGCCGCCGACGGTGAGGGTTGCGCGTGTTTTGAGGCTGTCCCGGCCGACGGATTTCATGGAGCTTCTCTTTCGTTGCGGTGATCACGCCCCGAGCCCTGGCCTCAGCCGGGCAGCGAAGGCGTTGCGATTTGCCACAGCACGCCTCCCCAGTCCATGAGGGGGAACGGTATCGGGGGAATGCATTGAGCGCGGGGTCTGAGCGTGCCGGGCCGGCGGGCGCGGGGCTGGTCTTCGAGGAGATCGCGGCGATGCGGGCCGAGCGGCTGGTGCTGGTCGGTGTTGGCGGCGCGGTCGCGCGTGGCGGCGCGCTGCTGCTGCGCGGCGCCAACGGCACCGGCAAATCGACGCTGCTGCGCATCCTCGCGGGGCTGCTGCGGGCGGACGAGGGGCGCGTCGCCTGGGACGGGGAGGAGCTGGACGACCTGCCCACCTGGTCGCGCCACGTCGCCTATGTCGGGCATCTGGATGCGCTGAAGCCGGGGCTGACGGTGGCGGAAAACCTGCTCCCCTGGGCGCGCTCCGGCTCGCGCGGGATCGAGGCGGCGCTAGCGACGATGGGGCTGGAGGCGCTGGCCGCGATCCCGGCCCGGTTCCTCTCGGCCGGGCAGCGGCGGCGCGCGGTGCTGGCGCGGCTGGTGCTGTCCACGGCGCCGCTCTGGCTGCTCGACGAGCCGACCAACGCACTCGACACCGCCTCGCTTGGACGGCTGGAGGCGATGCTGGCGGCGCATCGCGAGGCCGGCGGCGCGGTGGTGGCGGCGACGCATCAGGATTTCGTGCTGCCAGGCGCCGCGACGCTGGAGCTGACGGGCTGATGTTCGCGGACCTGTTGCGCCGGGAACTTCGCCTCGGGCTGCGCCACGCCGCGGACAGCGTGGCGGCGCTGCTGTTTTTCGTCGTGGTGACGGCGCTGTTCCCGCTCGGCGTGGGGCCGGAGCCGAAGCTGCTCGCGCGTATCGGCCCCGGTGTGATCTGGGTCGCGGCGCTGCTGGCCGCGATCCTGCCGCTCGACCGGCTGTTCGGCGCTGACGCCGAGGACGGCTCGCTCGACCTGCTGCTGCTCTCCGGCCTGCCGCCGGCGGGCGTCGCGATCCTCAAGGCCTGCGCGCACTGGCTGCTCACCGGCCTGCCGCTGCTGCTGGCCTCGGGGCCGGTCGCCATCATGTTCGGGGTCGAGCCGGCGCCGTTCGCGGTGCTGATGCTGGGCCTGCTGCCGGGCACGCTGGTGCTGAGCCTGCTCGGCACCGCGGCGGCGGCGCTGGTGGTGGGCGCCCGGCGCGGCGGCGTGCTGCTGCCGCTCCTGGTGCTGCCGCTCGCGACGCCGGTGCTGATCATGGGCACGCTGGCGGCGGAGGCAGCGCGCACGGACGCACCCTACGCGGCGCCGCTGCTGGTGCTGGGCGCGTTGCTGGCGTTGTGCGCCCCGTTCTGCCCGCTCGCCGCGGGGGCGGCGCTGCGGCAGTCCGTTTGAGCGGGCGCGTGACCCATGGGTGATAGGCTTGGCCTCGGCATGCTGCTCGGCGTGCTCGCCTACTCGCTGTTCGCGATGCACGACGCGACCAACAAATGGCTGGTCGAGCATCTGCCGGTGCCGGAGGTGCTGTTCTTCCGCAGCCTCGCGATCGTGATCGGTGTGCTGGTGGCCTCGCGCGGGCGCATGGTGCCGACGCTGCTGGCCTCGACCATGAAGCTCTCGCTCGCGGCGCGTGGCGTGCTCACGCTGGTGGCCTGGCTGCTCTACTACACCGCGGCGCAACACCTGTCGCTGGCGCAACTCACCACGCTCTACTATGCCTCGCCGCTGCTCACGACACTGCTGGCGCGCCCGCTGCTGGGCGAGCGGGTGACGGGATTGCGCTGGACCTGTGTGGCCATCGGTTTCACCGGCGTGCTGGTGGCGAGCGATCCGTTGGGCGTCCCCTTCTCGGTGGCGACGGGGCTGGTGCTGGCGGCGGCGGCGATGTGGGCGCTGGCAGTGATCCTGATGCGCCAGATCGCGCGGCGCGAATCCTCCTTGTTGCAGGTGTTCACGCAGAATCTCGTGTTCCTGGCGGTCACCGGGACGATGAGCCTCTGGCAGTTCCAGATGCCGCATGGGATCGAATGGCTGCTGCTGCTCGAGATCGGCATCTTCGGCGGCTGCGGCCAGTACATCCTGTTCGAGGCGGCGCGCCAGGCGCCGGCGGCGGTGATGGCGACCGTGGAATACGTGTCGCTGATCTGGGCGTTCGTGCTCGGCTACCTGGTGTTCGGCGATATTCCGCGGGTCGCCGTGTTCGGCGGCGCCGCGCTGATCATGCTGGCGGGCGCGGTGCTCGTCGTCGGCGAGCAGCGCAAGCGCGCTACCGCGTGAAGCGATAGGGCGAGGTGCCGACGAGGCGCGCGGCCAGCGCCTCGACATCGTGGCGCAGCTCCGCCGGTGTCGGTTATTTCGCAATGAACGGCCCGCAGCGGGACTGAGCGCCCAGGGCCAGGCAGGGGCTGGATTTCCCCATCCATGGCGCCACACTGCCTTCCGATCGAGGGAGGGCGGGATGGACTGGCAGGCGGGATTGGCGGCCGCGCAGCAGGCAGTGGGGAAGTGGCAGGCGGAGGAGGGCGCGCCGGGCGGCGCGATCCTCCTCTTCGATGCGCGCGAGACGCGGGGCTCGGCGTGCGGTGGGCTCGCCGATCCCGGCTGGCGGATTCCGTTCTCCGTCGAGACGAAATCCCGGTACGCCTCGGTGAGCAAGCAGTTCCTCGCGGCCTCCGTGCTCGCGCTCGGCGTCGATCTCGCGGCGCCGCTCGGCTTCGGCGTCGGCGACACTGTGCCGATCGGGCGCGCGCTCGACATGACCGGCGGACTGCCGGACGTGATGGAAACCTACTGGCTGCTCGGCGTGCCGCCCTCGGCCGGCCTGTCGCGCGCAGCGCTGGTGGACTTCTCGCGGCGGCTGGAGGGGCTGAACTTCGCGCCGGGGACCGAGATCTCCTACTGCAACACCGGCTACCGGCTGATGCAGGCGAAGCTCGCGGGTGCTTACGAGGAAACGCTTGCGCAACGATTCCTCCGCCCCTTCGGCCTCGGCATCGTGCTGCCGGAGGACGAGGCGGCGATCGTGCCCGGCCTCGCGCGCGGCATGATCCCGGTGAACGGGCGGTGGGAATATGGTCGGTACGGGCCGCATATCTCGGCGTCCGGCGGGCTTGCGGGCACCGCCGTGGATCTCGCGCGCTGGGGGCAGGCGCTGCTGCGTGGCGAGGGGCCGCTCCAGGCACTCTCCGCAACGCGGCATCTCGCGGACGGGCGTGCGACGGCCTACGGGCTCGGCCTCGCCCGCGGGCCGCTCGGCACGGTCGGGCATGGCGGCTCGCTGCCCGGCTACAAGAGCTATCTTCTGCTGATGCCGGAGGAAGCGGCGGGTGTCGTGGTGCTGTCCAACCGCGAGGACACGGATCCGCATGCGGTGGCACTCGCGGTGGCGGCGGCGCTGCGCGGTGTCCCGACGCCGGAGGAGGGCAGGCTGCCGGACGGGGTCCCCGAGGGGCTCTACGTGGCCGAGGGCGAGCCCCTGTGGCTCGAGGTACGGCAGGGACAAGCCTTCCTGCTTGGCGCGCTCGCGGGCTCCGCGCATCTGCCGGTCGCGCTGACGGTGGACGGTGAAGTGCTGGCGGGCGAGGTGGGGCAGGTGCCACGCCGCTTCCGTCGCGCCGAGCCGCTGCCGGTGCTGCCGGACTGGGAGGGACGCTACGTCCACAAGGGGCTCGACGCCGCGTTCGACGTGGCGGTGCGGGATGGCAGGGCCACGCTCACGCGCGGCACCGGGCCGTTGCGGAGTATCATCGACCTGCAGCCGTTGCGCCCGGACCTGGCGCTGGCGCGCCACGGTGAGGGCGCCTGGACCCAGGGCTTCGCGGTCGCGTTCGAGGCCGGTGGCGCGCGCCTCGTTTCCAACCGCTCGCGAATGCTCCGCTTCACCCGCGCCTGAGCGTTCAGCCGGCGGGAATGACCAGCGTCGCGTCCTCGCCCGGCCGCGCCAGCACGTAGAGATCGGAGAAGCTCGTCGTGTCTGGCCGGTTGTGGTCGTACGGGTACGGGTTTGGAACGTGGGCAGCGACGCGCCAGCTGGGGTCGATCGCGGGGATCGCCTCGGTGAAGCGGCGGTGACGGACATGCGGGGCCGGCCAGGCTCGGTCCAGGTTGCTGGAATAGACCAGGATGAAGCGCCGCGCCGCCGCCAGCAGCCGGCGCATGTAGTGGCCGTAGGCCCGGTCCTCGACGAGGTGGAAGATGACGTCGAAGGAAAGGGCGAGGTCTGCCGGCTTCTCACGATCCATCGCGTCCCACGGAATCAGGCGCGTGGTCGTCATGCCGTCCCGCGCCGCCGCGGTGCGTGCCAGCGCGTCGGCCGCGACGTCGGTGCCGCGATAGCACGCGACCCGGATCCGTGCCGCGAGCGCGCCGTCGCCGCAGCCGAGATCGAGCACGTCGCCGATGCCGTTGGCGGCAATGAAGCCGTTGATGAAGGCTGCCTTCCACACCAGCAGCCGCCCCGCGGAGCCGGCGCCGGAGGTGCCGCCGGCACGGTAACGCGACTGCCAGTAGGTCGCGGAGCTGGTGATGTCATCGAGCATCGCTGTTCTCCTCGCACCACTGCCGCCACACGCCGCGCAGCGCCGCCGCCAGGTTGCGGCCGAATCGCGGCGCATCGCAGAGCGGGCTCGCCGCCATGCGCGTACGCAGCGCGCCGCGCAGCACCGTGAGTGCCGCGATGTCCGCCGCGCGCGAGGCAGCAAGTTCCACGTAGGCGTCGATATCGGCCGCCACCCAGTCCTCCAGCCCAACATTGCAGAGATGGCTCGTGGAATGGCGGGTCGCGAAATAATCGCCCGGCCGCGTGACGACCGGCACGCCCATCCACAGCGCCTCGCATGTGGTGAGCCCACCCGTATAGGGAAACGGGTCGAGCGCGATGTCCACTTCCGCGTACTGCTCGAGCAGCGCGCGATGCGGGCTGGCGCCACGCAACTCAACCCGCGACGCAGCGATGCCCAGGGCGGCAAAGCGCGCGTGGATGGCGGCGGCGATGTCGGGGTCGGCGAATTGGTGCGCCTTGAGGAGCAGCCTGCTGCCCGCGACGCGTGACAGGATCCGCGCCCATGCGGCGATCACGTTCGGCGTGATCTTGGCAAGATTGTTAAAACACCCGAACGTCACGAAGCCGTTGGCAATCGCCGGCAGCGGCGCGACCTCCGGCGCGTAGGGCGGTGGCGAGTAGCAGCAATATCCGTCCGGCATGTGCAGCAGCTTCTCCGTGTGCTGCGCCTCGGCACCTGGCGGGCTTTCCCAGCGATCGGTGATGAACCAGTCCATCGCCGCGATGCCGCTGGTGTGGCTCTGCGCGCCGACCCACTTGATCTGCACCGGCGCCGCGCGCCAGGCGCAGGTCGCGGCCCAGCCCTGGTCGCCGTTGCCGCCGAGATCGACGAGGATGTCGATGCCGTGGTCGCGGACGCGCTCGGCGCGCGCGGCGGCGCTGTCCGTGTCCGTCACCACCCAGTCGCTGGCAAGCGCGCGGAAGCGCCGCGCCATCGTGTCCGGATGCGGACCCAGCGGCTGGCTGAAGGCAACCATCTCGAAACGTGTGGGATCCAGCGCCTCGAAGCCCGCGAGCGTCAGCCAGCCGACGGGATGCGTCTTCAGCGTCGCCGAAAGCAGGCCGAGCCGCAGGCGCCGTTCCGGTTCGCGCGTGTTGGCGAGCGCCGGCGGCGAGGGGGCGCGTAGCAGGGCGGCGGTGCGTTCCGCGGCCTCGCGGAGCGCCATCCCCGTTGCCGCCGGATGGTAGACGAGCGAGTTGGCGAGCGCTCGCCAGGCGATCGGATCCTCTGGCGCCGCTGCTACCGCCTCGCGCGCGGCGGCGAGCCCGCCTTCCTGGTCGCCCAAGGATACCCGGGCGTTGGCGAGGTTGCAGAGCGGACCGGACCTGGGGCCAATCTCCACCACCAGCGCCTCCAGCACGGCGCGGGCGCGGCCGTGCCGGTGCGCGCGCACCAGGGCGGCGCCGAGATTGTTGCGCAAATCGATCGAATCTGGCTCGAACTCCAGCGCCCGTTCAATGGCGGCGACCGCGCCGCCGGCATCGAGGGTGCGGGTCAGCGCGTCGGCGCGAACGCGAGCGACGAGGGCGGAATCCGGCGCCAGGATCGCGGCGGCCTCCAGCAGGTCCACCGCCTCCGCCCGCCGGCCGACGCGGTCGAGCAGCAGGCCGCGGGCGGCAAGCGCGGCCGGCCAGCTCCCACCTTCCTGTTCAAGGCGCGCCAGTTCCGCCTCCGCCCGTCCGCCGGCGAACGCCGCCTCCGCCCGATGCAGGACCCAGGGGATCGCCGTCGGTTCGAGCCGCGCCGCCTCGCCGAACGCCGCCTCCGCCGCCGCGGCATCGCCGGTCAGCATCAGGGCGAGGCCGAGCGCGTCCCACGCCTCGGCCCGCTCGGGTGACGCCGCGCAGGCACGCAGCAGCAGCATTTGCGCCCGTGCGCCGTCGCCCCGCACGATGTGCAGCGAGGCGAGGCCGATCAGCGCCTCCGGCCGCGCGGGGTCCCGCGCGAGGGCTGCTTCGTAGGCGGCGGCGGCGGCGTCCTTGTCGCCGATGCGGCGCAGGAGTTCGGCACGGCGCAGCGCCGGCTCCGCCCAGGTTGGCGCAGCGTCTTCCGCCTGTGTAACGAGCGCCAGGGCGCGCGTGGTATCGCCCGTCGCGCCTTCGGCGAGCGCCAGGTTCAGCAGCGTGGCGGCGGAACCGTCGCCAAGTGCCACGGCCCTGCGCAGCACTGGCAGCGCGACTTCCGGCCGCGAGGCAGCCAGGTGCGCCATGCCGAGTACCGCAAGTTGGCTGGCGCTCGCCGCTGCATCCGCGCTACCCGCATCGAGCAAGGCGAGCGCGGTCGCCGGATCGCCGAGGTCGAGCAGCATCCGCGCAAGGTCGGCCGTGTCGTGGCTCGCGCGCGCGGTTCCCGCCGCCGCGGTCAAGGCCTCAGGCATCGGCGTTCCTCGCGACGGCGCGGAAGACCAGGCCGCAGACCGGCTGGCCCGCCTCCAGTCGCAGCACTTCTTCGCGCGCTTCGGCGAGCCGCAGGCCGGCCGCGGCCAGCGACGCCTCGAGCATCGCGCGACCGTGCAGAAAGCGTCCGCGCGGACCCAGAACCCAGTGCCTGTCCGCGTCGGCGAGTTCGATGGACGCGAGAAACCGCCCGCCCGGCTCGAGCCGCGCGCGTACGCCCTCGAGCAGCGGGCGCAGGTCTCCGATGTAGCAAAGCAGATCGGCGGCGGTGATCAGGGGCCAGCGCCGCTGGTCGCCCGCAAGAAACGTCCCAGCCTCTCGCTGGATCAGTTCCGCGTAGAGGTTCTTCGCCGCAGCCTCGCGCAGCATCGCGCCGGAGAGATCGACGCCCGTTGCCGGCCCTGTCGCGACATCGCCGAGCGCGAGCGCCACGAGCCCGGTGCCGCAGCCGAGGTCGAGCCAGGGCGTGGTCAAGGCACCCTCGCCGAGCATCTGCCGCATGACGCCTGGAATGCGGTACTCAAGCCCGATGATGTCGTAGTCGAAACGCTCTGCCCAGCCGTCGAACACCGCGGTGACATAGGCTGCGGGCGCCATCTCCTCCGCCGGGCGCATGCCGGCCGAGGCCGCGAGGTGGCGGACGTAGGCGTCCTCCGGCGCCAGCTTGTGCGCCTCGGCATAGCTCCGCGCGGCTTCGTCGTGCCGGCCGAGCCGTGAGAGTGCATGGCCGAGCAGGCCCATGACCCGCGCGTCCACCGCGCCGTCGCGCCGCGCTGCCTCGGCAAGGGCGAGCGCGCCCGCGGCATCGCCACCTCGCATGGCGAGCAGGATCGCCGCGGTGCGCAGGCCGGGATGCGCGGGTGTCCGCGCGATGCCGTCGGCGAGCACCCGCGCCGCAATTGCCGCCTGGCCGTCGCGCTCGAACGCCGTCGCCAGCGCCTCGCGGTACCAGGGGTTGGCTGGGCGCGCCGCCACTGCCTCGTCGAGGCACGGGATGGCGTCCGCGCTGTGGCCGAGATCGATCAGCGCAATGCCGAGCACGGTCTTTGCATCCGCGTCATCCGGTGCCGCAATGACCGCCTCGGCTGCATCGGCGGCAGCACCCGCGGCATCGTCGCAGCGCAGGCGGGCCTCGGCGCGGACGAGCAGGAGCGCCGCGCGTGGCTCTGCGGCGATGGCGGGGTCCAGCACCGCGCGCGCGGCCTCTGGGTCGCCCTGGGCGAGATGCAACCTCGCCTCCAGTTCCGCGAGTTCCGTGCTGCCCGCGAGCTTGCTGCGAAGCACCGCGATCAGCGGACCGGCGGCCGCGGGCCGGCCGGCCGCAAGCAACGTGCGGGCGCGGGTGGCGAGGATCGAGTGGTCGGTGGCGTATCCGTCCATGGAAGCTCCTTTTGAGCCGAGGCGGTAACGATGGGCGGTCCCGGCGGACCCGCGGATCAGGCGTGGCCGTTCATGCGATGAGTCCCTGTGCCTGCACCGCGAGGCTGGTGAGGTCGGTGGTGCCGGCGCTCTGCTGCTGGCTGTTGAGCAGGAACTGGTCGGTGAGCGCGTTGACGTAGTTCGGGTCCCCGAGGCGCGAATAGTCGAGGCGCGAGTTGATTGCCTGCTCCTGCGCCCCCTGGTCCTGGAAGACGATCTGCTGCGGGATACCGAGTGCGGTGGTGACGACGTTGAACAGGATTGGGTTCGACAGCACATCCAGCGCCGAGGTGATTGTTCCGGCCTGCGACTGGAAGGTCAGCGCGTCCGAAAGCCCCGGCGTCGCGGCATCGAGCGACTGACGCCACATTACCTCGGCATAGCCGTTGGCGATGGTCTGCTGCACCGACGGGTTCTGCAGCACCGCGAGGCCCTTGGTCGCGAACTGGTAGGTCTTCACGACGGAAAGCCAGGCGGCGTTGGAACCGGAGACCTGATTAACCAGTGAGCCCGGATCCGACGGGTCCGACATCAGAACCTTCCGCGCCAGCGCCGTGTAGGGCACCTCGCTTCCGAGCCCGTTCGCGGTGAGCAACACCTTGAGCGCGGTCGGGTTGGCGAGCAGCTGCTGCGGCGTGGTCGCGGTGGCGACGGCCTGCCGGAACGCGGCGATGTCGCGCGCTACCGCGGGCTGCCTGGCGGTGGCGGCAATGTCCTGGGCCCTGTTCTGCTGCGCGATGTGCAGCGCGGTGATCGGGTTGGCGCCAGCGCCGCCGGTGCCGCCGCCGGTTCCCTCGATCGTGGACAGCAGCGAGGCGGCGGTATTGTTGCCGCCATTGATCACCGTGCCCTGGAACAGCGAGACAATATAGCCGCTCATCGCCCGCGCCCTCGCTCAGTTGTCGGCGAGGCCGGCGGCGATGTTCTCGTTGACCTCGATCAGGAAGTCGAAATTCGGCTGCTCCAGCGCGACCTCGCGCTGCACCGTCATCGCGACCGAGGCGATCATGGCACGCAGCCGCCCGGGCAACTGGTTCGCCGGGTCGCGCACCTGGTCGAGCACGCTCGACCACAGCAGCGACGTATCCGCGAGCGCCCGTACCCGGTCCGCGGACGAGCCCCGTGCGCCGAGGCGCAGCGAGGCGATGACCCGCGCGAAGATTTCGGCCTCCTGCGCACGCAGGCTGCGAGCGGCGGAACTCGCGGCGTAGGCGCGCTCCGCGCGCCGGACCGTGGCGGGATTGTTCATGGCAAGGTCTCCGCGATTTTCGTGGCATGGTTGGACAGCATGCCGGCGGGCACCTCGGGTGCGGCTGGCATGGACGGGGGGCCGAACACCGCGTCCTCGTGGCGGATGATGCGCCGCGCGAGGCGCAGCGCCTGGTAGCCCTGGTCGGCCTCCGCCGCGGCGAGGGCGCGGTCGAGAATGGTGCGGGCGAGTTGGGACGTGGTCACGGCCTGGAAAGCGGCCACGTAGTGTCGCGCCGCGACGAGCCCCGCCTCGCGTTCCTCGGCGGTGCCGATATAGGCGGTCTGCAGCGCGAAGTAGATCCGCCGCGCCGGCGTGGAAGCGTCCGCTGGCGCCATGATCTGCTTGCCGAACAGGAAGCGCGCATGCGCGGTGAGTTCGATGCGCGATTTGGTACGGAAGCGGATCGGTGCACCGTTGACGATCATCGTCTCCCCCTGGCGCAGTTCCAGGACCAGCGTCGACATGGGTTCGCATCGCCTCCGTGACCGATGAAACGCCGGGCGCGGGCGTTTTGCCCGCACCCGAAGGTGACACGCTACTTGAAGAGGGAAAGCAGGCTCTGCGGCGCGCTGTTGGCAATGGAGAGCGACTGAGTGCCGAGCTGCTGCTTGATCTGCAGCGAGGTCAGGAGTGCTGATTCCTGCGCCAGGTTGGCATCGATCAGCGACCCCAGGCCGGAGTTCAGCGCGTCGATCTTGTCGCTGTTGTAGGTGATCTGGTTGTTCACGTAGGTCGTTGCGTTGCCGTACGTGTTCAGCTCGCTGCCCAGCGTATTGAACGTCGCGAGGAACGTGCCCGTGCTGGTGATCAGCGCCTGCACCGTGGACGCGCCGTTGAGCTGCGTGCTGGTGAAGTTGACCGAGGCGAAGAAGGCAGAGCCGCCGAACGTGGCGATACCGTAGGTGGCGCCGAGTTCGTTGCGCACCACGCCGACGGCCCCGAACGTGCCGGAGCTGCCGGTGATATTGCCGATCAGCGTCTTGCCGTTGTAGCCGGCGTCCTGGATGAACGTCTTCACGTTCGCCATCATCGACTGGTACTGTTGCACGTACTGCGAGCGGGTGGTTCCGGTCACGGTGCCGTCCGCCAGTTTCACCAGCACGGCGCGGGCGCTGTTCAGCGTGTTCGAGATGCTGTTGAGCGCCGTCACGGTGGTCGACAGCAGGCCCTGGACGTTGCCGAGCTGCTGGTTGGCGCTGGTCAGCGCGCCGACATCCGAGCGCACGCGCTGTGCGACGGCATAGGCCGCGCCATCGTCCGTCGCGTCCGCCACGCGATAGCCGGTCGAGATCTGCTTCTGTGTCGCGGCGAGCGAGGCGTTGGTCGCGGTGAGGCTTTCGAGCGCGATCTGCGCGGTGATGTTGGTGTTGATCGAGAACTGCGTCATGGGGGCGTTTTCCTTCGGGTCCGGTGTGTGCAGAGCACGTTGCAGGGGCCCCCGCCGTTTTGCGGGACTGCCGCGATCCTCGCCGGCAGAGGTAAAAGGAGCGTGAAGCGCGCGGCGGTTTTCAGTTGAGGACCGAAACCAGCGACGAGAAGGGAACGCTCAGCGCGCCCATCTGCAGCATAAGCCCGCTGCCGCTGTTCCCCACGCCTGAGGCGGTGCCGACCACGGAGAAGGGCAGCGAGGCACCGCCCTGCGTGACGCTCACGCTGTAGGCGCCGTCTGGCAGCTGCGTGCCGTTGCCGGTCTGGCCGTTCCAGCTCCAGCTGTTCTGCCCCTGTCTCGCCTGCACCGTCTGCTGGTCCAGCACATTGCCCGCGGCATCGGTGACGGTGATGGCGACCGGACCGGTACTGGTCGCGGTGTAGTCGAGCCCGGCGGTGCCTTTCTGCAGCGCGAGCTGGCCGGAGGTCACGGCGACCTGCTTGCCCACCATCTGGGCTGATTGCAGCATCGTACCGTCCTGCGTGTACTGGATAAGCCGCGTCAGGCTGTTGTTCGTGTTGATCTGCTGCTCGACGGAGGTGAACTGCACCAGCTCCGAGGTGAACTGGTTGGTGTCCATCGGCGAGGTTGGGTCCTGGTTCTGCAGCTGCGTCATCAGCATGTTCAGGAAGTCGGTGAAGTTGCCGCCGAGCGAGGCCAGCGGGCTGCTGGCGCTGCTGGTGCTCGCATTTGTCTGGGCGGCCGCAGTGGCGGCGAGGCTGGTGGTCATGGGGCGTCTCCGTGGTCAGGCGCTGATGTCGAGCGCGGCGGCGAAATCCGTCGCGTTATCCGAACGGGATGGCGGCGGCGGGCGGCGCGGCTGACCCCCTGGCTGGCGGAAGCCGCGATCCTGGGGCTCGCCGCCTGAGGGGGGCATGCCGGGCGGGTGGACGATCACGCGCGTGTCCGCGGGCAGTCCGGCGCGCAGCAGCGACGCCTCGAGGTTGGGCCGCGCGGTGGCGAGCGCCTGGGCCGAGGCCTGGTGGCCGGC
>JAJZUI010000236.1 GCA_021847175.1 Pseudomonadota bacterium
TCCGCCGCATCGCGGAGACGCCGCGGGTGACCAAGCCGGTGTCTGACCGCGCCTGGCAGGACATCCTCGCCGCCGGGCGCCGCGTCGATCGAGCGCTCGAGGCCGGTGGCGTGCGACTCACCATGGGGGGCGAGCCGACCTTCGTCGCCGCGAGCGACTTCGAGGCGCCGGAGTGGAACACCGCCGCCCTCGGTCCCACCAAGCGAGCCTATGCCGGCAGGCTCATTCGCCGTCTTGCCCCGCTCTGGGCGCCGGGTGCGGTGCGGCACCACGGCCTGGGCAAGCAGTATCCCGGCGAACAACTCCCGCGCTGGGCTCTCACCTGCCTCTGGCGCCGCGATGGCGAGGCAGTATGGAGCGACCCGGACCTACTCGCCGACCCCGGTCGCGATCACGGTGATGCGGACGCGACGGTGGCCGCGAGCTTCGGCGCCGCGCTCGCGAAACGCTTGCAGGTCGAGCCCGCCCTGCTGCGCCCGGCGCACGAGGATATCCATTACTATCTCTGGCGCGAGCGCCGCCTGCCCGCGAATGTCGTCGCCGAGGACAGCAAGTTGTGCGACCCGCTGGAACGCGCGCGCATGGCCCGCGTCTTCGCCCAAGGTCTCGCGGCGCCCGTCGGCTCCGTGCTGCCGCTGCGCCGGGTATGGACGGACGGCGCGCGGCGCTGGCAGGGCGGCCGCTGGTTCTTCCGCGACGACACACTGTTCCTCGTCCCCGGCGACAGCCCCATCGGTCTGCGCCTGCCGCTGGAAAGCCTGCCGTGGGTCGATCAGACAACGATCGAGGAAGCATTCGGGCGTGACCCGCAAGCTCCCCGCGAGCCCTTCCCACCGCAATCCGCGCTGCGCCACCGCGCCGAGCCTGGCACGCCGGCCGAGGGCTTCCGCCCCATGGCGCAGGACGTGCCGGTCGTTGGACCGCACGACCCGGCGTTGGTCCGCACGGCATTGTGCGTCGAGCCGCGGCAGGGGCTGCTGCACGTCTTCCTGCCCCCGCTCACCGCCGCCGAGGACTGGCTCGAGCTCATCGCCGCCGTCGAGGCCACGGCCGCCGAACTCGCGCGCCCGGTGGTGATCGAGGGCTACCTGCCGCCGCACGACCATCGGCTTGAGCATTTCAGCGTCACGCCCGATCCCGGCGTCATCGAAGTCAATGTCCACCCGGCCATCACATGGTCGGAGATGGTTGAACGAACGGAACAACTTTACGAGGTCGCACGCGACGTGGGCCTTTCCACAGAGAAATTCATGCTCGACGGCCGCCACGTGGGCACCGGCGGCGGCAATCACGTGGTCATGGGTGCCTCCGAGGCACAGGACTCGCCATTCCTGCGCCGCCCCGACCTGCTGAAAAGCCTGCTCGGCTTCTGGCACAACCACCCCTCGCTGTCGTTCCTGTTCAGCGGCATGTTCATAGGCCCCACCAGCCAGCACCCGCGCGTCGACGAGGCGCGCAACGACGCGCTCCGCGAACTCGAAATCGCCTTCTCCCGCGTCACGCCCTTTGCCGACACCCCGCCCTGGCTGACGGACCGGCTGTTCCGCAACATCCTCGCGGACGTGACCGGCAACACCCACCGCACCGAGTTCTGCATCGACAAGATGTTCGACCCCGCGAGCGCCTCCGGCCGCCGCGGCCTGGTCGAGTTCCGCGCCTTCGAGATGCCGCCGCACCCGCGCATGGCCGCCGCCCAGGTGCTGCTGCTGCGCTCCGCCATCGCGGCCTTCTGGCAAACCCCCTACGAGCGGCGCCTCGTGCGCTGGGGCACGCGGCTGCATGACGACTTCATGCTCCCGAGCTTCTGCGAGGCGGATTTCCGCGACGCGCTGGAGGAGCTGGGCATGCTCGGCTTCCCGCTCGACCCCGCCTGGTTCGCGGCACATCTCGCCTTCCGCTTCCCGGAGATCGGCACCGCCTTTATCGGCCCCGTGCAGCTCGCCGTCCGCAACGCGCTGGAACCGTGGCACGTGCTGGGAGAGGAGCAGGCGGCCGGTGGCGCGGCCCGCTACGTCGATTCGTCAACGGAACGGGTCGAGGCGCGGGTCTCGGGCTTCTCGCCGGAGCGCTACGTGCTCGCCTGCAACGGCTGTGCGGTGCCGCTCTCGGGGCTGGAAACAGCCGGCGCCTATGCGGGCGGCGTGCGCTTCAAGGCCTGGGCGCCGCCGAGCGCGCTGCACCCCACCATCGGCGTGCAGACACCGCTCGTCTTCGACCTCTGGGACCGCTGGAGTGGGCGCAGCCTGGGTGGCCTCACCTACCACGTCGCCCATCCCGGCGGGCGTAACTACGAGACCTTCCCGGTCAACGCCAACGAGGCGGAGGCGCGCCGCCGCGCGCGCTTCTTCCCCTTCGGCCACACGCCCGGCCCGATGCCCGAGCCCCGCGCCGTGCCGGATCACGAGCACCCCCGCACCCTGGATTTGCGCCGCTTCGCGTGACAGGCTGCGCCCCGCATGGTTGGGGAAACATCCAGGATGGATGACGATCTGAGGCAGGCGGCCCGTGACTTCCTGATCCGCTACGGCGGCGACGATTTCCCCGACTTCTTCGTCTCCGCCAAGGGCACGATCGTGCGTGACCGCGCGGGCCGCGAGTATCTCGATTTCACCTCCGGCCAGATGTGCGCGACCATCGGCCACAACCACGACGCCATCGTGGAGGCGGTCAATCGCGCCGGGCGCAAGGCGTTCCACCTCTTCAGCGGCATGATCCCCGAGGCGGTGCCGCAGCTCGCGCGCACGCTGGCACGGGACTGGCTGCCCGACGGCATCAGCCGCTCGATCTTCGTCAACACCGGCTCGGAATCGAACGAGGTCGCGCTGCGCATCGCCAAGATGGCGACCGACGGCTACGAGGTGCTGGTGCTTGGCGGCTCCTGGCACGGCGTGACCGGCGGCGCCAGCGGTCTCTCGATGGCCAGCGACCGCCGCCACTACGGCGTGCCCACGCCCGGCGTCTTCGTCATCCCCGAGCCCAACGCCTACCGCCCCTATATCCCGGCGGCGACCGAGGAGGCGGCGGCCCTCGCCAACCTCGACCTCGCGCTCAAGATGTTCGACATGCAGTCGACCGGCCGCGGCGCCGCGATCGTCGCCGAGCCGGTGATCAGCGCGGGCGGTGTGCTGGTGCCACCCAAGGCGTTCATGCAGGCGCTGCGCCGCGCCGCCGACGAGCGCGGCATGCTGCTCATCTTCGACGAGGCGCAGACCGCCTTCGGCCGCATTGGCACGAAGACCGGCGCGGAATATTTCGGCGTCACGCCCGATATCATCACCATGTCCAAGACGCTGGGCGGCGGCCTGCCACTCGCCGCGGTCGCCACCACGCCGGCGATCGAGGAAAAGATCCACGAGCGGCACTTCGCCTTCTACACCTCGCACGTCTCAGACCCGCTGCTCGCCGAGGTCGGCCTTGCCGTGCTGCGCGTGATCGCGGAGGAAAAGTTGGTGGAGCGCGCGAACACAATGGGCGCCTATCTGCGCGCCCGGCTGGAGGAGCTGCAGCAGCGCCACGAGGCGATCGGCGACGTGCGCGGCCTCGGCCTGTTGCTCGGTGTCGAACTGGTGGAGGACCGGCAGAGCCGCAAGCCCGCGCACCGCCTCGGTGCGCTCACCACGCAGAAATGCCTGGAACGCGGGCTCAGCATGAACATTCGCCGCCGACCGGAGCGCGGTTCCGTCTGGCGCATCGCCCCGCCGCTCACCGTTTCGCAGGACGAAATAAATCGCGCAGTGGATATCCTGGACGGCGCACTCACCGACAGCATCGACGAACTGGCCCGCACCAACTGACCGCTTGCCACCCGCGCCGCTTCCGGCCACGCTGGACGGAACGAATCAGGGGGAAGCGCATGCGCGCAAGCTTGGTCGCCTGGGCGGTGGGCCTGGTGGTCCTGACGCTGCTCTATGTCGCGGGCACGCCGCTATGGTTCAACGCCGCCGCCCCGCCCATACTTGGCCTGCCGCCCATCGTCTTCTGGTTCGTCCTGCTGCCGGCCGTGAGCCCCGTCCTCATCGGGCTCGTCTATCTCGTCGATCGGTCCGCCGGCGGCATCGGCACCGGGGAGGGCGAACAATGAGCGAAACCGCCGCCATCCTCGCCTTCGTCGCCCTCGGCGTCCTGCTCGTCACCTGGATCGGCATTCGCGGCGGGTCCAAGGCGTCCTCGACGCTGGAAGGCTGGGTGCTCAACTCCCGCCTCATGGGCCCGGTGCTGGTCTGGTTCCTGCTCGGCACCGAGATCTACACCTCGTTCACCTTCCTCGGCCTCGCCGGCTTCGCCTACGCGCGCGGCGGCGGTGTGTTCTACAACGTCGCTACCAACGACGTGGCCTACGCCTTCGGTTTCTTCGTGCTGCCCGCGGTGTGGCTCATCGGCCGGCGCTTCGGCTACCTCACCCAGGCGGATTTCATCGCCGGGCGTTACGGCAGCCAGGGGCTCGGCATTCTCGTCGCCGCCGCCAGCGCGGTGATCCTGATCCCCTATATCGATCTCAACATCCAGGGCCTGGGCGCGATCCTGAAGGTGGTCTCCGGCGGCGCGCTCAACCTGCGCCTCGCCGAGTTGATCGCCTTCGTCGTGCTCGCCGTCGCGGTCTACGCCGGCGGCATCCGCGGCAATGCCTGGCAGGCGGTGATCAAGGACGTGCTGATGTTCGTGGCTATCGCCACCCTGTTCGTTGTCGTGCCACTGCATTTCTTCGGCGGCTTTGGCGCGATGATGGACAAGCTCGGCAGCGCCGCCGCCGCGCACGTCGTCATTCCCGGCCATGGCTCGAAGGTCGGCGTCCCCTGGTTCATCAGCACGGTGCTGCTCACCGGCTTCGGGCAGTGGATGTGGCCGCAATGGTTCGCCGTCGGCTTTACCGCGAAGGGGCCGCGGACGCTGAAGCTGCAGGCGGTGTTCATGCCGCTCTACCAAGTGGTGAAGGTCGCCGTGATCCTCATCGGCTTCGCCGCGGTGCTGATCTTCGCCGGCCAGAAAGTGCCGGGCAACGAGGTGGTGATGCGGCTGGCGGAGCGGAGCTTCCCCGGCTGGTTCCTCGCCATCTTCGTGCTCGCCGCGGTGCTCTCGGCGATCGTGCCGGCAGGCTCCATCATCGTCACCTCCTGCACGCTCATCGCGCACAACGTGGTGGCGAAGCTGCGCCCGGCGACCTCCGAGCGCGCCGTCTTCGTGCTCACCCGATGGCTTGCCTTCCCGGTGACGCTGGCCGCCCTGCTGCTCGCCATCGCCGCGCCGGCGCTGATCGTGGTGATCCTGCTCGTCGCCTACGACTTCATCGCGCAACTGCTGCCGGCGGTGGTGATCGGCGGGCTGTTCTGGCGCCGCGCGACGCTGCCCGGCGTGGTCGCCGGCATCCTCGTCGGATGGGGGCTCTCCGCCTACTGGCTGCTGACCAAACATGGCCCGGTCCTGAGCCTGAATTCCGGCCTGGTGGCGCTGCTCGCCAATATCGCGGTCTTCGTCGTCGTCAGCCTTGCGACCCGACCGCCGGAGGAAAAGGTGGTTGCGCCGGTCATGGCGGCCGTCTGGGGCTCCGGCCGCGGCACCTGACCGCAGCGTCGCGCCGGCACGCTGGACCCGGCCCGATTCGCCTGGAAGAGTGCGGCCGTGGAACAGGCCGCCGCACGTGATGAGATGGTGGACGGGCGCGGCGGGCTGCGCGCGCCCTGGCGCGGGCTGATCGGCGCCTTTACCGCGCTGGGCGATGGCGGCCTCGCCGAACGCGCCCGCCGGCTCGACCGCGCCTTCGAGGAGGAGGGGGTGGCCTCCGTGCTGCCCGGCGCGTCCTCGCGCGCCTGGCGCTGCGACCC
>JAJZUI010000237.1 GCA_021847175.1 Pseudomonadota bacterium
CGTGCCGCCAGCGGCCGATGGCGCCGTCGCGGCCGGCGTGGTGGCGGTGCCAATGGGTGCGCAGATCCGCGACATCGCCGGAGCGCTGGTCGCGCTGCACGTCCGGGCGATCCGCGAAACGCGCGATCGCCGCCTCCACGGCGCTGCGGCGCAGTTCCGCGAAGATTGCGGCGCGCGCAGCCTCGTCCGCGGCGATGCCGAGATGGGCGGCGATGCGCGCGACGCTTGCCGGCAGGTCGCAGAACCCATCCTCGTAGCGGAACGAAAGCACACCCGGTCGGCATGCGAGCGCCAACGCGAAGCGCGCCGAGCGGCCAACCCAATCCAGCGCGAGGTCAAAAGGAAAGCGCTGGTAGCGCATCAGCGAGGTGACCCCATCGCGGGGGTCACGCATCGTCACCAGGATGACGGTCGCGAGCGCGGCGAGGCGTTTCGCGACTTCCGGCGGAACGTCATGCGTCTTGACCACGTGGCGCCCTGAATCGAGATCGCCCAGGTCATCGCGCGTGTTGACGAAGCGCGTGCCGACCGGCCCGGAAAGCTCCGCGAGGCGGGTCGCGACATTGAACGCCCAGGTGGAACCGCTGGCGTAGGTGCCGGCGCACCAGACGAGCATGCGCCGGCCCGCCGCGTCAGCGGCCCTTGAAGATGGGGCGGCGCTTTTCCATGAAGGCGGTGCGGCCCTCGCGGTAGTCCTCGCTGTCGAAGCAAGCCTGGATAACGGCGTCCATGGCGATGCGGTCGCGCCTGCTTTCGTCGCGCGTGACCTGCTCGACCATCACCTTGGCGGCGCGCAGCGACAGCGGCGCGTTGTCGGCGAGCGTGCCCGCGAGTTCCAGCACCACGTCGGAAAGCTCATCGTCCTTCACCGTGCGGTTGACCAGGCCGATGCGCTGCGCCTCCTCCGCGTCGATGCGTGCGCCGGTGTAGAGCAGCATGCGGGCATGGGCGGGGCCGACAAGCTGCACCAGGCGGCGCGTCATGTCCGGCCCATAGGCGATGCCGAGGCGGGCGGCGGGGATGCCGAACGCACTGTCCTGGGCCGCGATGCGCAGGTCCGCCATCATCGCGATGCCGAGCCCGCCGCCGAGGCAGAAGCCGCGGATGCGCGCGATGGTGGGCTTGGGGAAATTCGCCAGCTTGTCGCGGCCGGCACTGGTGAGACGGTCGTATTCGCGCTGCGCGTCGGCGTTGCTGCGCGCCTTCTCGAACTGGCTTATATCCGCCCCCGAAACGAACGCCTTGTGCCCGGCGCCGGTGAGGATGACGACGCGCACGGCATCGTCGTCGGCGAACTCGTCAAGGATCTCGCCCAGGCCCTGCCACATCGCCACCGACATGGCGTTGCGCTTCTCTGGCTGGTTGAAGGTGACAAGGCCGACGCCACCCTCGACGGCCGCGAGCATCTTGCCGTCGGCAAAGCTCTTGCTTGGCGCGGCAGTCTGGCTGTTGTCGTTCATTTCACGGCTCCCTTGGCGCGCAGGTCGGCGATCTCCGCCTCGCCGAGGCCGAGCGAGCGCAGGATGGCATCCGTATGCTCGCCGGGGTCGGGTGTGGGCGAGCGCACGGCCTTCGGGACCCCGGTCATGTTGAGGGCCGAGGCGACGACCATCTTGGTGCCGAGCATGGGGTGCTGCATCGGGGTCGCGAGGCCGAGATGCTTCACCTGCGGATCGGCGAACACCTTGTCGATGGTGTTGATCGGGCCGCAGGGAATGCCGGCGGTCTCGAACAGTTCGATCCAGTACTCGGAGGGCTTGGTCTTCGTGATCTCGGCGATGGCCGCGTTGATTTCCTTGCGGTGGTCGCTGCGGCCCTTGCCGGTCTGCCACTCGGGGATCTGCAGCCATTCCGGTTTGCCGATGGTCTCGGCGAAGCGGGTGAAAAGGCGCGGGCCACTGGCTGCGATGTTGATGTGGCCGTCGGAGGTGGGGAACACGCCGGTCGGGATGCCCGTCGGGTGGTCGTTGCCGGCCTGACCCGCGACCTCGCCGGCCATGAGCCAGCGCGCGGCCTGGAAATCCAGCATGAAGACCTGTGTCTCGAGGAGCGAGGTGTGGACCCAGCGGCCGACGCCGGTGCGCTCGCGTTCGTAGAGCGCCGTCATGATGCCGAAGGCGAGCAGGCTTCCGGAGACGAGGTCGTCGATCGGAATGCCGACGCGCATCGGCCCGCGGCCGGGTTCGCCGGTGATGGACATCAGCCCGCCGAGCCCCTGGGCGATCTGGTCTACGCCGGCGCGCGCGGCATAGGGCCCGTCCTGGCCGAAGCCGCTGATGCTGCCGTAGACCAGGCGCGGATTGACGGCGTGCACGTCCTCCCACGCGATCTTGAGCCGGTGCTTCACGTTGGCGCGCATGTTCTCGACAATGACGTCGGCCTTCGCCACCAGCTTCATGAACAGCGCGTGCCCATCCGGCGACTTCAGGTCCAGCATGATCGCGCGCTTGTTGCGGTGCAGGTTCTGGAAGTCGAAGCCGTGGCGGTCGCCCGAAATCTCCTCCCCGCCGCTGCCGGGGGGCTCGACGCGGATGACATTGGCGCCCCAGTCCGCGAGATGGCGCACGCAGGTGGGTCCCGCGCGGGCGAGCGTGAGGTCGAGCACGGTCAGGTTGGCGAGCGGAAGGGTGGTTGCCGCGGCGGCGCTGGGATTGGTATCGGGCATCGGATCCTCCGGGCGCAGTGTCTGCCCCGAGCGGGGATGGCGCAAGTATGCCGGGGTTTCGGCCGGCGAGATGAGGGAACCATGATTCGGGTGCATCGGATCGCCTCGATCCCGGCGGACGGGATCGGACCGGAGGTGATCGCCGCGGGGCTCGAGGTGCTGGAGGCGGTGGCGGCGCGCGACGGCGGGTTCCGGCTGGAGGTAACGCCGTTCGACTGGGGCAGCGCCTATTACAGGAAGCACGGGCGGATGATGCCGGCGGACGGGCTGGCGAAGCTCGAAGGCTTGGACGCGATCTACTTCGGCGCGGTGGGGGCGCCGGACCTGCCGGACGACATCACGCTGTGGGGCCTTCGGCTCGCAATCTGCCAGGGGTTCGACCAGTTCGCCAATATCAGGCCCACCCGCATTCTGCCGGGGATCGAGAGCCCGCTGCGGCATGCGGGGCCGGGCGACCTCGACTGGCTGATCGTGCGCGAGAACAGCGAGGGCGAGTACGCGGGCGTGGGCGGACGCGCGCATCGTGGCCTGCCGGAAGAGGTGGGAATGGAAGTCGCGGTGTTCACCCGCGCGGGGGTGGAGCGGATCATGCGCTTCGCTTTCGAACAGGCGGCGCGGCGCGAGCGCCGGCACCTCACCGTGGTGACGAAGTCCAATGCGCAACGCCATGGCATGGTGATGTGGGACGAGATCGCGGTGTCAACCGCGACCGAATTCCCGCAGGTGACGTGGGACAAGGAGTTGGTGGACGCGATGACGATGCGCATGGTCAAGCGGCCGGCGAGCATCGACACGGTGGTGGCGACCAACCTGCACGCCGACATCCTCTCCGACCTCGCGGCGGCGCTGGCGGGAAGCCTCGGCATCGCGCCCACGGGGAATGTCGACCCGACGCGGCGGCGGCCCTCGATGTTCGAGCCGATCCATGGGTCGGCCTTCGACATCACCGGCAAGGGGATCGCCAATCCCGTCGCGAGCTTCTGGACCGCATCGCTGATGCTCGGGCATCTCGGCGAGGACGCGGCGGCGGCGCGGCTGATGGCGGCGGTGGAGCGGGTCTGCGCCGATGGCGTGCTGACGCCCGACCTCGGCGGCAAGGCGACGACCGCGGAGGTGACCCGCGCGGTGGTGGAGGCGGTGCGCGGGGCGAACTGAGCGACCGCCGTGCGGCCGGCGCTATTCGATCGGCGTGCCGACGCCGAGTAGCGCCTCACCCTTGTTCACCCAGAGGCTGCTCAACGTGTAGAGTACGCGGCCGGCGTCGCGTGCGGCGATCGTTGCGACGACGTCACCGAACACGGTGCGGAGTTGGCCGATCGTCTCGCCCACCTGCACGGCGTCGCCGATGCGCTTGGCGGGGTACCACAGCCCGCTCTCCTCCGCCGTCGGCACCCACATGGTGACGACCTGGACCCGGGCGGCCGGCTCGGTCTTGGCGCGGGTCATGCGCAGATGGGCGAGCACGCGCTCGATGCCCGCAAGAAGCTGGCCGACACCCTCCTCGGTCCAGACGCCGTTGCCACCGACCTCGGCCAGCACGCTGGGCTTGCCGAGGCGGCCGGCGGCGTCGATCGTGTAGCCTTCGCCACCCGCGGCGACGGCGACCGGCAGGCCGAACACGATGGCCAGTTCGCGCGAGGCCTGGCTGTCGCGGGGGAACAGCGAGAACGGCTCAAGAGCCTCGCTCAGGTCGCCGCCGTGCAGGTCGAGATAGGCGTCGGCCTGGGGATAGACTTCCATCACGAGCCAGTGCGCCAGGCGCTCGGTGAAGCTGCCGTCCCTTTTCCCGGGGAACATGCGGTTGAGGTTGCGCCCGTCCTCGGGCGCCACGTAGATCGAGCGCGCGCGGAAGGCTCCCATGTTCATGATGGGCAGGACGAGGATGGTGCCGGCGAGCCCGCGCGCCGGGCGGCGGGCGAGGCGCAGCGCCGCCTCGATCGAGGTGTATTCCGAGCCATGGATGCCGGCAGTCACGACAAGGCACGGGCCGGGCCGATCGCCCTCGACCAGCGCGAAGGGGATGCGCGCGCCCTCGACCGGAGTGATCACCCCATGCTCGTGGCGCGGCTTGCCGGTGTGCAGCGGCGGGAGGCGACTGGCCATGGGCGGGTCCGTGGGCTGGAACGGACCGAGCTTAGGCGTTGGCGCCGCCGCGCGCCAAGTCGCGCGGCGCTAGTACCGCCATCGGCCGAGGCCGCCCTCGAGCATGAAGGCCGGCAGCGAGGTGCTGCGCGCGAGGCGGCCGGCGGCCATGCGGGTGCGGCGGCCGCTCTGGCAGTAGAACACGACGCGACGCGCATGCCTGGGCGTGTCGAGGCGCTCCGGGTAGCGCGAGAGCGGCACCAGGAGCGAACGCGGCAGGCGCGCGCGGGCATGCTCCGCGGGCTCGCGGATATCGACGAGCAGGACGTCGCCCTCCTCGAGCCAGGCGCGCAGCGTCGCGGCCTCGATGGGGGCGAGCGCGGGCGCGGATGGGGCCGTGCCGCGGGCGAAGAGGCGGTTGAACCAGGCGATCATCGCATGTTTCCTGACGGCCCGGCGCGGGCCTAGCGGCGCAGATGCGCTGGGATGGTCATGCCGAGGCGGCGGGGGATCGGCCAGTCCTCGTCCACGGTGCGTACGACGCGAAAGCCCACCGAGCGGTAAAGCGGCAGGGCGCGGGGATGGTCCGCGGTGCAGGTGTTCACCGTCACGGCGCGCGGGCCCATGGCCCAGGCGGTGTCGACAGCGTGGCGCAGGAAGGCGCGGCCGACATGCAGCCCCACGGCGTGCGGCATCAGGCCAAAATAGGCCAGGTTGACGGCGGGCCAGGAGCCGCGGTCAAGCTCGTAGAACCCGGCCTCCCGCCCGTCGAGCAGCAGCACGCGCACGGTCACATGCGGGTCGCGCAGCAGCGAGGCGAGTTGGCGTTCCGGCATGGCGCGGCGCAGCCACCAGAGGTAATCCGCCCCCACCGTGTCGTAGAGCGTGCGGTAGTCTTGCGGCGTGACGTCGCGCAGTAGCCGCACCTCTGCTCCGGGGGGCAACGCGGGTGCCGGCTGGACTGGCGGCGCCTCCATCCGCAGGAACG
>JAJZUI010000016.1 GCA_021847175.1 Pseudomonadota bacterium
ACGCGCGCGGGCGGGCGCGGCAGCGCGCTCATGAACCGGTCGGCGGCGCGCATCGGCCCCACCGTGTGCGATGAGGAGGGGCCGATGCCGATGCGGAAGAGATCGAAAATGCCGATGAGGCTCATGACGATCGGGGCGCTTCCAGCGCTTGCGTGGTCCTGCGCTTCGCGGCGCTGCGCGCGCGTGAAGCGCCGGCTCCCGGTCGCGTCCTCGCGGCGCGGCCGAGCGGGTTCACCATCGCCTCATAACGACCGAAGAGGTGCTCGACGCGCTCGCGGTCGCTGGCGAAAGGCGCCGTCCGATAGAGGCGATCCACCGCCCTATCGAGGGCCGCGTGAGCACGGCGCAGATCGCTGGGCATCGTGTCGGGATCGTAGAGATCCGCGAGGCTTGACGTTAGATATTTCGCGCGTGCGTCGAGCACGGATTGCGCCAGTTGCGAGACCGCCTTTCGCTGCGCTGGACTGGATTCGGGCCAGGGGAAGGTGTTGTAAACGAGGCCGATGGAATAGCGGAAGTCGCTTTTTAGCCTTCCGCCAATGTGCGCCAGCCAGCCCTTGTGCATCCGGCTCGTCAAGACACCAAACTCCCAGGGTGTCGCCTCTCGTAGAATGCGCACCAGGTTACTCGGTATCGCGGGCGGTCGCAGCCAGCCGATTGGTAGGTATTCCCTACGCTCAGAACTAACTTCCGGAACGACAAGAAAGGGTGCCGTTGGTAGTACCTCGACGTTGAACCGTTTCGGCTGCTGCGCGATAGCCAGCGTGCTTGCTCTTTTACTTCTGAGGCGAAATTCACGCACCGCCGCCAACCGCTCAAGAACCTTCGGCATTTGGCGCAGTTGCGCCGGCGAAGCGTCTTGCAAGGCCAGAATCCACCTCCCTCCACCATTAATGAAGTCCACGGAACCGACGAAGGGGCGCAGCCATTGCGCTGCCCCGGGCTCGGCTTGGAGGAAGGCGGATCGTTCTGAAGCGTCGAAAATCAGCAAGCTATTGTCGATGGGTTGGCTTCCACTGATCAATCGGCGCGCGCCGTTGATCGGCCTCGGTTCCTCCTTCACCACTAGGTGCCGGTTCGCAAGTCCCTGCGCGTCGAACAGATACGCGGTCAATGCGCGATGGCGGGTTTCGACGGCCGGGCCCTTGATGTCCGGGTAGCTGAACAGGCGTTTATCGGCCGGCTCGTGATCGCGATGGGCGAGGCCGACGATGACGACATGGACATGCGCCTTGCCGCGCGCCTCGCTCTCCCAGCTGAACGTCCGGTGGGCAAAGGCGATCTCAAGCCCATAGCGGTCGAACAGCAGCGGCCAAAGCTGCGCAACCTGCTCGCCCTGCGTGATCGAATTCGTGGCGACGAAGGCAATGCGGATGGCCGTGTTGCCTTGCAGATACTGACCGGCCCTCAGGAACCAGGCAGCCACGTAATCGAGCGTGCCGCCAGAGCCGCCGAGATTGGCGATGCGGCGGACCTGCGCGCGCTGCGCGTCCGTCTGGTATTTCGCGCCGCCGAACGGTGGGTTGCCCATCACATAGGCGCAGCGCGAGGGCGGCAACAGGCTCGACCAATCCGTTTCGAGAGCGTCGCCATTCAGGATGTGCGGCGATTCGCGGAGCGGAATACGTGCATAGTTCGCGCGGAAGGTCTCGTTGATCTCGTTGTTTGCCATGTGGTCCGTCATCCACATCGCGACCTCGGCGATCCGCGCCGGAAATTCCTCGAATTCGATCCCGTAGAATTGGTCGACCGTGACGCGAGAGAGCAGGGCGGCGTCGATCTGCTGGTTGCCGTGTTGAGCCTTCAGGCATGCGAGTTCGAGGCGCCGGATTTCGCGGTAGGCAATGACGAGAAAGTTGCCGCAGCCGCAGGCCGGGTCGAGGAAGGTCAGACTGGCGAGTTTCTCCTGAAACTGTGCGAGTGCTCGCTTCTGTCCGGTTTTCCGCCCCATAATGGCGGCAAGCTCAGCCGTGAGATCGTCAAGGAAGAGCGGGCCGATGACCTTCAGGATGTTTTCCTCAGAGGTATAATGTGCGCCCTTGGCGCGTCGCTCCTTCGCGTCCATGACGGATTGGAAAAGCGAGCCGAAGATCGCGGGGCTGACGGCCGACCAGTCGTGCCGGCAGGCGTCGAGCAGCATTTCGCGCATTTCCCTGGTGAAATGCACCGCGCGCAGGGGTCCACTAAAGAGGCGTCCGTTGACGTAAGGGAACTCTTTCAGTTCCGCTTGTAGCGTCGTCTGGCGTTTGTTCTCAGGCGTATCGAGCACGTCGAACAGGTCGGCGAGAACACGGCCGACGTCGCTGCCGTCGGGCCGCGTGTCGTTCTCGATCAGTTGCAGGAAGATGTTCAGCGGCTGGAAGATGCCGGTGGTGTCCGCGAACATACAGAAAAGCAGGCGGACGAGAAGCTGTTCGAGATCGTGGCCGGTGTAGCCGGTTGCGGCCAGGGCGTCGTGGAGCGCGCCCATGAGTTCGGCCGCCTTGATCGTGACCGCCGCCTGGGTCTGGAACGTGACCCGCCGTCCGAGCATGAAGTCGAAAGCGGTAATGTGCTTCGAGAGGTCCGCGAGGCGGAACTTGAGTTCCGCCCCCGTCTCAAGGTCGAGGAGAATCCAGGTCTGGAAGTCGCAGGTGAGCACGAAGCGCGGCTGCTCCGTCGGGTGGATGCCCTCGACGTAATCGAGCGCTTGCCCCTGGGCTTTCCCGAGGTCGAGGCGAGCGCTCTTTTGTTCGATGAGGAGCGTGCCGGGCCAGAACAGGTCGATGAATCCGTGCTTGTTGCTGAGCAGCTTTACACGCTGCTCGTAGATGGCGACCTGCCGGCGCTTGATGCCGAAGATTTCGAAGAACTCGTTGTAGAAGGTTTGGGTCTCGCCCTTCTCGTAATGGGCGGCCTTGAATTCCTCGCTGAACGCTTTTGCCCGCCGCCTGATCTCGTCCCAGCCGAGCCTCATCTTCCTGTTACCTTCCCCCGCAAGAGCGGCGTCGCCAGTGCAGGCCTTGTTCGGGGAACGCGGCCGGCGCAGCCTGGGGCGAGCATAGGGGGCGGCGCGCTGCGCCGCAAAACGGTTGGGCGTGCTGTCAGGTTTGCGTGTGCTGGAGCTTGGCCAGGTGCTGGCGGGGCCGTTTGCCGGCGCCATCCTCGCCGACCTCGGCGCGGACGTGATCAAGGTGGAGCGTCCGGAAGGCGGGGACGACGCGCGGCGCATGGGCCACGAGTTCCGCCACGGCGACAGCCTGACCTTCCACGTGATGAACCGCGGCAAGCGCTCGGCCGCGCTCGACCTCAAGAGCGAGGCGGGCCGCGCGGCGCTGGAGGCGCTGGTCGCCGGGGCCGACGTTTTCCTGCACAACCTGCGCCCCGGCGTCGCGGCCTCGATCGGGTTCGACGCGGAGGCGCTCACCGCGCGCCACAAGCGCCTCGTTTACGGCGAGATCTCGGCGTTCGGCGCGGTGGGGCCGATGGCCTCCTCGCCCGGCTACGAGCCGCTGATCCAGGCCTGGTCGGGCCTCTCCTCGCTCAACGGCGGCGAGGACGACCCGCCGATCCGCGCGGCAGCCTCGCTGTGCGACCAGGGCAGCGCGATGTGGCTGGTGATCGGCATCCTGTCGCTGCTGCGCCGGCGCGAGCAGACGGGGCGGGGAGGGATCGTGCGCACCTCGCTGCTGGAAACGGCGCTGATGTGGGCGGGGCAGAAGGCGGACGCGCTGATGGGCGAGGGGGCGTTGCCGGAGCGGCACCGTTCCGGCCATCCCTCGCTCGTGCCCTACGAGGCGTTCGAGACCGCGGACGGGCCGATGCTGATCTGCGCCGGCAACGACCGGCTGTTCGCGCGGCTTGCCGCGGTGCTGGGCTGCCCGGATCTGGCAGCCGACGAACGCTTCGCCACCAACCGCGCGCGGCTCACCCACAAGCATGCCCTGTTCGCGCGGATGCTGCCGATCCTCGCCGCGCGGCCGCGCGCGCACTGGCTCGCGGCGCTGGCCGCGGCGGGCGTGCCGGCCTCGCCGATCCACACGCTGGCGGAGGCGCTGGCGCAGCCGCAGGTCGCGGCGCTCGCCATGCACCAGGCGGTGCCGGGCGAGGATTTCCGCCTCACCGCCCTGCCGATGACCATCGACGGCGACCGGCCGAGGATTGCAGGACGCGCGCCTTCGCTGGATGCTGGATCGAAACCTGAGTGGATGGAGAGCCATGGCCAACCGTGACGCGATCGAGAAGATCGCCCCCGAAATCACCGAGATCCGCCGCGACATCCACGCCCATCCCGAGATCGGGATGACGGAGACGCGCACCTCCGCGCTGGTGGCGGACAAGCTGCGCTCCTGGGGCATCGAGGTGCACGCCGGCATCGGCAAGACCGGCGTCGTCGGCGTGCTGCGCCGCGGCAACGGGCACGGGCGCATCGGCCTGCGCGCGGACATGGACGCGCTGCCGATCGACGAGGCGACGGGCCTCTCCTACGCCTCGCGCAACCAGGGCGTGATGCACGCCTGCGGCCATGACGGGCACACGGCGATGCTGCTGGGGGCCGCGAAATACCTCGCCGAGAACGGCGGGTTTTCGGGCACCGTCCACTTCATCTTCCAGCCGGCGGAGGAGGGGCTGGGCGGCGCCTCCGCGATGATCGCGGACGGATTGTTCGAGAAGTTTCCCTGCGACGCGGTGTTCGGCATGCACAACCGGCCGAACCTGGAGGTGGGCAAGTTCTCCATCCGCCCCGGCACGCAGATGGCCGGCGGCGCGTTCTTCGACATCGCCATCACCGGGCGCGGCTCGCACGGCGCGCGGCCGGAGGCGGGGATCGACCCGGTGGTGGTGGCCGCGCAACTCGTGTCCTCGCTGCAATCAATCGTGGCCAGGCGCGTGACGCCGACCGACACGGCGGTGCTGAGTGTCACCAAGATCGCCGCCGGCGAGGCCTACAACGTCATCCCGGAGACGGCGGTGCTGCGCGGCACGGTGCGCACGATGAAGCGCGAGACGATGACGCTGGTGGAGACCGAGATGCGCCGCCTCGCGGAGAACATCGCCGCCGGGTTCGGGGCGCGGGCGGAGCTGGATTTCCGCTTCCTGTTCGCGCCGCTGGTGAACAACCCGGGCGAGACGGAGGCGATCGTCGCCGCGGCGGCGAAGGTGGCGGGCGCGGCCAACGTGGAAGCCAACGGGCCGCAGACCATGGCGTCGGAGGATTTCTCGTTCATGCTGGAGAAAGTGCCAGGCGCGTTCATCAATCTCGGCAACGGCGCCGGGGCGGAGGTGCACAACCACCTCTACAATTTCAACGACGAGGCGATCCCGCACGGCATCGCGCTGTGGGCGAGCATCGTCGAGGAGAAGCTGCCGAAGGCGGAGGGGTAGCGCGACGCGGGCGGCGCCGCGTGGCGTCGCCCGGCCCGCTCAGGCGCCGGGCGGATAGACCGGCGAGCGCCATTCCGGGTGCGCATTGTCCTGTCCCCGCGCGACGCGGAAATAGGCGTCCTGGATGGCGGCGGTGACCGGCCCCTTGCGGCCCGAACCCACCGGCAGGCGATCCACGGACACCACCGGCACCACCTCCTGGCCGCTGCCGCAGAGAAATGCCTCGTCGGCGACGTAAAGCTCCGTGCGGTCGATCTCGCGCTCCACCACGCGCCGGCCGAGCTTTTCCTCGAACAGGCGGATCAGCACGGAGCGGGTGATGCTCTCGAGGATGCCGGCGGTGACCGGCGGCGTGCAGACCTCATCGCCGCGCACCATCATCAGGCAGGAGCCGGCGGCCTCGGCCACGGTGCCGCCGGTGTTGAGCAGGATCGCATCGTCGTAGCCGTCCGCCCAGGCCTGGTGCAGCGCGAGCCGGCCGTTCTGGTAGTTGCCGGCGGCCTTGACGCGCGGCGGCACGCTCTCGTCGGCAATGCGGCGCCAGGAACTGACGCAGACGTGCTTGCCGGCATCGAGCGCCTTGCCGGGCGGGCGGGCGACGGCGGTGATGAACAGGCCCTCCTCCGTGGTCGGCCCCATCGCCACGTTGCCCTCGGGCACGCCGAGATAGGCGGTGGGCATGTAGTGCACGTCCTCGCGAAAACCGTTGCGCCGGAGCAACTCGTTGCAGATGGCACCGAAATCCGCCGGGATTTCGGTGCGCATGCGCACGATCTTCATCGACTCGCGCAGCCGCGCGATGTGGCGGTCGAGCGCGAAACTGTAGAGCTGGCGCTCGCCGGGGTTCCAATAGGCGCGCACACCCTCGAACACCGAGGCGGCGAGCGCGACGGCCTGCGTGCGCACATGCAGCCGGCACTGGTCGTAGGGGATGAACGCGCCGTTCATCCAGGCCCATTGCGGCTGCGTGGTATCGGTCATGTCGCCTCTCTCCCTCTGCTCGCCCGCTTCGCACGCGATGCGGGCGGCGGGAGGATAGGCGATGCGCGGCGGGGAACAGAAGCCGCCTCCGCCGGGCGCGGCGTTTGCTTCCAGCCCGGCGTGGATGACGCTATCCTGCCGCGGAAAGACGGCAGTTGGGCGTCCGTATGGTATTTCCCGGACATCGGTATCGCCTGACGCTTCCCGCGGTGTTCCTGCTGGCGGCCGCGGCGTGGGCCGCTTGTGCCGCCGGGCCGGCGGCCGCGGCGGCGGCGAGGTCGCTGCAGCAGATACGCGCGTCCGCCGAAATCATGCCGGCGGCCGATCTGGTGGGTCTCTGCACGTCGGCGGCGTTCGAAAAGGGCGAATTCTGCGACGGCTATCTTCGGGGCGTGGTCTTCTTCTGGCAGGTCCGCCTCGCGTGCACCCTGCACACGCACAGCGAACGATCCTTCTGCGCCGGCGCCACCGATGCCGAGGCGAAGGGGATGCAGGCGCTGGAAGCGCTGGTCGCCGGCCAAGCGCCGCGGTCCGGCCTCACGCCCGAGGAACGGGCCCGGGAGGACGAGCGCCGCGCCGCGGCCTTCGCAGGGGCGCCCGGACAGGTGCGCGAGAAGCTGGGAAGCTGCGTGCCGGGGCGTCAGCACGACGCCGCTTATTGCCGCGGCTACAACGGCCGGGCCGAGGGCTTCGTCGCCACGCTGATCGCGATGAACCCGCGCAACAACGGGGCGGACCCGCAAACCCTGGGACTGGGCGACGCGACGCGCGTCGTCGGCGTTTTCCTGATGGCATCGGCGGACGCGCACCGGCTTCTCCCCTGCCTCTCGCCGGGGGTCACGCCGGCGCAGGCGCGCGACGCGCTGCTCGCGTTCATCGGCGCGCATCCGGGGCAGCAGCTTGGCCTGAAGGCCATCGAGCTGGTCAGCCGGGCGCTCTATTACAACCTCTGTCCCGCGACGCCCGGCGTGCAGCCGAACATGGAGCCGTGCCTGGAATGGACGTCGCGTGACGGCGTGTTCGGCGCGTCAAACAACTGCGGCGAGGAGGTCACGATCCGCTTCATGGCCGGCGGCGAGGCGCCCGTCGTCGAGGCGGCGGTGAAGCCCGGCGGGTTCTTCCACTCCGGGCTGAGCGCGGCGCAGGCGAGGCGCGCCGGGTGGCTCTACACGGCCTGTCCGGCCGGGAGTCTGGCGTCGGTCTGGTTCAATGCCGCCGATCCGGAAACAAGGGCGCGGATCCGCGAGGAGATTCGCGTCGGCGCCTATGACTGCGAGGTGGAGCAACCGTCCCGGTAGGCCCGGTCCATTCCCGGCGCTCGCCGTCTGGCCCGGCGCGCTGGCCCGGGGCGCTGGCGGGCACGTTGTCACCGCCCGGCGCTTGACCGGGCGCGGCGGGGCTGATGCAGTGGGGCAAACGGAGGGTTCCATGCGCGCCACCATACCGGCTCTCGCCGCCCCGGCTCTTGCCGCCTTCATGCTGGCCGCGGGCCTCGCGCCGGGGGCGGCGCGGGCCGCCGCCAAGGACAGCATCAGCATCGGCATGACCCTGGAACCGCCGATCCTCGACCCCACCGCGGGTGCGGCCGCCGCCATCGGCGAGGTGACGTACCAGAACATCTTCCAGGGGCTGACGCAGATCGACGCGGCTGGGCAGGTGGTGCCCTCGCTCGCCACCTCCTGGACGATCTCGAAGAACGGCAAGACCTACACGTTCAACCTCGTCCACGGCGTGGTGTTCAGCGACGGCGAGCCGTTCGACTGCACGACGGTGAAGTTCAGCCTCAACCGCGCGCGCGCCAAGGACAGCATCAACCCGCAGAAGGCGCTGTTCGCGCCCATCACCAACGTCGCCTGCCCGAACGCGGAGACGGCGGTGGTGACGCTGAAGCAGCCGACCGCGAGCTTCCTGTTCGGCATGGCGATGCCGGCCGCCGTGATGGTCGCCCCCGACTCGGCCGCCAACAACAAGACGGACCCCGTCGGCACCGGCCCCTACAAGCTCGGCACCTGGGTGAAGGGCGACCACATCACGCTGGTGCGCAACCCGAAATATTCCGGCAAGGCGCCGCCGATCGCGACCGCGACCTTCCGCTTCATCGCCGACCCCGCGGCGGCGACGGCGGCGATGCTGGCCGGCAACCTCGACGCATTCACGCTGTTCCCGGCACCGGAATCCGTTCCGCAGCTGCGCCAGGACAAGAAGCTCGACGTCGTCATCGGCAACACCAGCGGCAAGATCATCATCTCGCTGAACGAGGCGAAGAAGCCGTTCGACAACCTGCTGGTGCGCCGCGCCATGGCCTACGCGATCGACAAGCAGGCCTATAACCAGTCGGTGCTGAACGGCTACGGCACGCCCATCGGCAGCCACGACGTGCCGGGCGACGCGGGCTATGTCGATCTCGCCAACACCTATCCCTACAACCCGGCGATGGCGAAGAAGCTGCTCGCCGAGGCCGGCTATCCGCACGGCTTCTCCATGACCATGCTGCTGCCGCCCCCGCCCTACGCGCGGCGCGGCGGCGAGGTGATCGCGGCGATGCTCGGCCAGGTCGGCATCAAGGTGAAGCTGGTCGATGTGGAGTGGGCGCAGTGGCTGTCCCAGGCGTTCACGCACAAGGACTACGAGGCGACCATCATCGCCCATGTCGAGCCGCGCGACCTCTACCAGTACGCGAACCCGGAATATTACTGGAACTATCACAACAAGGCCTACGACGCGCTGTTCGCCAGATACCAGGCCGCGACCGACCCGAAGCAGCAGCTGAAGCTGTGGGGCGACCTGCAGCGCAAGCTGGCGAAGGACGAGCCCAACATCTTCCTCTGCGCGCTGCCCAAGATCGGCGTGTGGAACGCCAACCTGCGCGGCATGTGGAAGAACATGCTCATCACCGTCGACATCGTGGGCCAGATGAGCTGGGCCAAATAAGCGCCTTCACCAGACCGTCTGCTGGCTGAAATTGACCCGGTTCCTGCTGCGCCGGCTGCTGGGGCTGGCCGTGATGCTCGTCGCGGCCTCGCTGGTGGTGTTCGTGGTGATGAACGTGCTGCCCGGCGACCCGGCGCTGCTGATGCTGGGCACCGGGGCGACGAAGTCCACGCTCGCCGCGCTCAGGCACCAGATGGGGCTCGACCTGCCGCTGTGGCAGCAATACCTGCGCTGGGCCGGCGGGCTGCTCGAGGGTAATTTCGGCATCTCCTACACCTACCAGACGCCGGTCGCGGGGCTGATCCTGTCGCGGCTGTGGGTGACGCTGCCGCTCGCCGGGATGAGCATCCTGCTCTCCGTCGGCATCGCCATCCCGGTCGGCGTGATCGCGGCGACGCGGCAGGGCAAGGCGGCGGACGCGGCGCTGATGGGGGCGGCGCAGCTGGGCGTCGCGGTGCCGAATTTCTGGCTCGGGCTGCTGCTGATCCTGGTGTTCGCGGTGCGGCTGCACTGGCTGCCGGCGACCGGCTTCCCGGGCTGGTCGCACGGCATCCTGCCCGGCGTCGCCGCACTGCTGATGCCGGCGGTCTCGCTCGCCCTGCCGCAGGCGGCGATCCTGGCGCGCGTCACCCGCTCCGCGGTGATCGAGGCGGCGGGGGAGGACTATGTGCGCACGGCGCGCGCCAAGGGGCTGGCAGCGCGCGCGGCGATCTGGGGCCACGCGCTGCCCAACGCGCTGATCCCGGTCGTGACCATCATGGGCTTCCAGTTCTCCTACCTGCTCGCGGGCACGGTGGTGATTGAGAACGTGTTCACGCTGCCGGGGATGGGGCGGCTGCTGTTCCAGGCCATCGCCGGGCGTGACCTGATCACGGTGCAGGACATCGTGGTGCTGCTCACCGGCAGCGTCATCGTGGTCAACACGCTGGTGGACCTGACCTACGCCGCGATCGACCCGCGCATCTCGGTGGGGGGCGGGGAGCGGTGAGGAGCATGCCGCGCAACATGCGGGTGGGGATCGTGCTCACCGGCTTCGTGGTCGCCGTCGCGCTCGTGGCGCAGTTCTGGACACCCTATCCGCCGCTCGCGATCGACGTGATCCACCGCCTGGCACCGCCGTCTGCGCAGCACTGGCTGGGCACCGACAATTTTGGCCGCGACGTCGCCTCCGAACTCATGGCCGGGGCGGCGACCTCGCTGTTCGTCGCGGTCATCGCGGTGGTGGTGGGGGCGGGGATCGGCATCCCCGTCGGCGTGACCGCGGCGGTGGGCGGGGGCTGGATCGACACGGTTCTGATGCGCGCGGCCGACCTCACCTTCGCGTTCCCCGCGCTGCTGACGGCGGTGATGATCACGGCGCTGCGCGGGCCAGGTGCCGTCGACTCGATGCTGGCGATCGGCATCTTCAACATCCCGGTCTTCGCGCGGCTGGCGCGCGGCGCGGTGCTGTCGCTGCTCGGGCGCGACTTCGTGCTGGCGGCGCGCGCGGTGGGGGCGAAGTGGCACACCATCGCGATCCGCCACCTGCTGCCCAACGCGGCGCCGATCCTGCTCGTGCAGGCGACGATCCAGTTCGCGCTGGCGGTGCTGGCGGATGCGGGGCTGTCCTATCTCGGGCTCGGCTCGCAGCCGCCGCAGCCCTCCTGGGGGCGGATGCTCGCGGACTCGCAGAGCTATATCTGGAGCGACCCGCTGCTGCCGGTGCTGCCCGGAATCGCGATCGTGATCGCGGTGCTGGGGCTCAACCTTCTCGGCGACGGGCTGCGCGACAAGCTGGACCCGAAGCTGCGGCGGGGAAGGTGACGCGGCAGCGGAAGGCGCGCGCCGGCGGGGGCAAAGACCTGTAGCCTTCCATATCCGGAATGATATATCTTCAGTCTGGTTCCGTATCCGCGTTCGATCGGGGGAAGACATGGGCCTGTTCCTCCCAACCGACTGGAAATACGACACATCACAAGAGAAGGCCGGGTCGTTTCTCCTCGGCCTCGCCATTGGCAAGATGTGGTTTGTCAACTCGAAGACGGGCGAAAGGCTCGCGCTGAAATACCGCGCCGTCAGCCTGAACCTCGGGGCCGGTCCGCCGGTGCAGGCATCGTGGTCGCATGCGGCGGATCCCAGCCACGGCGTGGGCAACGTCACCGTGGCCTCCGGGAAATATTTCGGCTCGCTCTCCTTTCCGTGCCGCGGCTACGTTCTGAGCTTGTCGGGAACGGTGGGGCTCCTCGCCGAGCAGCACCAGGGGACGGGCGCGCTGACAATGATACTCTTCGGCCTTGATCCGGTCTTCGCCGGAGTGCGTATCGTGGGATCGGGCCATGCCGTGTTTCCGGGCGCTGGGGCCGGCGGCGGCGTCGCGGTGTTCGAACACGCCTGACCCGGGTTCTGCCGGAGGCCAGGCCGCGGGACGGGGGAGCAACCGGAGGGTGGTCTGTCGTCCGCGATCGGCGGGACAGTGCCAGCCGGCCGTGCGCCTACTTCCCGCCGCCGAGGTCGAGCAGCGAGTGGTGCAGCGCGTGGATCGCGACCGGCGCCGCCGGGGGCGCGTCGGCTACCTCGACCCGGCGAACCGTCGGCGCCACGCCCGGCGTGTTGGCCAGGATCACACCGTTGTCCGGTCGGTCATAGATGAAGCCGAAGGTCGGGTAGACGCTGCCGAACTGGCCGGGATAACGCGGCCCGAGGCCGACGCGCACCGCCGTCCAGTCGTTGTTCCGCGAGACGTCGATCACCGCGATGTTGCGCGAGATGCCGCTGTGGTTGGAGCCGGGGCCGGCCCAGTTCGCCTGCTCGATCAGGATCTCGCGGCTGTTGACGATGCTCATGACCACCGCGACGTGGCCGAGCGGCATGCGCCCGATGCCCTGGAAGGCGAGCACGGCGCCGGGCTCCGGCCGGTGGCCGCGGGCATAGTGGCCGGCGGCGTTCCACCACCAGTCCTTGGCGTTGCCCATGATGTTGATGCCGGAGACGTCGCGAGCGAAGGGCACGCACCATTCCCAGCGCGGGTAGTTGATCGCCTTCGGGAACTTCAGCGGCGGGTTGACGGCCTCGGGGTGGAAGACGGCCATCTGGCGCATCGGCGCCGGCGGCTGGTAGGCGGGCGGGATGAACGACACCGTCCGCACGCCCGCGGGCGGCTGGTAGGCGGGCGGGAGGAAGGCCACCAGATGCTGCCCCGCGGGCGGCTGGTAGGCGGGTGGGATGAAGGCCACCAGATGCTGCCCCGCGGGCGGCTGGTAGGCGGGCGGGATGAAGGCCACGGTCTGCGTCTGGCCCTGCGCCTGTCCGGCGGGTGGCTGGTAGGCAGGCGGGACGAAGCTCACCGTCTGTCCGGCGGGCGGCTCGTAGGCAGGGGGGATGAAGCTCACCGCCTGCGCCGCGGGCGACTCGTAGGCCGGCGGGATGAACGCGACGGACTGCTGCCCGGTGACCTGCTGCCCGGTGACCTGCTGCCCGGCGGGCGGCTGGTAGGCCGGCGGCACGAAGTCCACACCGGCCGGGGCCACGCCGGCCGGGGCGACCGGCGCCGGCGGCTCAAAGGCGGGCGGGGTGAAGGAAACGGTCTGGGCCGCTGGCGCCTGATACGCAGGCGGGACGAAGCTCACCGCCGTCGTCGGTGGATCGTAGGCCGGCGGCAGGTAAGCCACGGCGCGAGGCGCGGGCGGCTGGTAGGCGGGCGGGAGGAAGGTAACGGCGGCGGCGGGCCTGGTGGCTCCATTGGAGGGTGTCGCCGCGAGTGCGACGGCCGGAATGAGGGTGAGGGCAAGCACACTCGCGCCCGTCAGCCATCCATCCCCCATTGCCCTGAAGCCCCCCGCCCGTGATCAAGAATTCTGTCTCGGCGGTAACAAGCGGGGGCTGTTGAAGACAACCCATGGAAGGCAAAAAAGCGCGTCTGCCATGCGTATTCGTATAAACCCACTAGTGGATAATAATGGGTATGAGGGAAATTATCCTATTTTCCGGTCAGGTAATTGGGGTGTAGCGAATAGATCACCCGTGTGTGTGATCTATTCGCCACAGAATCGGTCACTTGCAGGCCGTGATCATGATTTCAACGAGATGGCGCGGATCGGCCATGTTTGCCTGCACGCAGGCGCGGGCCGGCGCCATGCCCGCGGGCAGCCAGGCTGCCCACACCGCGTTCATCGCGTCGCGGTCGCGGATGTCCTTGAGCCAGATCTGCGCCTGCAGCAGGCGGGTCTTGTCGGTGCCATGCTCCTCGAGGATGGCGTCGATCGCGGCGAGCACTTCCTTCGTCTGGCCGGTGATGTCCTTCGAGAGGTCGGCGGCGGTGCAGCCCTGGAGGTAGACGAAGCCGTGGAACTCGACGGCCTTGGAGAGAATCTTGTTGGGCTCGGAACGGATGATCTTGGACATGGCTTCTCCTTGCGCTGAGGCGGACGCGGTTGTCGCGAAGCCCGGGCTTCGTAGGGCGCGGCCGTGGAGGCGGCAACCCCGGGCGTCCCGGGTCCCGCCGCGTGAGGGGGCCGCGTGAGGACGCCGGTCGCGGTCGTCCTCGCCGGCGGCCGGGCGCGGCGCATGGGCGGCGCGGACAAGGCGCTGCTGCCGCTCGCCGGCCGGCCGCTGATCGCGCACGTGCTGGCGCGGCTGGCACCGCAGGTCGGCGCGATCGCGATCAGCGCCAACGGGGATCCCGCGCGCTTCGCCGCCTTCGGTATGCCCGTGCTGGCGGACGCGCCGGGCGAGCACGAGGGGCCGCTGGCGGGGCTGCTGGCGGGCGCGCGCTGGGCGGCGGCGGCGCATCCCTCCGCGCTGCTGCTCTCCGCGCCGTGCGACGTGCCGTTCCTGCCCGCGGACCTGGTGGCGCGCCTGGCCGCGGCGGCGCTTCCCGCCTGCGCCGAATCCGCCGGGCGGCTGCATCCACTGGTGGCGCTGTGGCGGCCTGGCGACCTGGTCGCGCGCGCGCCGCTCTCGGGCGCCGTGCGCGCGCTGCTCGCCGCCCTCGGCGGCACCAGCGTGGCGTGGGAAGGTGCCGCGGACCCGTTCGTCAACGTCAACGACCCCGCGGCGCTCGCGGCGGCGGAACGGACCGCCGCAACTCTCTAATTTTCGTGGATTTCAGCGGGCCTGGGGCGGGTGTCCGTCTTGCGTTTTGTTCATGGCCGATTCACCCTGGCGACGCACTGGCTCGCCGCCGTGGCGCGCGATTCCAGGTGGCGCTTTTAAACAGGGAGACTTCACTGCATGCTGACTCGTCGTAACTCCATCAAGGCGGCCGCGGGCGTTGCCGCCGCCGCGACGCTTGGTGCTGCTTCCAGCGCCCAGGCCGCGCAGACCGTCAAGATCGCGATCGATGCCTCGCTGACGGGCGCGGACGCCGCCTCCGCGCTGCGCGTGGCCGACGGCGCGATCCTCGCCCTCGACGACGCGAACGCGGCGAATGAGGTGCCGGGCGTCACCTTCACCTACGAGAAGTTCGACGACGGCACCGCGACGGCCGGCCAGTACGACCCGGCGCAGGGTGCGATCAACGCGCGCAAGATGGTCGCCGACCCGTCGATCGTCGCGGCCGTCGGCCCGCAGATGTCGGGCGTCGGCAAGGCGATGAGCCCGATCCTCTCGGCCGGGCACCTCATCACCATCACGCCGTCCTCGACCAACCCGGACATCACCAATCCGGAATTCGCGAGCATCTACCGGCCGGCGGACAACCACGCGCCGGTTTATTTCCGTACCGTTACGACTGACGCCTACCAGGGCCCGAACATGGCGAACTTCTTCGCCGAGACGCTGAAGGCGAAGAAGATCTTCATCCTCGACGACTCCGGCGCCTACGGCGTCGGCATCGCGAATGCGTTCGAGGGCCAGGCGAAGAAGAAGGGCATCCAGGTCCTCGGCCACGAGAAGCTGGACCCGAAGAACCCCGACTACACGGCGGTCCTGACGAAGATCAAGTCGATGCAGCCGGACAGCCTCTACTACGGCGGCGTCAGCCAGGCCGGCGCGAAGCTGGCGAAGCAGTCCTACCAGATCCTGCCGCACATCCATAAGGGCGGCGGCGACGGCATCGTGGGCGCGGACTTCCTCACCGCCGGCGGCTTCCCCGCGGTCGAGGGCTGGTACGCCACCATCGCCGGCCCGCACCTCGCGGGCGGCAAGGGCAAGGCGATCGGCGCCTTCACCCAGCGCTACATCAGCCGCTTCAAGCTGGTGCCGGATGACTACGCCATCACGTCCTACGACGCGGCGTGGGTGATCGTGCAGGCGGTGAAGAAGCTGGTGGCGGAGAAGAAGCCGATCACTCGCGACAACATCCGCAGCGCCCTGCTCACCATCACCGTGGACACGCTGCAGGGACCGGTCTCGTTCGACGCCAACGGCGACATCAAGAGCCACGTGGTCTCGGTGTTCCAGATCAAGCGCGATCCCTCCAAGCCGCTGTCCGACGACATGGCGCAGTACCACTACATCGGGGCCGCGCCGCAGGCCTGACCCGCGGACGCAGACCCGGCTATCGGGCGGCCGCCTCCCTCGCGGGGGCGGCCGTTCGGCTGAGAGAAGGATGGCGATTTCACGGCCGTGGCGGCCTCGCGCCGGGGGCCGCGCCGGCTGAATCCAGGTGCAAAAATCGCCGATCAATCAACGGAGGATGAAATCTGTCCGCTGCTGCCTGCGCGGGGCGGGATGCAGGCTTGCCTTTTGGTCATGACCGCCCCATGGTGGCAGTGTCGTGGCGCGAGACGCCACTCAAGATGACAAAAAAGGGAGACCTCACCGCATGCTGACCCGTCGCAACTCCATCAAGGCGGCCGCCGGCGTCGCCGCCGTCGCCTCGCTCGGGGTCGCCTCCCGCGCCCAGGCCGCGCAGACCGTCAAGGTCGCCATCGATGCCTCGCTCACCGGTGCCGATGCGGCGTCCGCGGCGCGGCAGGTCAACGGCTCGATCCTCGCGCTGATGAACGCCAACGCGCTCAACGAGGTGCCGGGCGTTACCTTCACCTGGGAAAAGTTCGACGACGGCACCGCGACGGCCGGCCAGTACGACCCGGCGCAGGGTGCGATCAACGCGCGCAAGATGGTCGCCGACCCGTCGATCGTCGCGGCCGTCGGCCCGCAGATGTCGGGCGTCGGCAAGGCGATGAGCCCGATCCTCTCGGCCGGGCACCTCATCACCATCACGCCGTCCTCGACCAACCCGGACATCACCAATCCGGAATTCGCGAGCATCTACCGGCCGGCGGACAACCACGCGCCGGTTTATTTCCGTACCGTTACGACTGACGCCTACCAGGGCCCGAACATGGCGAACTTCTTCGCCGAGACGCTGAAGGCGAAGAAGATCTTCATCCTCGACGACTCCGGCGCCTACGGCGTCGGCATCGCGAATGCGTTCGAGGGCCAGGCGAAGAAGAAGGGCATCCAGGTTCTCGGCCACGAGAAGCTGGACCCGAAGAACCCCGACTACACGGCGGTCCTGACGAAGATCAAGTCGCTCGAGCCGGACTCGATGTACTATGGCGGCGTGACGATGGCGGGCGCGAAGCTGGCGAAGCAGTCCTACCAGATCCTGCCGCACATCAATAAGGGCGGCGGCGACGGCATCATGGGCTCCGACTTCCTCACCGCCGGCGGCTTCCCCGCGGTCGAGGGCTGGTACTGCACCATTGCCGGCCCGCATCTCGTGGGCACCGCGAACAAGGCGGTCGGCACGTTCATGCAGCAGTTCATCACCAAGTTCAAAACGGTGCCGGACGACTACTCCATCACCGGCTATGACGCGGCATGGGTGATCGTGCAGGCGGTGAAGAAGCTGGTGGAGGAGAAGAAGCCGATCACCCGCGACAACATCCGCTCGACGCTGCTCACGATCACCGTGGACACGCTGCAGGGCCCGGTCGCGTTCGACGCCAACGGCGACATCAAGAGCCACGTGGTCTCGGTGTTCCAGGTCCGCGAGGACAAGGCGAAGCCGCTGGACGACCCCAACGCGCAGTACGCCTATATCGGCGAGGCGCCGCAGGCCTGAAGCCCACGACGCGGCGGCCGCCCCCCTTGCGGGGGCGGCCGGTTGCGCGATACGCCGCCGTGGCCGGTGTTCCAAGCCGGCCACGACGGTTTTCTTATGTTCTCACCTGGGACGTGCTGACAACATGAGTGGTCTAAGCCTTTTCGTTCAGCAATCCATCAACGGATTGACGCTCGGCGCGATGTACGCGCTGCTCGCGCTCGGCTTCACCATGGTCTACGGCATCATGGAGCTGATCAACTTCGCGCATTTCAGCGTCTTCATGGTGGGCACCTTCGTCGCCCTCTACACGTTCGAGGCGTTCGGCATCTTCGGCCAGTCCACGATCCTGCACGGGTTGCCGCTGATCGGCGTGCTGCTCGCCGCCTTCATCGTGACGATGGTGGTCTGCGGCGGCATCGGCATGTCGATTGAGCGCTTCTTCCTGCGCCGCCTGCGCGCGGTGAAGGGGCCGGCGTCGATGATCACCACCATCGGCATCTCCTACATCCTGTCCAACTCCGTGCTGCTGTTCATCGGCGGGCAGGGCTTCAACTTTCCCAACCCGATCCCGCCGGTGAGGTTCCACTTCGGCCAGGCGGTGATGCAGGTCGAGCAGCCGCTGATCTGGGTGGTCTCCGCGGTGCTGATGCTGGGGCTAACCTATTTCGTCCAAGCAACGAAACTCGGCAAGGCGATGCGCGCCACCGCGCAGGACCCGGAGGCCGCGCGCATGATGGGCGTGGACGTGGACCGGGTGATCCTTACCTCGTTCTTCCTCGGCTCGGCACTCGCCGGCGCGGCCGCCGTGATCTTCGGCCTCTACTACGAGTACACGAACTTCTACATCGGTTTCGACGCCGGCCTGCGCGCGTTCACCGCGGCGGTGCTGGGCGGCATCGGCAACGTGCCTGGCGCGATGCTCGGCGGCCTGCTCATCGGCATCATCGAGACCATGACCTCGCAGTTCATCTCCACCAACTGGGCCGAGGTCGTCATCTTCTCCATCCTGGTCATCGTGCTGGTGTTCCGCCCCGCGGGACTGCTCGGGCGCGTGGCCCCCAACAAGTCCTGACAGAGGCTCCATGAGCACCACCACCGCGGGCGCGATGAACGCCCCCTCCCAGGCAAGCGCCCGGCGCAAGACCGTCGGCCTGTCGCTGCTGTTCGTGGCGATGCTGGCCTTCCCGCTGCTGCCGCAGACCGGCATTCCGTTCTTCGTCAACCTGGGCGGCCAGGCGAACGTGGATGTCCTGTCAACCACCATCTCCTACGCGCTGCTGGCGATGGGGCTGAACATCGTCGTCGGCTTTGCCGGCCTGCTCGACCTCGGCTACGCCGCCTTCTTCGCCATCGGCGCCTATCTCTACGGCGTGCTCACCGCCTTCCAGGTGATGCCGCACTGGTCGGGCTTCTGGGAGCCGTTCGCCTATCTCGGCCTCGTCCACAAGATCAGCATGGGGGGTGCGGAGGTGGTGCACTTCACGCTGAGCTTCTGGCTCGCGATCCCGCTCTCGGCCCTGTGCGCGGCCCTGTTCGGCGTGCTGTTCGGCTTCCCGACGCTCAGGCTCCAGGGCGACTACCTGGCCATCGTGACCCTGGGCTTCGGCGAGATCGTGCCGATCGTGTTCCTCAACGCGACGCCGATCACCAACGGTGCCGCCGGCCTCAACGGCATCCAGGCGCCGCGGCTGTTCGGCTATAATTTCGGGGTCAATTCGGTTCCGTATTATTACGTTGCCATTGCCCTCATCGTCGCCATGATCTTCATCAGCATCCGATTGCGAGATTCGCGGATCGGGCGCGCATGGATGGCGATCCGCGAGGACGAGATCGGCGCCTCGGCGATGGGCGTGAACCTGGTCAACTTCAAGCTGCTGGCCTTCGCCACCGGTGCGGCGATCGCGGGCGTTGCCGGCACGTTCTATATCGCCAAGCTGCAGACCGCGACGCCGGACATGTTCAACTTCAACGTCTCGGCGATGATCCTGGTGATGGTCGTGCTCGGCGGCATGGGCTCGGTCTGGGGTGCGGTCGCGGGCGCGGTGCTGCTCTCGGTGTTGCAGTTCTGGTTCCTGCAGGACCTCACGAGCTGGATCCACACCTTCGGCGAGATGACCGGCTTCACCTATCTCACCAAGCTCGACCTGGTGCAGTCGATCGACCTCATCTTCGGCGTCATCCTCGTCGTCATGATGCTGTTCCGCCGCGAGGGGCTGATTCCCGCGGTGCGCCGCTCGCCCAACCTCAACTTCGACGCGCAGCACGCGGTGGTGCAGCGCGGCGGGTTCGTCGGCAAGGAAAAGCTCGGCCGCTACACGGCCGAGCCCGGCAACGCGCTGGAGATCAAGGATGTCACGGTGCGCTTCGGCGGGCTCGTGGCGCTGAACAAGGTCAACATCACCGTGCCCTCGGGCAGCGTGGTCGCGGTGATCGGGCCGAACGGCTCGGGCAAGTCCACCCTGTTCAACGTCATCTCCGGGCTGGTGCAGGCGGAATCCGGCTCGATCAAATACCACGGCGCGGAGATCCTCGGCCTGGCGCCGCACAAGGTGCTGGAGAAGGGGATCGCGCGCACGTTCCAGAACATACGCGTCTTCCCCAACCTCACGGTGCTGGAGAACGTGCTGATCGGCCAGCATGCGCGGCTGCGCACGGGCCCGTTCGGCGCCATCCTGCGCCTGCCGGGCACGCGCGCGGAGGAGACGCGGGCGGTGGAGTGGGCGAAGGACATCATCTCGATGTTCGGCAACCGGCTCGCGCCGCGCGTGGCGCAGACGGTGAGCGGGCTGTCCTACGCCAACCGAAGGCGCGTGGAGATCGCGCGCGCGCTCGCCTCGCGGCCGAAGATCCTGCTGCTCGATGAGCCCACCGCGGGCATGAACCCGAACGAGACGCTGGAGCTCGCCGAGCAGATCAGGGACCTCAAGAGCCTCGGGCTCACCATCGTGCTCATCGAGCACAAGCTCGACGTGGTGACGCGGCTCGCGGACAACGTCATCGTGCTCGACCACGGCGAGAAGATCGCCGAGGGCCCGGCCGACGAGGTCCGTCGCAACGAAGAAGTGCTGCGCGCCTATCTCGGCCGCGCCGCTGGAGAAGCCGCCCATGCCGCTTGATGCCACCTCGGGCCTGCTGCTCGAGTTCAAGAACGTCAACACCTACTATGGCGACCTGCACGTCCTGAAGGACGTGAGCTACGAGATCCGCCACGGCGAGATCGTGAGCCTGCTCGGCGGCAATGCCTGCGGCAAGTCCACCACCATGAAGACCGTCATGGGCGTGGTGCGGCCGAAGACCGGCACCGTGACCTTCGACGGCACACCGATCGAGAACATGCCGACCTCCGAGCGCGTCAAGCGCGGCATCGCGCCGGTGCTCGAGGCGCGGCGGCTGTTCCCGCGCATGACCGTGTTCGAGAACCTCGAGATGGGCGCCTTCATGCGCAAGAAGGGGCCGGAGTTCCACGAGGACCTGGAGCGCGTCTACGAGCTTTTCCCGCGCGTCAAGGAGCGGCGCAACCAGCTCGCCGGCACGCTCTCGGGCGGCGAGCAGCAGATGGTGGCGATGGGCCGCGCGCTGATGGCGAGGCCCCGGCTGATCTGCATGGACGAGCCCTCGATGGGGCTCTCGCCGCTCTACGTGGAGCAGGTGTTCGACATCATCCAGACCATCAACAAGCAGGGCACCTCGATCTTCATGGTCGAGCAGAATGCCTCGATGGCGCTGTCCATCGCGCACCGCGCCTATGTGCTGCAGACCGGCGTCGTCGTGCTCTCCGGCACGGCGGCGGAGCTGCGCGAGGACAAGAACATCCGCGAGGCCTATCTCGGCGAGCTGCAGGTCGAGGGCGCGAAGGCCGAGGCGCAGTAGCGGCACGCCGGACAGCGGCACGGGGCTTGCGAGTCTTCGCGAACGGGCGAAGATGTTTTCCGGGGAACAACAGGGGGTTCAACTCATGAGTAAGTCACTTCTTGCCGCCGTCGCGGCCGGGGCGCTGGCGCTTGGCGCGCCGGCGCTGCAGGCCGCTCAGGCACAGACCTTCCACATCGCGTTGCGCGAGGATCCGGACACGCTCGACCCGACGCTGGCGCAGTCCTATGTCGGGCGCATCGTCTTCGCCGGCCTCTGCGACAAGCTGTTCGACATCAACGCCAAGCTGCAGGTCGTGCCGATGCTGGCAACGTCCTATGACTGGGCGACGCCGACCTCGCTGATCATCCATCTGCGCAAGGGTGTCACGTTCCAGGACGGCACGAAGATGGACGCCGCGGCGGTGGCCTACACGATCCACCGCGACCTCACGCTGCAGGGCAGCGCGCGCAAGGGCGAACTCGCGCACGTGACCGGCGCCGAGGTGGTGGACCCGCTGACGGTGAAGCTCACGCTCTCCTCGCCCAACGCGGGGCTGATCGCGCAGCTCACGGACCGCGCCGGCATGATCATGTCGCCGACGGCGATCAAGAAGGAGGGCAAGAATTTCGGCCTGCACCCGGTCTGCGCCGGGCCGTTCGCGTTCAAGAAGCGCATCCCGCAGGACGAGATCGTGCTTGACCGCTATCCCGGCTACTGGAACGCCCCGGCGATCCACTTCAACGAGGTGGTCTACCGGCCGTTCCCCAACGGCCAGGTGCGGCTCGCCAATCTCGAGGCCGGCGCCATCGACCTCTCCGAGCAGGTGCTGCCGACCGACGTCCCGGCGGTGGAGAAGGATCCGAAGCTGCGGATCGTGATGTCCCCCGGCCTCGGCTACCAGGGCATCACCTTCAACACCAACAACGGCCCGGCCGCGAAGACGGCGATCGGCGAGAGCGCCCTGGTCCGCAAGGCGTTCGAGCTCTCGATCGACCGCAAGGCGCTGATCCAGGTGGTCTACAACGGCATGTTCCAGCCGACCGCGCAGGCCGAGTCGCCGCTGTCGCCCTACTTCGACAAGAACATCGCCGTGCCGGGCCGCAACATCGCGGAAGCCAAGGCGCTGCTCAAGCAGGCGGGCGTGAAGCTGCCGGTGCCGGTGACGCTGACCGTCACCAACGGCTCGGACTCCCAGCAGACGGGCGTGGTGATCCAGTCCATGGCCAAGGAAGCGGGCTTCGACGTGAAGCTGCGCACGCTGGAGTTCGCCACCTCGCTGCACGCGGGCGAGAAGGGCGACTTCCAGGCCTACCTCATCGGCTGGTCCGGCCGCGTCGATCCCGACGGCAACCTGACGCCGTTCCTGCACACCGGCGCGTTCTTCAACTACGGCCACTACAGCAACCCCACGATGGACAAGCTGCTGGGCGAGGGCCTGGCCACCAACGACTTCGCCAAGCGCAAGGCGATCTACGACCAGGTGCAGGAGCTTTCCAACAAGGACCTGCCGCTGATGTACCTCTACACGCTCGGCAACATCGTCGGCATGAAGAAGACCGTGCATGGCTTCGTGCCGGTGCCTGACGGCATGATCCGCCTGCAAGGCGTGTCGATGTCGAAGTAGGGCCGGGTCGAAGTAAGGCTGGGTCCAAGTAAGTCCGGGACGGGGCGAGCATGCGCGGCCGGTTGGGTATCCGCATCCTGCAGGTGATTCCGACGCTGCTGCTGGTCAGCATGCTCGTCTTCGGCCTGCAGGAACTGATGCCCGGCGACCCGGCCGTGCTGCTCGCCGGCGAGGACGCCAACCCCACGGTCATCGCCCAGATCCGCAAGGAGCTGTGGCTCGACCGGCCGGTGCCGGTGCAATACCTGCACTGGCTCTCCGGGGCGCTGCACGGCAACCTCGGCTATTCCTGGCGCCTGCGCGAGCCGGTGCTGCAACTGATCGGGCAGAAGCTGCCGGTGACGATGCAGCTCTCGGCGATGGCGATCGTGTTCGCGATCGGCATCGGCGTGCCGATGGGCGTGCTCTCCGCCGTCAAGCGGGACACGCCGCTCGACTGGCTCGCCAACGCCGTGGGGCTTGGCGGGCTGTCGATCCCGACCTTCTGGCTCGGGATCATGATGATCCTGTTCTTTTCCGTCGATCTCGGCTGGCTGCCGCCATCGGGCTACGTCTCGCTGGCGCGCAACTGGGAACGTTCGCTGGCGACGACGATCATGCCCGCCTTCGTGCTCGGCAACGCCATCGCCGCGGTGCTGATGCGCCACACCCGCAGCGCCATGCTCCAGGCGCTGAGCCAGGACTATGTCCGCACCGCGCGCGCCAAGGGGCTCGGCGAGTGGGTGGTGGTGATGCGCCACGCGCTGCGCAACGCGCTGATCCCGGTCGTCACGCTCGGTGCCCTGGAATTCGGCGCGCTGCTCTCCGGCGCGGTGCTGACCGAACAGGTTTTCAGCATCCCCGGCTTCGGCAAGCTGATCGTGGACGCGGTGTTCAACCGCGACTACCCGGTGGTGCAGGGCGTGGTGATGGTGGTCGCCGCGCTCTACATCACGCTCAACCTCATCGCCGACATTCTCTACATCATCATCAACCCGCGGCTGCGGGCGGCGTGATGGCGGCGAGTGCCACCACCGCCGACGCCGCCGCGCGCACCGCGCGCATGGTGCACGAGAGCCCGCGCCGCGCCGCGATGCGCCGCTTCATGCACCACCGCACGGCGATGCTGGGGCTCGTCGTCGTCATCGCCTTCATCCTCGTCGCGGTGTTCGCGCCGCTGATCGCGCATGACCGGCCGGACGCGACGAGCTGGTCGCTGATCCGCAAGGCGCCGTCCTGGGCGCACTGGATGGGCACGGACGAGAACGGGCGCGACGTGTTTTCCCGCGTCGTCTATGGCGCGCGGGCGAGCCTGCTCGCGGGCGTGGTCGCGGTTACCATCGCGGCGGGCATCGGCGTGCCGGTGGGGCTGGTCGCGGGCTTCGTCGGCGGGCTCACGGACGCGCTGATCAGCCGCGTGGTGGACGCGATGCTGGCGGTGCCGTTCCTGATCCTGGCGATCGCGCTTGCCGCCTTCCTCGGCCCGTCGCTGACCAACGCGATGATCGCGATCGGCGTTGCCGCGGCGCCGGTGTTCGTGCGCGTGGCGCGCGGCGCGGCGCTGGATGTTTCCACCAACGACTATGTCGAGGCGGCGCGCGCGCTGGGCAACCCGCCCTGGCGGGTCGCCATGCGCCACGTGCTGCCCAACATCATTCCGCCGGTGCTGGTGCAGTGCACGTTGGCACTCGCCACCGCGATCATCGCGGAGGCGTCGCTCTCCTTCCTCGGCCTCGGCCAGCAGCCGCCGGCGCCGTCCTGGGGCAGCATGCTGAACTCGGCGCAGCAGTTCCTCACGCAGGCGCCGTGGCTCGCGATCTTCCCCGGTGCTGCGATCTTCTTCGCGGTGCTGTCGTTCAACCTGGTGGGCGACGGACTGAGGGACGCGCTGGACCCGCGGCGGCGTTAGGCGCGGGGCGCCGCGCCGTGGACGCCGGGAAGCCCGATTTCCGCTTGGCCACCGAAGGCGACCTGCCCGTGGTGGCGGACATCGTCCACGCGGCCTATCGCCACTACATTGCCCGGATCGGGCGCATGCCCGTACCGATGCAGGACGACTATGCGGCGCTCATCGCGGCGGGCCGCGTGTGGGTCGCCGAACTGGCGGGCGCGGTGCGGGGCATCCTCGTGCTGATCCCGCGGGGCGATGCCATGCTGCTCGACAACATCGCCGTGGCACCGGACGCGCAGGGGCGGGGCCTGGGCCGGCGGATGCTGGACTTCGCGGAGGCGGCGGCGCTGCAGGCCGGCTATGGCGCCATCAGGCTCTACACGAACGAGGCGATGACCGAGAACATCCGCCTCTACACACGGGCCGGCTACGCCGAGACGCACCGGGCGGAAGAAATGGGCTTGCGGCGCGTGTATATGCGCAAGGGGTTGGCGCTGCGGTAAGCGGGGCAAGGTGCGGGCTGAAGGAGCGTTCGCTCGGGTGGCGACGCAGTCGGGCCGAGACGCGATCATCGCGGAGGCGCCGCGCTCCTTCCCCCGTCCCGGCCCGCCAGCCGCCGGCGCCGTCCTGGCCTACCAGGCTGAACCCGCGCGGCAGTTCCTCACCCAGGCGCCGTGGCCCGCGATCTTTCTGGGGGCTGCGATGTTCTTCGCGGCGCCGTCGTTCAACCCGGTGGGCGACGGGCTGAGGGACGCGCTGGATCCGCGGCGGGGGTGGGGGGCTCGCCGCTGACGCAGCCGCTGGGGCGGATTGCCCTTGGCCTAGTTCTGACTGGCGGCGAGGACCAGCCCGATCTCTCATCGACCTTGAACTCAGAATCGTCGACAACGAGCCCGCTACACGACGCGAGTTCCTCCGGATCATGCTATAAGGCCTGAAAGGGGAGTCGAGTATTGGAATCCTATAACGAATCCGCGCTGCGCCATGTGGCAGACGCTGATCGTCTCGCCGCAGATTGTCATTTTGACGGAGCCGGCTATCTAATCGGCTACGCTGTGGAATGTGCTATCAAGTCAGCCCTCGTGGCCACGCGTCCCACTGCCCAGACGCCGCATGTCCACCTGCCGAAACTCGTCGAAGGGGCTAAGAAGGCGCTCCACGGGCGGCGGCCGACATCGTTATTCCAGGTACTCAGGCAGGCCGACTTCATGCGCGGCTGGGAGGTCAACCTCCGCTACAAGGGGAATGGCGCCGTTGAGGTCAAGCAGTTTCAACGCTGGCGGGCCGATGCAAGCAGAGCGCTTGCGGCGGCAAATCTAAGGCGACGTCCGTGATTCGTTATGATGAGGCACTGCCGCTCTTCGTGACCCTGGTGCGCCAGAAGCTCGGCTTGGAACAAATGTCCGATCAGGTGTTCCTGCGCGACGCCGTCGGGAGGCTGACGTTCGTGGTCCGCCGAGCGCTGGCGGACGGTGCCGAAGAGGCGATCCGCGAGGGTGCAATGGAGCTTGCTCCGTGGGTCGATCCGACAACGCCGCTAGCTACACCCGAAGATCTGTTCGATTCCGAGCTCGGTGGTCCAGCGCCGGGCCTCCCAGAATTTATTTCCTCGCCGGATTTCACGGGCTACGTGCGGCTCGTCGAACGTCGGCTGGTCGGCCAGGATTGGCTACGCCCGCCGCAACAGCCGCTCCCCGGGCTGCCGCCCGTTGTGGTCTTCGCGAGCCACAAGGGCGGCGTGGGACGCTCGACCGCCCTTGCCGTTTCTGCCGCCGCTCTTTCTCAGGCGAGCTTCAACGTCCTAGTCGTCGATCTCGACCTCGAGGCACCAGGCCTGGGATCCATTCTGCTGGCACAGCCACCGCGTTACGGTAGCCTCGACTATTTTGTCGAAACCGGCGTTGGCGAAGTCAAGGACGATTTTTTGGCCGAGCTTTTAGCGTCAAGCCCGTTGGCCGAGAACGGCCTGATTCACGTCGTGCCTGCGGTTGGTTCAGTAAGCGAATCGAGTTCTCAAAACGTCCTTGGCAAGATCGCCCGGGCCTATGTTGAGCGCGTGGACGAAGACGGCCTGGCGGCCTCGTTCCTCGATAGAACGCGGAAACTTGTGAGTCGGCTGTGCACCGCTAACCGCTACGACGTCGTCTTCATCGATGCGCGCGCCGGCCTCAATGAGGCCACCGCAGCGGCCATCCTCGGCCTAGGCGCCGAGATCCTGCTGTTCGGCGTCGACACGCCGCAGACCTTCGCCGGCTATCGATATTTTCTTGCGCACCTTCAACGATTCCGGCCGTCGGCCTCCAGCGAAGAGGATTGGCGCTACCGCTTGCGCATGGTCCACGCGCGCGCTCTGACCAGTCCGAGCAGCGAGGCGGATTTCCGTACCCATGCTTTCGAAATGTTCTCTGACACCATCTACGATGAGGAGCGGGGTATCGAGGCTGAGGCGTTCAACTTCGACTACGAGGATGTCAACGCGCCACACTATGCTTGGCCAATTGCCGACGACGTGAATTATGCGGAGTTCAATCCGCTCGTGCAGCGCGACCAAATGGCTCAACACTTGTATGATCGGTCGTTCGGGCCGTTCATCGCTAATCTAAAGAACATGGTCGGGTTGACGACGTGAGGAAATCCAAAGCGTGCACCGACGATTACCGAGTTCTCCGGGGGGCACTGAGCAATTTGCCACCCGGCGCGGCCCACCGGGCCAACGCCCCGCCCGCGCCCGACGAGATCTTCGCTCCGCGCTCGCATGCCAGCGCGTTGGACCCGCAGCGAGCTCTGGTGATCGGCAACCGTGGTGTCGGCAAGAGCTTTTGGTCGTCAGTCTTGACCCATGCCACTGCACGTGAGCGCGCTGCGGCAGCCTATCCCAGGCTGAATTTGTCGAGCATTAATGCGAAACTAGGTTTCCACGAGGCTGCCGGCAAGGACGATGGCCCCGCCCCGTCTCCGGCAGTTCTCTCCCAGCTGCACGCTTGTGGCTACGAGCCCGAGGCGATCTGGCGCGGCGTGCTGGTCAGTGCTCTCCGTGGCGAGATCGACGAACCGCTTCCACCCTCGCTCCGCGAAATCCTCGATTGGATGAGCGCCGACGCGGAGCGAGGTGAAGGCGCCTTGCGCCACGCCGACCGCCGTTTCCAAGAGCGCGGCGAGATTTTTCTACTGGTGTTTGATGCCCTCGACAGGCTCGGCAGGACCTGGGAGGAGATCAGGCCCCTCACAGAGGGCATCCTCCGCCTTGCCCTCGACATGCGTGGCTACCGCGCGATGAAGGCTAAGGTCTTCATGCGCACGGACCAATCGAAGGACGACACCTTATTCCGCTTCGCTGACGCGTCGAAGATCCGGTCTGAAGGGGTGGCTTTGATTTGGCGTCGCGGGGAATTATTTGGTTTATTATACAATACCCTGCTGAAGGACATAGCGGCTCGCGACGCACTGCTACGGCTCGCCGGAGAAGATGCGACTAGTGATTTAGCCAACCGCCTCCTGGATGATGAAGAATCTCAGGAGCTTCTATTTTATCGCCTGGCAGGGGAGTTTATGGGAGCTGGCCCCAAGCGCGGACGCACTTACAGCTGGCTTTACGACCATCTTGCCGACACCTTTGGCGAAACGAGCCCGCGTAGCTTTTTTACGGCCGTAGCCCAGGCCGCGGACTTCCTACCGCCCCCGAGAGACTCCGCCATTGATCACAACGGAATTCGCGCTGGAGTGCAGAGAGCCTCGAAAGTCCGGGTCGATCAGCTCAGGGAAGACTACGACTGGATCAAGACGGTCATGGAGGCCTTGGATGGTCTTGAGGTTCCCTGCGATCCCTCGATTTTTATCCGGCGCTGGGAGGAACGCCAGATCGTTACCGAGCTGCGCAGACAGGCAGGCGCCGATACCTCGCGCCTACCGCTCGAATTAGCCAGCCGACCCGACGCCACGGAGGAGGCGCTCTTGACAGCATTGCGTTATATTGGAGTTATTGAGTTCCGCAGCGAGAACCGCATCAATATGCCAGACATCTTCCGGGTCGAGGCCGGGATCAAGCGGCGCGGCGGGGTCCGTCCGCCGGCATCCCGCACCGCTTAACAGCCCGATAGCGGAACTTTTGAAGGCCCGCGAAGCGGCGGGCCGAAAATCCGTAAGGCCGACGTGAATGACCGAAGTCGGCGGCGGGGCGCTCTGATCGGGTGTACCAAGCGTCTGGCATCGGGATCGTCCATTGTGTCAAGTTATTGCTGCGTCAGGTGGATCGCGGAAATTTACACTGGGCCACCGATCCCATACCCCACCCTTGACCCACGCCCCCTGGCAGGGTCCCATCCGCGCAACCAACTCGCCTCAATCGCGGAGAAACCCCATGCGCGCCTGGGCCGTCGTCGAGAACGAAGCGCCGCTCGCCGAGATCGAACTCCCCACCCCGGAGCCGAAGGGCACGGAGGTGCTGCTGGAAACCACCTATTGCGGCGTCTGCCATTCCGACCTGCACATCTGGGAAGGCCGCTACGACCTCGGCGGCGGCAAGGTCATGAACCTCAAGGACCGCGGCCTCACCCTGCCGCTCGCCATGGGCCACGAAATCGTCGGCCGCGTGGTCAAGCTCGGGCCGGAGGCGAAGGGCGTGAAGGTCGGCGACATCCGCATCGTCTTCCCCTGGCTCGGCTGCGGCACCTGCGCCTCCTGCCTCGCGGAGGAGGACAACATGTGCCTCGCCCCGCGCTCCCTCGGCGTCTACCAGAACGGCGGCTACGGCACCCACGTGGTCGCCCCGCACCCGCGCCACCTGGTGGACCCCGGCACGCTCGACCCCGCCATCGCCGCGACCTATGCCTGCTCCGGCATCACCGTCTATTCCGCCATCAACAAGCTGATGCCGATG
>JAJZUI010000238.1 GCA_021847175.1 Pseudomonadota bacterium
GCGCGTTCTCGAAGGCGGGGCGGTTGCCGGTGTCGAGATAGCTCTCGCACGCCAGCCCCTCGGCGAGGATCACGTCGTGCCGGTCCAGCTCCACGTGCCAGTAGGTCACTGCCTCGCGTGTCTCCTGCACGATGGAGACGTTGTTGACGAGGTGGCGGATCGGGATCAGCCGGCCCTCGGCGAACACCGCGTGGTCCGGCGACAGCACCAGGTCGCGCACCGGCAGCCCGTCCCCGAACGCGCCCGCCCGCACCCGCACCGGCATCACGTCGAGCGGGCGGGGATATCTGGCGAGGCTGGTGCGGCGATGCCCGATCCAGCGCACCGCCGCCAGCCGGCCTGACGCGGTCAGCACCCTGTCGCCCGTGCCGAGCGCCTCGACGCGCACCCTCCCGCGTTCTGTCGCGATTTCCGTCCCGCCTGCAAAACATGCCGTGATGAACGTGCTGCCGGCGAGCGTCGCGACGTTGACATGCGCGGCGCCCGTCAGATCCAGCGTCGTCCCGCCCGAAAGCGTCAGATAGCCGCCGGAGAACGCCGCATAGGTCTCGGATGTTCCCGCAAGCTCGATCGTGCTGCCCGGCGCGAACCCGCTGATCGTCTCGCCCCCGCCCAGCCCCGAGGCCGAGCCCGCGAGCAGCCAGTCCGCTCCCGCATCGAGCCTGATCCGCCCGAAGCCGGACACCGTGGACCCGAACCCTTCCATGGTGCCGGTCCCTGCCGCGAACTCGAGCGTCGAGACAAAGGCCGAGCCCGCCGTGCTGCCGCCATCGACCGCGCCCGCGAACACGGCGCCGGGATCGACGACGAGCAGGCTGGCCGCGGACACAGCAAGCGAGACGGCATCGCGCGCGGTTCCCGTCGCGGCGATGGTGCCGGCATCAATGAATGTCCCGTACCCCGAGATCCCGGCGGCACCGCCCGCGATCGTTCCGCCCGCGTCGTTGGTCGCGACACCGCCCGCGGCATAAAGGCCGAACGCCGCGCCGGTGACAAACCCGTCGTTGACCATCCGCGCGGCCCTGCCGAGGTCCACGCCCTCCCACCCCGCGACCGTCCCGGCGGACTGGTTGAGCAGCGTCGCCCCGTAGAGATAGACCGCGGTGCCAGCGCCCGGGGACGCCGACAGAAGCCCGCCGTTGGCCACGGTGCCGCTACCGACGTACCGGGCGATGATCGCGTGGGATGCGCCCGATACCGTTCCGGTGTTGTTGAACATACCGGTATCAAAATAAATACCCACGCCCGGTCCGGCGGACGAAGCCGCGATGAGCCCGGCATTGGCGAGGCTGCCCGACGAGGCGAGCGTGCCGTCGCTGACGAGCGTCTCCCCGGCCGCCAGGCTGTTGCCGCCGGCCGCGGTCCAGACGGCCCCGGACGCGACGCTGATCCGCGCGAAGTCGAGATAGCGCGAGCCGAGCCCCGCGAAGGTGCCGGCGCCGGTGCCGGCGAACTCCAGCGTCGAGGCCGCGGTGGCGCCGACCCTGTTGCCGCCGTCGACCGTTCCGACGAACACGGCACCCGGGTCCGCCACCAGCAGGCTCGTCATGCCGGCCTTGAACGAAACCGCGTATGGCGCGGCCCCGCCGCCCGCGATGGTGCCGGCATTCGTGACCGTGCCATAGCCGGCGACGCCGATGTCCCCGCCCGTGATCGTGCCGCTGTTGGCGAGCGACGCCGAGCCCGAGAGGGAAACACCGGCCGAAGTGCCGCCGACGATGCGCCCGCCGGACTGGTTCCCGACATAACCGGCGCTGGCCACCACCCCCAGCGCGCCACCGGAGACGAGCCCGTCGCTGACCAGCGTGCCGGCGCTGGTGATGGCGTATCCCGCCGCCGTCACGCCACCGCCGCTCGTCACGGTCACGTAACCATAGCCGACCGCGAGAGGGCCGGTGATCGTGCCGGTGATCGTCTGGGTCGGCGCCACGGCGGATGCGTCCCGGGTCGTTACGAACGGCGTCGCTACGCCATCATCCCCCGCGCGCCGATCGGCCACAGGCACTCCACGCGCCCGTTCCGCACGCCGACATACCAGTCGTAGCGATCGACCGTGGGATCGCAGTGCCCGGGGACCAGGCGCAGCTTCTGGCCGAGTTTCGGCGCCTCGCCACCCTCGACGGCGAGCTTGCCGTGCTCATCGGAGGCACCGACATATTTCACGCCCGCCAAGCCCGCCACCAGAGGCAGCCCGGAGTCCACCGCTACTGCCTTGTGCCCCGCGTCCACCACCGCGAGCCCCTGTCGCGAGGCGCTCATCACGGTCGCCAGGACGAACAGCGACTGGCGGAACGGCGAGCGCTCCTGGCCGGAGGCGTCGAGGTTGCGCCCGTAATCCGCGTCCATGAACACGTAACTGCCGGCCTGCACCTCGTTGTAGACGCCGCTCTGCGCCTCCAGCATGAAGGTGCCGGTGCCGCCGCCGCTCACGATCGGGCAGTCGAGCCCCTGCTGGCGCAGGATGTCGACGGTGCGCCGGCAACCCTCGGCCGCCGCAGCGATGGCGAAGTGCCGCTGCTCGGCCCGGCGCAGATGCTGCGCGCTGCCGTGATAGGCATGCAGGCCGCCGAAGCGCAGATGTTTCGAGGCCGCGATGCGCCCCGCCAGCGCCGCGGCCTCGGGCCCCGGCGCCACGCCGCAGCGCGCGCCGCCGACATCGATCTCCACCAGCATGGAGAGCCTGATGCCTGCCGCCTCCGCCGCCGCCTCCGCCGCGGCAACATGCGCCGCGTCATCGGCGCACACCGCGACCTGCGCGATCTTCGCGAGCGCCACCAGCCGCGCCAGCTTGCCCGCGCCCACCACCTCGTTGGAGACGAGGATGTCCGGGACGCCGCCCCAGGCCAGGACCTCCGCCTCGCCCACTTTCTGCACGCATTGCCCGATCGCGCCGTGCGCTATCTGCCGGTGCGCGATCACAGGGGATTTGTGCGTCTTGGCATGTGCCCGCAGCTTCGCCCCGGTCGGCGCCAGCATGTCGCGCATGGACGCGAGATTGGCCTCGAACGCGTCGAGATCGAGCACCAGCGCCGGCGTGTCGATCTCCTCTTCCCTCATCCCCGGCGCGGCCGGCGGCGTCTGCAGCATGGTCTTCTCCTATGGCCAGGGTTTGCGCGACCCGCCGGCGGCGATCCAGGCGTGCGCGGCAACGGTGCGTCCTTCCACCACGGGAACGACCTCGCGCATCCGCCAGCGCGGCCCCTCGTAGTCGGAAAGTTTTGCGAGCGCCCGCCCGTCCACCTGCACGAGCAGTCCCTCGACCATCCCGCCCGCGTCGCGCCGCAGCGTGGGATACGGGCCGTAGGTCATCGCCACGCGCCGCCATCCCGTCAGCACCGCAGGCAGGCCCGCGAGCGGCACGCCCGCCACGCGCCGGAACAGCGCCGGGTCCAGCAGCGACCCGTAGAGGAACAGCAGCCTCAATGGAACGCGTAGGCGTCCATGCGCAGGAAACCATAGGTTCCGCTGGCATGGATCCGTTCCGCCCTGGTCTTTCCCGCAGCACCCATCGCCGCGCCCATCGCCACGAACAGCGGCAGCAGGTGTTCCTCCGTCGGGTGCTGCTGTGCGCCGTATGGGGCGAGGCGGCGATAGGCGAGCAGGTCATCGATCCGCCCCTCCAGAACCGCCTCGTTCATCCAGTCGCTGAAGGCAGTCACGTCCGGCGTGTCGCGCGCGTCGATCGCGGCGCCGCGGAAGCGCCGGAGGTCATGCGTCCAGCTGCCGGAACCGATTACCAGAACGCCCTCCGCCCGCAGCGCCGCAACGGCGCGCCCGAGTGCGAGATGATGCGCCGGCCCCAGGTGGGATTGCAGCGACAGTTGCACAACCGGAATGTCAGCCCCGGGGTAGGCGAGCAGCAGCGGCACCCACGCCCCGTGGTCGAGCCCGCGCTCGTGGTCGAGCGTCCCCGGAAGCCCCGCGGCCGCCAGCAGCGCCAGCACGTGTTCCGCGAGGGCCGCGTCCCCCGGCGCCGGATAGGTGAGTTCGTAAAGCGCGCGCGGGAAGCCGTAGAAATCGTGGATGGTCTCGTTCACCGCGACGGCGTTCACCTCCGGCCGCTCCGTCTCCCAGTGCGCGGAGGCGACCAGGATCGCGCGCGGGCGCTCCATGGTGGCGGCGAGCCCCGCGAGGAAATGTTTCGCGGGAATGTCGGTGAGCGGGGTCACGGGCGAGCCGTGGCTGAGGAACAGGCTGGGCAGCATCGCGGGGCTCCTTCGCCTCCCTCTCTAGACGAAGCGCGCTGCCGGCGGCAGCCCCATGCGCCACGCCCCATAGGTTTCGAAATGCGTCGCGTGCGCCTGCACCTGCTGGCAGATCGCATGCATGTCGCGCATCCGCCGCTCGAACGGCCCGGCGGCGAAGATCGCGCCCGCCCCCGCCTCGGCATACGCGAACTCCGCGACCGCGCGCGCCTCCTGTGCCGCGAACGTCGTGGCGAGGCGGATGCGCATGCGCGCGTCCATGGAAATCTCGCCCCCGGCCTCGGCCGCCGCCCGCGCCTCCGCCCAGGCCTCGCCCAGCGCCGCGTGCAGGAAGGCGCGCGCGGCACCCAGCCTTCCCTCCGCGCGGCCGACCTCGCGCTGCACCGCGGTGCTCTCGCGCTGCACCTTGCCGGTGGCCCGTGGCGCCTTGCTCGTCGCCTGGTCGAGGAACGCATCGAGCATCGCCCGCGCCACGCCGAGCGCCACCGACGCGAAGCCCGCGGCATAGAGATGCGTGGTGTTGAAGCGATAGAGCGGGCCTGGCTCGCGCCGCTCGGCCGCGCGCAGCCGCACCAGGGAATACGCCGCCGGCACGAACAGGTCGCGCACCTCGTAGGTGTCGCTGCCGGTGCCGCGCAGCCCCACCACGTTCCAGTCCTCGGTGATGGCGGCTTTCGCGCGCGGGAACAGCATGCTGCGCTCCACCGGCCCGTCATGCTCCTCGCGCTGCACCTGCCCGCCGAGCCAGGTCGCGTTGCGGCTGCCGCTGGCGAAGGCCCAGCGGCCGGAGACGATCCAGCCGCCCTCGACCTCCCGCGCCTCGCCCTTGCCCGTCCCCCAGGCCAGCACCGCGTTCGCCGGCCCGAACACGTCCATCGCCGCCTCCGGCGCCATCCATGCCGCCGCCATCGAACAGCCGCTCGCCTGGCCGATGCACCAGGCGGTCGAGGCGTCTGCCGCCGCGATCGTCTCCATCATCGCGGCGAAGCGGACGGGCTCGACCTCGGCGCCGCCGTAGCGCGCGGGCAGCAGCGCGCGGAACAGCCCCGCCGCGTGCAGCGCCTCCACCAGCCGCGCCGGCAGCCGGCAGCCGGCCTCGATCTCGGGGCCCGCCGCCGCGATCGCGGGCGCGAGCCGCCGCGCCGCCTCCAGCGGATCCGGCCTGCGCTCCGCCAACCCTGCCTCCATGGGCTTTCCCCCTCTCGCCCGCGGGACTAACTATGGCGGTGGCAACCCGTACAGGAAAACCCCGGATGTCCGACGCCAGCGAGCCGCAATCCGTCCCCGACGCGGAACTGAGCCACGCCGGCGCGGTGGTCGACAAGGCCGTGGAGTACATGGTGGGGCAGCGGCTCGGCGAGCCGGCCATCGCCTCCGCCCTGCTCGGCGGTGCGCTCGCCATGATGAGCCGGTCCATGGCGGACGAGGCCATCGTCGCCGTGCTCGAGAACGCCATCGCCGCCGTCCGCTCCGGCGAACTCAACCACGGCCACGCGCCTTGAGGCTCAGGGC
>JAJZUI010000239.1 GCA_021847175.1 Pseudomonadota bacterium
GCGCGGGCACGGCAGGCGCGCCAGAAGGCTGCGTGCTCGGCCTCGATGCGCCGGGTTTCGGCCCGCATGGCGCGGCCGAGGCGGACGAGGCGGGCGAGGTCTTCCGCGATGGTGGTGGGGGCGATGGCGGTGGAGGCGACGGCGGCGGGCTCGGGAGGTTCAGCGGGGTTTGGCGCTGCCGGGTTGGGCATTTGGGGCCTCCTTGCGGTGGAGGCGTAGTTAGGTCGTTCCTATGTTACCGTCAATAGGTATTTCCGAAGCTGATGGGATTTCCTATGCAGCCCGAGCGATTCATCGCTATTGACGCAAGGGCGGCGGATGCGGCTCAAGTTGCTGCACCGTTTCATTGTGCCGGCCGCGCCGGTCCGTCTCGGAGACGGGCGATCCGGCTCGGACGGCAGGCAGGCGACGGCCCCGCCGCCATGACGAGGTGAGATGCGCAAGACCGTCGTTCTGAAAAGCGTTGCGAAGTCGCTGATCCCCTTCCTGCCGGTGGCGCGAAGGCTGAAGCGGCGAATCCTTCCGTACCAGGACAACCTCGGTAACAGCCGCTTGGCACTGGCGAACGGCCTGCAGATGATCCGACTGCTGCGGTCCGTGGACGCCAATATCCGCGGCGACATTCTCGAGGTCGGTTCAGGATGGCTGCCTGTCATACCGCTGCTTTTCCATCTTTGCGGGGCGCGGCGGGTCGTCATGACCGACATCGAGCGGCTGATGGACGCCCAGACCATCGAACGGGCGCGGCGGCTGATCGGCGAGGACCTTGGCCCTGTGGCGCGTGAGCTCGGCCTCGACGAGGCCGAGGCAGCGGACAAGCTTCGAAGCGGGTTCCAGCCCGATTACGTGGTGCCGTGGGACAGCGCGCGGCACCCGGCGGGCTCGGTGGATATCGTCGTCTCCCGTGCCGTGCTTGAGCACGTGCCGCCGCCGGCGATCGAGGCGTGGACGGCCGATTTTTCGCGCATCCTGCGGCCCGGCGGCGTGATATGCCATTTCATCGACAACAGCGATCATTGGGAACACCAGGACAAGTCACTGAGCCGCGTCGACTTCCTGCGCTACGAGGACGGGCTATTCTGGCGCATGGCCTGCCGCGAGACGCAGGCTTACCAGAACCGGCTGCGGCACGGCGACTATCTGGCGCTGTTCCGTCGCCATGGCTGGACAGCCGTGGTGGACGACGGCGTGCCCGACGAAAAATGCCTGCGCGACCTGCAAACCCTGCCGCTGGCCTCGACGTTCCGGGGGCACGAGCCACGGGATCTGGCGATCTTGACCTCGGTCTTCGTGCTTCGACGGACATCGGAAGTCTCGTAGGCGACGCCGGCGGCAGGGATCGCGCCCGCCGCCTGAGCGGCCTGGGTGGGGTTGCGGGATGGCGGGTGGCGGGCGATTGGGACGGCATTCCGCTGATGGAGGTTGGCCGTGTCGCATCCTGCTCTGGTTTCCGGGTCTGTCGCCGTGGTGACGGGAGGGGCCGCCGGGATCGGGCTGGCTGCCGCGATGGGGTTCGCGGCGCGGGGCATGCGGGTCTGCATCGCCGATCTCGGGGCCGGGAGGCTCGCGCAAGCGGCGGCGCGGCTCGCGGGCGCCGCGCGCGGCGGGGCGGCGGATGTGATGACGTCCGAGACCGATGTCAGCGACGTGGAGGCGGTGCGGCGGCTGGAGGCGGCTGTGCGCGAGCGGTTCGGGGGCACCGACGTGCTGATGAACAACGCGGGCATCCAGCCGGGCAGCGGCGTGTTCGGGCCGGAGGAGGCCTGGCGGCGGGTGATCGCCGTGAACCTGTGGGGGGTGATCAACGGCAGCCAGGTGTTCGCGCCGGGGATGGTGGCGCGCGGGCGGCCGGGGCTGATCATCAACACCGGGTCCAAGCAGGGGATCACCACGCCGCCGGGCGACCCGGCCTATAACGTGGCGAAGGCTGGGGTGAAGGTGTTCACCGAGGCGTTGCAGCACGAGTTGCGCAACACCGAGGCGGGCCCAGGGGGGTGCAAGGTGAGCGCGCACCTGCTGATCCCCGGGTTCGTGTTCACCGGGCTCACGGCTGGCGGGCGGACCGAGAAGCCGGCGGGGGCGTGGACGCCCGAGCAGACGGCGGAGTTTATGTTCCGAGGGCTAGAGGCCGGGGATTTCTACATTCTTTGCCCGGACAACGAGGTGACGCGGGAGCTGGATGAGCGGCGGATCCTGTGGGCGGCGGGCGATATCGTGGAGAACCGGCCGCCGCTTTCGCGCTGGCACAAGGACTATGCCAAGGCGTTCGCGGCGTTTGCGCGCAGGACGTGAACGGGGTGGGTTGCCGCCGCTCGTTTTGAGCCGGATGTTTTTGTAATTGCGGGAATTCAGCCGGGCTTGCCGCCGCGGCCGAGCGCGGTCATGAGGCGCAGGACGGCGGCCTGGCCGTCGTCGTCCAGTTCCCGGTAGAGGCGCAGGAAGGCGAGCTCCGTGGTGTCGGCGGCGCGGGCCTCCGCCTCGCGGTCGGCGCCGAACTCGAGCCAGGCGGGGTCCACCCCGAGTTCCGCGGCGAGGCGGCGGATGTTCTGCCGGCGCAGGCCGTGCGCGCCGTTCACCCAGGCATGGATCGTGGGCTGCGAGACGCCGAGGCGGCGGGCGAGCTCCGCGCCGGAGAGGCCGCGGCGCTGCATCGTCTCGCGGATGCGCTGAGCAACGGCCGCGCGAATGGCGGCGGCGGATTCGCCCTGGTTCATGGGCTGGTTCGTGGGCTGGTTCATGGGATTTGGGTATAGGAGACGTGATTAGGATGCACCTATTGACAGACTAATAGGTTTTCCCTAATCTGCGTCGCATGGACGCACACAACACGGCTTTGCCGATCGTCGCTCGCGCGGTGCGGGCGGCGGGGGGCCCCTCGCGGCTGGCGGACCGGCTCGGGATCCGCTCGCCTTCCATCTATTCCTGGACGCGCATCCCGGCGGCGCGGGTGGCCGGCGTGGAGGCGGCGAGCGGCATCCCGCGCCATGAGCTGCGGCCCGACCTCTGGTCAGCCCCCGAGGCGCGGCGATGAGCGGGGCGCGGGAAGAGGCGGACCTGTTCGGGGCCCTGGCGGAGCCGGGGGCGGCGCCGGTGGCGGGGGCGCATGGGCGCGAGGAGCGGACGACGCGCGTGCTGCCCTCGCTCGACTGGCCGGCGGGGCGGGTGGCGCTGCTGCGCGCGCTGCGGGCGTTGTGCGCGGCGGCGGCGGCAGAGGACGGCCTGGCACGCGAGCGGTTGCTCGGCGAGGCGCGCGCGGCGGTCTCGGCGCTGGGGGTGGTGCTGTGAGGGCGCGGCCCCGCCCTGCCCCCGCTTCCGCCGCATGGAGCGATGCGGAGGCCGAGGCGCTGCGCCGGCTGTGGCGCGCGTTCCTGCCGGTGGCGGCGATCGCGGGCGACCTCGGGCGCAAGCGGGCCGAGGTGCAGGCGATGGCGCGGCGGCTCGGCCTGGTTCACCGCGACCCCGCGGCGGTGGAGCGCGCGGGGCGGCTGCGGGCGGCGGCGGCGGCGCTGCGGCGGGCGCGGGAGGCGGAGGAGGATCTGTTCCCGCTCGCGGTGCCGGCAAGGCGGGCGGCGGTGCTGGCGGCGATGCATGGCGTGGCGTGGAGCGGGCGGCGGGCGGATTTGCGGGCGTTGAACGAGGCGCTGGACCGCGCGGGGGAGCGGCCCGTGTTCGTGCCGTTCCGGGAGCTGGTTCCGTGAGGCGCGCGACGTTGTTGCGGGGACGCAACGTGGCGGCCGGCTGCCCGGCGTGCGCGCCATGAGCAGGACCGATACCTGGATGCCGCTCTATATCGGCGACTATCTCGCCGACACGATGCGGCTGAGCACGGTGCAGCATGGCGCCTACCTGCTGCTGCTGATGGAGTACTGGCGCACGGGGCCGCTGCCGGACGACGACGCGCAGCTGGCCTCCATCGTGAAGATGGAGCCGCGGGCGTGGCGGGCGCAGGCCGGCGCGGTGCGGCGGTTCTTCTCGCGCGGGGAGGACGGGCTGCTGCACCAGAAGCGCGCGGACGCGGAGCTGGCGCGGGCGGCGGAGATCAGCGGCAAGCGGCAGGCGGCGGCGCGGGTGCGGCACGGGCGCGGGGCGGATGCACATGCACCTGCAAATGCACCTGCACATGGAGGTGCAAACGCGGGTGCAAACGCGGCGCACGTGGATGCACACGCGCATTGTCGCGCGACCTTCACAGCCACAGAAAGTTCCGTTCCTCCGGAACGGCGCGGCGAGGCCGCGCGCGGGACGTTCGATGTTCGTCATGAGTTCTGGAACGAGGGGGTGGCGGCGTTCCGGCGGATGACGGGGCGCACCGAGGCCGCCTCCCGGGTTTTCCTCGGCCGGCTGCTGCGTGAGCTGCGCGACGACTGCGCGGTGGGGGTGCAGCTGATCCGCCAGGCGGAGACGGACCGGCCGGGCGACCCGGCGGCCTGGCTTGCCGCGGCGGCCATGGCGCGGGGCGGCGCGCGGGCGGAGCACCCGCTCTCCCACGCGGCGCAGATGCGCAAGGTGGTGGACATTTTCGGATTCGCAGAAGGGGAGTCGGCGGCATGAACACGGTTCCGAGCAAGCAACGACACGCCTCGCCGAGCCGGGAGGCGTGGCTCGCGAGCCTGGCGCCGCTGGTCTCACCGGGATATCCGGCCGAGGCGGCGGCGGCGCTGCACCTCTATCTGCGGGTGCTCGACGACGTGGCGCTGGAGGCGTTCAACCGCGACACGCTGGAGCAGGCGGCGCGGTGCGCGCGCGGGCGCCACCCGGTGCCGACCTATGCGGAGCTGCGCGGCGTGCTGGACGCCTGGTTGCGGGAGCACCGGCCGGTGCGCGCCGCGCTGCCGCCACCGTGCAATGTCGTGCCGGAGAGCGAACGTTGCACGCCCGAGCAGGCGGCCGAGGTGCTGCGGCGCCACGGCTGCGACGGGAGGCGGCTTGCGGAGCGGGGGACGATGGAGCGGGGACCGGTGCCGGTCTCGTTGCTGACGGCGGCGCAGCTGGCACAGGCGCGGCGGCGGGCGGGGATACGCGTGCCCGCCGGGGAGGTGCGCGGTTGAGCGGGAAGCGGGGCGGGCAGAGGGTTGCGGGTGCGTGGGCGGCGCGGCCCTCGCACCGGGAGACGCTGAGCGAGCGGCGCATCAGCGCGACGCGCGGCAAGCCGCTGGAGGTGACACGTTACGAGGACGCGACGGTCTATGACCGGCTGCTGGCGGCGAGGCTGATCACGCAGCGCCAGCACGACGCGGCGCGGATCGCGCACGTGCTGATGCTCGCGGCGGGGCTGGCGCCGAGCGTGGTGGCGCGGCTGGAGACACTCGACGAGGCACTGGGCGAGGTGTTCGACCCGGAGCGGGAACGCGAGGCGCGCGACCCGGAATCGCCGACACCGAGGGACAAGTACCGGGCGATCATGCGCCGGCTCGGCGGGTTTCACGCGGGGCTGGTGGAGGCAATGCTGCTGGGTGAGTCGCCCACGCGCGCGTGGGTGGCGAGCCTGGGGGCGGGGCTGGACCGGCTGGGGGATATCCTGGGGTTGCGGTAGCGGCGGCGCGGGGGCGCAGGGTTGCTTAGGATTTTCCTTGACACCGGGGTTCGGTTCGAGTATGTATTTCGCGGGGTGGCGAACTG
>JAJZUI010000240.1 GCA_021847175.1 Pseudomonadota bacterium
GCGTGGCGCTGGACCGACGGGGACGCGGCGCTGCCGCTCGCCACCGCGGAACCCCTGGAGCTGGAGGTCGAGCTCGGCGCCTGGGCACGGCCCTGGCGCCGTCCAGCCCCCGCCACCCGCGCCCGGGCCTGACTGCGGGAGGCGGCGCCTTCTTGACCTCGCCGCCGTTCTGGCTCCCCGCGCCGCGGGGTGTCGCGATCGCCGTCAAGGCGCAGCCCGGCGCCCGGCGCGACGCCGTGCTCGGCACCGCGGAGGCTGCGTCGCGCCCCGGCTGGCCTGCCGCGCGCCTCAAGGTCGCCGTTGCGGCGCCGCCGGAGGACGGGCGCGCCAACGCCGCCATCCTGCGCCTGCTCGCGGACACGCTGGGCGTGAAGCCGGCCGCCTGCCGCCTCGCGCAGGGCCAGGCGTCGCGTGACAAGCTGGTGCTGGTCGAGGGCGACGCCGCGCTGCTGGGCGCCGCGCTCGCGCGGCTGGCCTCGCCCTGAGGCGCGGCCTTACGCCGTCAGATCAGACCGAACACCGAGGCGAGCGCGCCGGCGGCACCGAGCACCCCGAGCACGCCACCCGCCCAGGCGAGCCAGCGCAGCCGCGTGACCACCGCCGCCGAGACCAGCACGATCGCGATCGACAGCGCGCCGGCCGCGGTCTCCAGCCGGTGGTAGCGATGCAGCTGCCGTTCCTGCACGTGCATCGCCGCCTCGGCCCGCTTCTGCAGATTGGCCGGCGTGTTGGCGGAATCCATGGTGAGATGTTGCAGCCGCACGCCCGCCGCCGCCTTCGCCGCCTGCGCCTCGGGGCTTTTGGGCAACGCCGCCAGCACCTCGGTCTCGGCCCGCAGCACCTCGATGCGCGAGACCTTCTGCGCGTAGAACGTCCAGGTATCGTTGGCGTTGAGGTGCGCCGCGATGGCGGCGTTCTGAGCCGAATCCTTGCCCGCCTGGGTCAGCGCCAGCGCCACCGCCAGCGCCGAGATCAGCAGGCCGGCGCGGCGCGCGAAATCGTCCCCAGGGTGTGCTGCGAGATGCTCGTGGCGCTCGAACGCCTGTTGCGCCGTCTCCGCCGCCTCGGTCATGGCGCCGCTGCCCCGCGGGATGCGCGCCGGCGCCTCATCTCGGCGCCAGCACCATCACCATCTGGCGGTTTTCCATCTTCGGCATCTGCTCGACCTTGGTGGTCGCGTCCATCTCGCCGCGGATGCGCTCGAGCACCTTGATGCCGATTTCCTGGTGCGCCATCTCGCGGCCGCGGAAGCGCAGCGTCACCTTCACCTTGTCGCCCTCCTCGATGAAGGTCCGCATGGCGCGCATCTTCACCTGGTAGTCATTCTCGTCGATGTTCGGGCGAACCTTGATTTCCTTGATCTCGACGACTTTCTGCTTCTTCTTGGCCTCGTTCTTCTTCTTCTGGACCTCGTACTTGAACTTGCCATAGTCGAGGATCTTGACGACCGGGGGCGAGGCGTTGGGGCTGATTTCCAGAAGGTCGAGCCCTACCGCGTAGGCGCGGTTCAGCGCGTCCCGGGCGCTCATCACCCCCACCATCTCGCCGTCCTGGTCGATCAGGCGCACGGAGGGGGAACGGATTTCGTCGTTCACGCGCGGGCCGTCGCGAGAGGGCGCGGGCGCGTTCGGCAGAGGGGGGCGGGGTATGGGAGGCTCCTCGTGTGGTGGAAAGGCTCTTTTTGCGCCGTCTGGGGGTGCCGGATCAAGTCGCCCGCGCGAGATCGGGTGGCACGGCCTCGGTTGCAAGCCTCGCCACCGCCTCGTCGAGCGGCAGGATCTCCTGCGCCTCGCCGCCGAGGCGGCGCAGCGCCACCGTCCGGTTCTCGGCCTCGCGCCTTCCGACGACCAGGATCGCCGGCACATGTGCCAGCGTGTGGTCGCGGATCTTGGCGTTGATTTTCTCGCGTCCGGTATCAAGGATCGTTGCCAAGCCTTTGGCGCGCAGAGACGCCGCCACCTCGGCCGCATACGTGTCCGCATCGGAGACGATGGTCGCGACCACCGTCTGCACCGGGGCGAGCCAGAGCGGGAAGCGGCCGGCGTACTGCTCGATCAGGATGCCGAGGAAGCGCTCGAAGCTGCCGAGGATCGCCCGGTGCAGCATCACCGGCCGGTGCCGCGCACCGTCCTCGCCGACATATTCCGCGTCCAGCCGCTCCGGCAGCACGAAATCGACCTGCAGCGTGCCGCACTGCCAGTCCCGCCCGATCGCGTCGCGCAGGACGAACTCGAGCTTCGGTCCGTAGAACGCGCCCTCGCCGGGATTGATCGTGTATTCGACGCCCGCCTCGCGGCACGCTGCCTCGAGCGCCGCCTCGGCCTTGTCCCATACCTCGTCCGAGCCGGCGCGCACCGCGGGCCGGGTCGAGAACTTCACCCGGTACTCGTCGAAGCCGTAGTCACGGTAGATCGACGAAAGCAGCTCGACGAAGCGGATGGTCTCCGAGCCGATCTGGTCCTCGGTGCAGAAGATGTGCCCGTCGTCCTGCTGGAAGGCGCGCACCCGCATGATGCCGTGCAGCGCGCCGGAGGGCTCGTAGCGATGGTCCTGCCCGAACTCCGCGAGCCGCAGCGGCAGCTCGCGGTAGGAGCGGATGCCCTGGCGGAACACCATCACGGCACCCGGGCAGTTCATCGGCTTCAACGCCAGCGTGCGGTCCTCGTCCTCGACCTGGACGACGAACATGTGCTCGCGGAACTTCTCCCAGTGGCCGGACTTCTCCCACAGCGTCCGGTCGACGAGCTGCGGCGTCTTGATCTCGACATAGCCCGAAGCGTCCAGCCGTCGGCGGATGTAGCGCTCGGCGGTCTGGTAGAGCTTCCAGCCGTTCGGGTGCCAGAACACGCTGCCCACCGCCGCTTCCTCGAGATGGAACAGGTTCATCTCGCGCCCGATGCGGCGGTGGTCGCGCTTCTCCGCCTCGGCGAGCTGGTGCAGGTAGGCGGCCAGCTCCTTCTCGTCGCGCCAGGCGGTGCCGTAGATGCGGCTCAGCATCGCGTTGCGGTGGTCGCCCCGCCAGTAGGCGCCGGCGACGCGCATCAGCTTGAAGGCGTGGCCGACATCCGCGGTGGTGCGCATATGGGGCCCGCGGCAGAGATCCACCCACTCGCCCTGGCGGTAGAGCGTGATGGTCTCGCTGGCCGGCAGGTCGTGGATCAGCTGCACCTTGTAGCGCTCGCCCTTGGCCTCGAAGAGCGCCGCCGCGTCCTCGCGGCTCACCACCTCGCGCTCGAAGGGCTTCGCCTCGGCGACGATGCGGCGCATCTCGTCCTCGATCGCCGCGAAATCCTCCGGCGTGAACGGGGTCTCGCGGGCGAAGTCGTAATAGAACCCGTTCTCGATCGCGGGACCGATGGTGACCTGCGTGCCGGGGAACAGCCGCTGCACCGCCTCCGCCAGCACATGCGCGGCGTCATGGCGGATCAGCTCCAGCGCCGCCGCGTCTTTGCGGGTGACAAAGACCACGGCCGCGTCGTGCTCGATCCGCCGCGAGAGGTCCATCAGCGTGCCGTTGACGCGCATCGCCAACGCCGCGCGCGCCAGTCCGGGCCCGATCGCGGCCGCGACCTCGCTGCCCGTGACCGCCCCGTCGAAGGCGCGGGTCGAACCGTCGGGCAGGGTCACGACAGGCATGCAACGTCTCCGGACAAGGATTTCTCGCGTATGGCGTCAGGACAGCGCCGCCGCAACCCTCTCCACCGGCAGGTCGGCGAGGTTCTGGGCGCGGATCACCGTGGGCCAGCCGCCGTCGGGCAGGCGCGGCGCGGTCAGCGCGGGATCGCTGTCCGGCCCGAACAGCACCAGGCTGCGGCAGCCCATGGCGGCGGCGATGTGCATCGGGCCGGTATCGTTGCCCACGGCGAGCTCTGCCCGCGCCGCGAGCCCGAACAGGTCCGCCATGGTCGTCCGCCCCGTGAGATCGAGCGCTGCCGCGCAGCGCCCGCGGATGAGCGCCGCGAGCGGCGCCTCGGCCGGCCCGCCCAGCACCACCGGCACGAGGCCGCGAGAGGCTAGGATCGCCGCCAGTTCCGCGAAGTGCTCCGCGGGCCAGCGCTTGGCCGGCCGGTGGGGCGCGGCACCCGGCACCAGGAGCGCGGCGCGCGGCGGCAGTTCCGGCGCGCCGGTTGCCAGCGCCGACCAGTCCGGCACCGGCAGCCGCGCGATCCCGGCCTGGCACAACTGCCCCTCCAGCCGCTCGCGCGTGTGCAGCCGGTCGCGGTCGGGGTCGGTGTCGCGGTAGCGCATGCCACGCCCGATGCCGCTCCATTCCCCGCCGCCGGCAAGCCGGCCGTACCAGGTGCTACGCGAGGAGGTCTGCAGGTCGTAGACGCGGTCGAAGCCGCGCAGGAACCGCCGCAGCCGTGCCAGCGCCAGGACGTTCCAGGCCCGCGGCCGCCGGTCCACCACCACGCGGTCGAACCAGGGCAGGCGCCGCGCGAGATCGGCATAGGGCGCCGTGGTCAGCAGCGTGACCTCGGCATCGGCGTGATGCGCGCGGATGCCGGCGAATGCCGGGCCGCTCAGCACGAAGTCCCCCAGCGCACCGAGGCGGATCACCAGAATGCGCCGGGCGGCGAGCATCCGCGTCACCGCGCTTCCAGAAGCTCTTCGTAGACGTCCAGCGTCGCTTCCTGCATGCGCGCGAGGTCGTGATGCGCGAGCACGAAGGCGCGTGCGGCTCTGCCGATCGCCCGCCGCTCTGCCTGCGTCATCGCCAGCACCGCGTCGAGTTGCGCGGCTAGCGCCGCCTCGTCGCCAGGGGGCACGCGCCAGCCGGTCTCGCCCTCCGCCACGGTCTCGCGCGCGGCGCCGTGGTCGGAGGCGATCACCGGGCGCTCCATCGCCAGCGCCTCCGCGATCACCAGGCCGAATGCCTCGGGATCGGTCGAGGCGTTCACCACCACGTCCGAGAGCATCAGCGCCGCCGGCATGTCCTCGATATGGCCGACCATGCGCACCCGCTCGCCCAGCCCCAGCGTCTCGGCCAGCGCCGCGAGCTCCTTCGCATAGCCCTGCCGCCGCGCGTCGCCGGTGAGCAGCACCACCGCGTCGCGCCGCTCCATGCGGGCGAGGGCCTTGATCAGCACCGCCTGGCCCTTCCAGCGCGTCAGCCTTCCGGGCAGCAGGATGGTGGGCGCGCCGTCCGGCACGCGCCAGCCCGCGGCCATGCGCACCAGCCGGTCCGGCACCACCACCTCGGGGTCGAAGATGCGCGTATCGACACCATGCGGCACCACGCGCAGCCGCTCCGGCGGCGTCGCATGGCGCGCGGCGACCATCCCGGCCACGAAACGGCTGGGCGCGATCACCCGCGCGCCGCGCGCCATGACGGAGTTGTAGAGCCGCTTGCCCGGCAGGCCCTCGGAATAGGTGCCGTGATAGGTGGTGACGAGGGGCACGCCGGTGTGCCGCGCGGCGAGCCAGGCGGCCCAGGCCGGCGCGCGGGAATGCGCGTGCACCAGGTTCACGCCGTGCTCGCGGATCGCCGCCTCCAGCC
>JAJZUI010000241.1:0-1836 GCA_021847175.1 Pseudomonadota bacterium
GATCGTCAATGACGGGGCCTGGAGCTTCGACGCGTCCGACGCCGTGGCGGCCGGTGTCACGCTGGTCAACGCGGGGGCAATCGAGGGCAGCGGTGTCACGCTTGGGAAGGGTGGCATGTTGCTGAACCGCGACCGACCCGGAATCATGGCCGGCGGTCCGGCCGGGATCAGGTATGGCAATGGCGGCTACATCGCGGGCGAGGTCCTGCCGCCGAGTGAGGCTGTCTACGCCGGGTCGGCGAGCGGCGGGGTCACGATCGTCAACGATCTTGCCATCTACGACAGGCACACGCTGGGCACCGGGATCGTCCTGCTGGCGGGCGGCACGATCGCGAATGGGGCGCTGATCGCGGGCGACACGGCCGGAATCTCGCTGGTGGGGCCTGGGCTGATCGTCAATGACGCCACCTCGACCCATGTGAGCGGGGGCGTCACGTACGAGACCGTTGGCTCGATCTCGGGAACGCTCGGCGTCGCTGCGTCCGGGGTGACGACGATCGACAATGCGGGGACGATTTCCGGCAGCAGCGCGGCGGTGCTGTTCGCGGCAGGCTATGCCGACCGTGTCGTGGTGAGGCCGGGGGCGGCGTTCGTCGGGCTCGTCGATGGCGGGAACGCGGTGGGGGTCGGGGTCGTTTCGACGCTGGAACTGGCGCCCGGAGCCGGGACGCTCGCGGGACTCGGGACGCAGTTCACCAATTTCGGCGCGGTCGCGGTCGATGCGGGGGCGACATGGACGCTGGGCGCGGCGTCGCTGGCGTCGGGGGCGACGCTCGATGTCGCGGGGACGGTGGTGCTGGGGAGTGGGCTCTCGGGCGGCGGCGTGGTGGCGCTGGAGCCGGGGGGCGAGGTGGCGTTCGCGCCGGGGCAGGCGCCTGTGGGGGTGACGATCGTGCTGGGCGGCACGGTCGAGGTGACCGGGGCGGCGGAAAGCATCGCGGGATATGGCGGCGGGGTGCTGACGCTCTCCGGGGCGGCGGGGATCACGCTGGATGTTGCGGGATCGCACCGGATTTCTGATTTCGTGCTGCGCCAGGCGGCCGGGAACTCCTATGTGACCGCGTGCTTTGCCGGCGGGACGGGCATTCTTGCCGCCGCGGGGCGGTGCGAAGTGGAGGCGCTGCGCGAGGGAATGCGCGTGGCGACGGCGAGCGGGCGGTTCGCGCCGGTGCGCTGGGTCGGGCGGCGACGCGTGGCGCTGGGGCGGCATAAGCGGCCTTGGGACGTGATGCCGGTGCGGGTGCGGGCGGGGGCGTTCGGGGATGGGGTGCCGTCGCGCGACCTCGTTCTGTCGCCGGACCATGCGGTGCTGGCGCAGGGCGCGCTGATCCCCGTGCGGTATCTGCTGAACGGCGACACCGTTGCGCAGGAGAGTTGGGACGAGGTGACGTACTGGCATGTCGAGCTCGACCGGCACGATCTGGTGCTGGCGGAGGGGCTCGCGTGCGAGAGCTATCTCGATACCGGCAACCGCGATGCGTTCGAGGGCGGGGCGGCGACGGTGCTGCATCCGGCGTTCGGCACGGCGGAGGGGTGCCTGGCGCTGGTGCTGGAGGCGGCGGATGCGCGGATGGTGGCGGCGCGGGCGGCGCTGCTGGCGCGGGCGGCACCGGCGGTGCAGGAGGCGGATCTGCGGCTGCTGGCGGGCGGGGTTTCGTTGGAACCGCGTTACGACCGTGGCCGCGTGGTGTTCGATCTGCCGGCTGGGTGCGAGCGGGGCGTTCTGGTGTCGCGGCGTTTCGTTCCGGCCCATGTGCGGGCGGACAGCGACGATACGCGGGAGCTGGGGGTGGCGGTCGCGGGGATCTGGCTCGACGGCACGCGGGTTTCGTTGCG
>JAJZUI010000241.1:1846-5424 GCA_021847175.1 Pseudomonadota bacterium
GAGGCGGCGGCGCCCTGGGCGAGCAATGTCGGCGTTCTGATCACGGCGCTCGGCAGCGTCACGAACTTTCCTGGGGCGACGATCGCGGCGGGCTCGGGCGTGGTGATCGAGGGTTATCCCGCGGTGGTGCGCAATGGCGGGGTGATCGCGGGAGCTGGGGGTGGCGGTCGCGGGGATCTGGCTCGACGGCACGCGGGTTTCGTTGCGGGCCTTGAACGACGGGTGGCTTGCGCCGGAGCGTGGGTTCCTCTGGAGCGACGGCGCGGGGATGGTTCCGCTTTCCGGCGCGCGGTGCCTGGTGCTGCGGTTGGGGCCGCCGGGGCTTTATCGCGTCACAGCGCGTGCAGCAGCACGAAGCCGGCGCTGCCGATCGCGAGCAGCGGCAGCGGGCTGATCTCCGTCGCGAGCAGCAGTGCCGTCGCCGCGATGGCGATGGCGCGGGCGAGCCAGCCGCCCTCGAGCCCGCCCATCAGCACCCAGGTGGTGGCAAGGATCATGCCGGCGGCGAGGGGGCGCAGGCCGCCCTCCAGCGCCCTTTGCCAGCGGGCGCCGCGGTGGCGGGCCCAGACGCGGGCGAGCGCGTAGATCAGGATGCAGGTGGGGGTGAAGATGCCGATGGTGGCGGCAACCGCGCCCCAGAAGCCGGCGACGCGCCAGCCGATCAGGGTCGCGAGCAGCGAGCCGGGGCCGGGGGCCATGCGGGCAATGGCGAACAGGGTGACGAAGGTCCCGGCGCTCATCCAGTGATGAACGCCGACGACCTGGCGCTGGATGTCGGCGATGATGGTCTGCCCGCCGCCGATGGTGAGCAGCGACAGGGGCGCGAAGATGCCGAGCAGGGTGGCGAGGCGGGGGTTCATCGCTCGTTGCCAAGACGGATGTATTCGAGGGCGACGCTGGCGCTGCCGCCGGCGAGGACGACCCAGAGCAGGGGGATGTGCAGCCAGGCGACGGCGGCGAAGCTCGCCGCCATGATGGCGAGCGGGACGGCGCGGCGGGGCACACGGCGGGCGGCGGTGATGCCCATCCAGGCGGAGAGGCCGATGGCGGCGGCGGCGGCGCCGTCGAGCGCCGGGCGGGTGAGGGGGAAGCGCTCCAGCCAGGCGAAGGCGATGGCGATGAGGACCATGAGGATCGCGGGCGGCACGACCACGCCGATGACCGCCGCGACGGCGCCGGCGGTGCCGCAGAGCCGGTAGCCGATCCAGATCCCCATGTTGGTGACGTTTACGCCGGGCAGCGCCTGGGCGAGGGCGAGGCCGTTGAGGAACTCCTCCTCGGTGAGCCAGGCGCGCTCGCGCACGAAGGCGCGCAGCATCCAGGCGCTGAGGCCGCCGCCGAAGCTGGTCAGGCCGATCTGGCTGAAAATGAGGAAGAGGCGCGCGGGCGTGGGCCGCGCCTGGCTGGGTGGGGCGTGGTCGGGTGGGGCGCTAATGGCCGGCCTTGGCCAGCGAGGGGGGCGCGTGGTGGCCGGACATCTCGGCACCCGCGTTCTCGTCCATGCGGGTGGCGATCAGCGGCGCGAGCATGGAGATCGCGGAGACGAAGAGGAGCGAGGCCGAGAAGTCGAACAGGTGCGGCTCGGTGTGGCCGGTGAGGCGGATGGAGACGGCGAGCGCCGCGGCGGAGGTGGCAATGCCGACCGAGAGGGCGAGCTGCTGGAAGGTGGTGTAGAAGCTGGTGGCAGCACTCATCTGCTCGCGCGAGACATCGGCGTAGGCGATGGTGTTGTAGGCCATGAACTGCAGCGACTGGAAAAACCCGATCGCGATCAGCAGCGCATAGATCCCCCAGAGCGGCCAGCCGGGGCGGAAGGCGGCGGCCAGCGCCAGCAGGAGGGTGGCGAGGGCGCCGATCCAGACCAGGACCTGGCGGAAGCCCATGCGGCGGATGATGCCGGGTGCGGCGGCGCGCACGACGAGCGAGCCCAGGGAACTGGCGAAGGTGATGAGGCCGCTCTGCGCCGCCGAGTAGCCGAAGCCGAGCTGGAACATCATCGGCATCAGGAACGGCATGGCGCCGACCGAGATGCGCGACAGCGTGCCGCATGCAAGCGAGAGGCGCATCGTGGGGATGCGCAGGAGCGAGAAATCCAGCATCGGGTGGGGATGGCGCTTCGCGTGGCGGGCGTAGGACACCCCGGCGGCGACGCCGATGGCGGTGATCAGGGCCACGACGAGGACGGAGCCGACGCCGCGCGAGGCCATTTCCAGGACGAACATCAGGCTGGCGAGCGAGGTGCCGGCGAGGATGAGGCCGCGCAGGTCGAACGGCTCCGGCTTTTCCTCCTTCATCTGCTCGATGAAGATGGAGACGAGCACCATGCCGGCGATGCCGATGGGCACGTTGATGTAGAAGATCCAGTGCCAGGACAGGTAGGTGACGATGAAGCCGCCGAGCGGTGGGCCGACGATGGGGCCGATGGTGGCGGGCAGCATCAGCCACGCCATGGCGCGCACCAGTTCCGACTTCGAGACCACGCGCAGCATGACGAGGCGGCCGACAGGGGACATCAGCGCGCCGCCGGCGCCCTGCAGCATGCGCGCCGCGACCAGCGCCCAGAGGGTGGGCGCCTGGGCGCAGAGGATGGAGCCCGTGGTGAACAGGCCGATGGCGGCGCGGAAGACGGTGCGCGAGCCGAAGCGGTCGGCGATGCGCCCGCTCGCGGGGATGAACATGGCCAGCGTGAGCAGGTAGGACGTCAGCGCCACGTTCATGTGCAGCGCATCGACGTGGAAGCTTTCCGCCATGGTGGGCAGGGCGGTGGCGAGCACGGTGCCGTCGAGCTGCTCCATGAACATCGCGGTGGCGACGATGAGCAGGACGATGATGGTGTTTCTGGCGCGGGGTTCGGGCTCGGGCGAGTCCATCGGTGGAACCTAGCCTGTCGCCGTGGAGCCGCCCATGCGCGCGGCCGTCATGGCATGGTTCCGCAGGATGTATGGCTGGCGCGGCCGGGTGGTGGCCGCCTGTAGACGGGCGCGGAGCCGGGTGGCTAGCGTTCCGCCCCCCGGATTTTCGCCCGATGGAGAGCGACCATGACTGCGACTGCCAGCACCGTCGTCCCAGACACGCTCGTCCTGGGCGACGTGACCATCCACCGGATCGTGGAGATGGAGGCGGCGTTCATGCCGGTCCGCCAGTTCCTGCCGACGCTTTCCGAGGAGGTGCTGGCGGAGAACCGCGCCTGGCTGCGGCCTGCGGCGCTGGATGCCGAGGACCGGGTGGTGCTGTGCTTCCAGAGCTACATCGTGCGGACACCGCACCATGTGGTGCTGGTGGATTCCTGCATCGGCAACGACAAGGAACGGCCGACGCGCCCGATCTGGCACAGGAAGACCGACCGGGCGTGGATGGACGGGCTGGCTTCGCTCGGGCTCAGGGTCGAGGACATCGACGTGGTGATGTGCACGCACCTGCACGCGGACCACGTGGGGTGGAACACGCGGCCCGAGAACGGGCGGTGGGTGCCGACGTTTCCGCGGGCGCGCTACCTGTTTTCGAGGAAGGAGCTGGACTACTGGCAGGCGCGGCATGCGACGGCGCCGATCGAGGCGATCGCCGATTCCGTGCTGCCC
>JAJZUI010000242.1 GCA_021847175.1 Pseudomonadota bacterium
GATCGTGGCGTACGGTGATCATGCTGCCATCGGCCAGCCGCAGGACGTTGTGGCAATGCGAAATGCCTGCCTGGTCCGGCATGCAGTCGGTGTCGGTCAGCACGGTCGCGGTGGTCGCGACCGCGGATGGCGTTCCGGCCAGCAGAACCGCGACGTCGATGCCGCCCGCGCCGTTTTCGCACGCCGAGCCGGTGCGGCACTCCCTTGCCCGCACCAGCGGCGAGATGGTCGGTTGTCCGGGCCGGACCACCAGCACGGCACGCAGTGCCGCCGCGTGTTGGGCTGGCGCGGCGGGTGTCGGCGGCGCAACCTGCGACCAGGCCAGCGCGCCGGCCAGAGTCGCGCCGGCGATCAGTGCAGCGCCGAGGTAAACACCGTGTTTCATGGGAGCCTCCTTCGCGTTATCGGCCGTCGGTCATTGGGATTGGCAAATCCGGTCACGATCGCGTGGCGGTCGCCCGGCAGTCGGATGCGCAGATGGATGCGCCTGGGCACCGCCGCCGGCCCGTTCACTCCGGAATCGTTGCTGTGCGCGATGATACGGTCGATATGCATAGATTGCAGCGTCACCGATGGGCCGCTCAGGTTGAGCGGATGGAGGTTCGTCGAAGCCTCGACGTCGTGATGTGCCAAAGCTGGGCAGCATGGTTCTCTCCCGTGCCTTCAGGCGGCGCCCCTGGATCGGAGATAAATCCTGTCCACGTGGTCGGTTCCATTACCCGTCGCGTCTGCCGCCTCCGAATATATATTTCGCTAGCGCGAGGATACCGAACACTACCAGGACCAGGATCAGGAGCCACAGAAGGCCCATGCCCCAGCCCATGCCGCCACCCATGAAGCCGTTGCCGTACATGTCGAACTTCCTCACTCACCTGTTGATCGAAGCGGCACCGCGACCGCGTGCCCAGAGCAGTGCGAGTGGCGGCACCAGCAGCCACTGCAGCAGCGGCGCAACCCCGGTGCCGAGGCCGGGCAGCACCGGCATCGCCGGCGTATAAGCCCATGCGCGCCGAACCACGACGTTCAGATGCTCGCTGTACACCGTGTAGCCCGCACCGAATGCCGTCGCGGCAAGCAGCGCGGGAATGAACCGGACCTCGGGCCAGCCAGGAGCCGCGGCCAAGGCGAGGCCCAGCGCCAGGGCACCCGCGGCGATGCCGAGATCGCCCGCAGCACAATGCAGCGCCGCGAGGATGATCTCGCGCCGCGTCCCGCTCTGCCACAGAGTGTAGAGCGGCATCTGCCCGAACTCCCACACCAGGTTGCCGACGCCGGCGGCCAGCAGATAGCGTCGCACCACGGTAAACCAGCTCGTGGCGACGGCTTGGGTGGTCATTGCGCGACCCTCCGGTCGCCGTCTCGCCCCCCCAGTCGCGGCAGCCAGCGCGGCACGCGCGCGGCGTAGGCGTCCCACTCGACGCCGAACGTCTGTTGGGCCTCCCGCTCCTCAGCATGCGCGAGCCGCACGTACATGAACACCAGAACCGGGAACATCGGCAGCGTCAGGATCGTCGGCCACTGCAACAGGAAGCCGAACATGATGACGATGAACGCGACGTACTGCGGGTGCCGTACTCTGGCATAGACACCCTCCGTCGCCAGGTGCCCGCTCCGTTGCGCCTGATACAGGACCCTCCAGGCGGAGGACAGCAAAATGAAGCCACCGAAGATCAGCACGTCGCTGGCGATGTGCAGCACGTTGAAATGCGGATTTCCCTTCCAGCCGAAGATCGTGGACCAGAGATGTCCGGCGTCGTGGGACATCAGGTCGGCATGTGGGTGCAGCCGGGTGAGCCAGCCGGACAGCAGATAGATCGTCAGCGGGAAGCCGTACATCTCAGTGAACAGCGCCACGATGAAGGCACTGAAGGCGCCGAACGAACGCCAGTCGCGCGGCGTGCGTGGCTTGGTGAAACTGAAGGCGAAGACGATGAAGATGGCCGAGTTCAGGATGACCAGCACCCAGAGCCCATAGGCGCCCTCCTGCGTCATGATCCGCCTCCCTTGTCATCCGCCCCGCCATGGCCGCCGTGCCCGTGATGCATGAAGAGATGCATCAACGGGCAGGCCGCCAGCAGCAGGAACGGCGCCGCAGCCAGCAGATGCGCCTGATGGCCGGTCACCAGCAGGCCGGCCGCGACCAGCATCAGGAAGCCGAAGACGAGGCTGCCGCGAGTGCGCAGGAAGGGCACGCGCGCGTGCCCTCCGCGAGCGCGGCTTCCGTGGTCATGGGACGGGAGCTGCACCATCTGTGCCTCCTCACATCATGCCGCGCGGGCCGGTCATCAGCGCGTCGGCGGTGCGCCGCTGCGCCGGCGTGAGCACGCGATAGAGCGCATCGGCCGGACCGGCGAGCGCACGCAGCGCGGCCACGCGCGCTTCGAGCACGGCGGTCTGCTGACGCAGGCGCTCCGGCAACGGGCCCGCTGCGATGGCCAACGGCATCCGGGCGCGCATTGGTTCGACCTTTGCCGCCGCGCCCTTCAGCGCATCGGCGAAGGCGGTCCATGCCCGCTCCTGCGCCGGGGTGATGGCGAGCTCGGCCTTGAGGAAGGCGATGCGGCCGGCGATGTGGTCGAAGCGCATCATGCCGGCGGCCGGCCCGGCGCCGCCATGGGCCATCATGCCGCCCATCATTTGCATCATCTGCATCATCTGCATCATCGTCGGGGCGCCGCCGCCCATGCTCATGGGCATTCCGGCGCCCGGTGCTCCGCCCATCCCTGCCGGACCGCCCGGCATGGCGGGCGCCGTACCCGGCGTTGCGGCGCTGCTTGTCTCGCCTGCGCCGGCATGATGGGCGGCATGATCAACCGCGGTCTGCGCGTGGGCGCCGGCGGTGGCGAAAGCGAGACCCAGCGCCGCCGCGGCGGCGCGGTAGGAAATCCTGTTCATGGCGTGTCGTCCTCTTCCTCCGGCATGGCCGGGGCTGCGTCGTGGCCCGGCGGGGCGTGCCCGCGCCGGCGAAATGCGACGGAATTGGGGAGCGGCGCCGCGGGTCGACCGGGCGACCCGGACGACCGCTCAGGCCGTGTGGCGCGGCGGCGGGACGATCGGATTGTGGCTCAAGCCGCCGGGAAGCAGCTGAAATGTTATCACGAAGCGGAGCGGCCGGCGCGACAGCGGCGCGAGCGGCACCGGAGCGGCGACGATCGCGCTGGCCGATACGCTGGCGCAGCCGGGACCGCCGCACGTCACGGCCGCACCGGGGCAGCCGTCACCGCGGCAGGGCGTGACCGGCACCGACGCCGGCAAGGGCGCACGGAGATTGGTGACGACCGCGCCGATCGCCGGCGGTGGCGACGGTGCCGCCCTGGCAGGAACGCCGCCCCAGCTGAGAACGGCGACGAGCACGAGCAGCAGCGCCAGCAGCGCCGCCCCCGTCTTCGTCGTCCGCTCATCCGCGCGGCGTCGCATCGCAGTCACCCTTTCGCTCTCGCGTACAATCCTGGCCCCGGTGCCGGTTCCCGCATTGATCTGGGTCAATACCCGGGGCGGAACCCGATGTAGGCTACCTCGGTCATCATCCCCGTCGCCATGTGGTAGAGATTATGGCAATGCAACAGCCAGCGGCCGGGATTGTCCGCATCGAAGGCGATCCGCACGGTCTGCCGCGGCGGGACCAGGACGGTGTCGCGCAGCGCGCCCCGCAGCTTGCGGCCTTCCAGCGCCTGCACCTGAAAATGATGCCCGTGCAGATGCATCGGATGCGCCATCGCGGTGTGATTGACGAGGTCCAGTACCACCCGCTCGCCCTGCGCGACCGCAAGCGGCACATGATCGGGCCACTGCTTCCCGTCGATACCCCAGGCATAAGGCCTCATGCTGCCGGTCAGCCCCACGCGCAGGACCCGATCGGGCCGGCGCGGCGGGAGCGGGACCAGGGCAGCAAGTCGCCGCTCCAGCGACAGATCGGCCGGTCCGACCAGCTGGGTCGCGGTGCCCGCCACTTTCCCGATCGCCGCCCCGGGCGTGGCGAGGACGATGCCGGTCCGCTGGCGGTCGCCCTCGCGCTGGGCGAGAATGGGGAAAGCGCCGCCGCCGGACGGTATCCGCAGCAGCACATCGACCCGCTGCGCCTGGGCCATCGGAAAATCCCCGACCGGCACCGGGCGCACCGGATCGCCATCGACCGCGACCACCTGGCCCTGGAGCGCACCGAGGCTGATCCAGAAGGCGGTGGAGGTGGCGCCGTTGATCAGGCGAAGCCGGACAAGCCCACCGCGTTCCACCCGCACCACCTGCGGATCGGCCAGGGTGCGGTCGTTGGCGAGATAGGCATCGTACTCCACGTCATTCAGGTCCGGCGCCGCGGTGCCTCCCGAGGAGGTCCCCATCGGCATCGCCATGCCGGACATCCCCGGCATGGATTGCCCGCCCGCGGCCCCCGCGCCGCCGGTGAGGCCAGCGAGGATCTCGCGCGGGTCGCGGAAGGTGAAGTCGTGCAGCAGCACGATCACCTCCTGTGCGTCGGCGCGCGCGTCCTCGGCGGTGCGCACGACGAGCGGGGCCGCCATCAGGATCTGCTCCTGCAGACCATGATGCGAGTGCATCCAGTGCGTTCCGGTCCGCGGGAGGAAGCTGTAGCCCTGCTCTCCCCCGGTCGGGATCAACGTCTCGAGCCTGGTCTGGGTCACGCCGTCCTGGCGCACCGGCGGAGTCTGGCCGTGCCAGTGGATGATGGTCGGCTCGCCGCAGCGGTTGCGCAGCGCCACGGCGAAGCGCTGGCCAGGGTCCAGCACCAGCCCGGAGGTGCCACTGTCCTGGTGGATGCCAAACACGGATGCGGCCTTGCCGTTCACCTCCAGGCTGCGACGCGCGACGGTCAGCGGCACGGCGGCGGCGGCCGCGGGGGAAACGGGCAGTGCGCCGAGCGCGGCGGTGGCGGCGGCGGAGGTCAGCAGCCGCCGGCGGGGCAGGATCGGGATCATGGTTTCTCTCTGTTGCAGGGTCTAGCGGGTCATCCGCCCGATCGAGTCGACCAGCTCGTCCACCTTGTTGCGTTGGTCGGTGATGTCGCCGGAGGCGAAGGCGGCGGCGACGCAGTGGCCGACATGGTCGCGCAGGATCTGCTCCTCGACCTTGTGCAGCGCGGCGCGCACGGCCGCGATCTGGGTCAGGACGTCCACGCAGTACCGGTCCTGCTCGACCATGCGCAGCAGGCCGCCTACCTGTCCCTCGATCCGCCGCAGTCGGGCCGCGACGGCCCGTTTGGTCTCTTTCTGCATCTCCGGGATGCCTCCCTTGATACATTACCCTCCTGGGGTATATAGACCCGGTATCGGCCAGCCGCAAGCGCGGCGCGGCGCGGCGGCGACGGGGCCCCGATAACGGGAGAGCATCATGGATGAGCACGAGCACGGACATCTCGCCGGCGGCGTCAGCGCGGCGGAGCCGGTCGCGCGCGATCCGGTCTGCGGCA